>NZ_CAIKKU010000189.1 GCF_903828115.1 uncultured Thiodictyon sp. | reverse complement strand
GTGCGGACCGATCGCCGTGGACCGATCGCCGCTGGCGACAACGATGATCGAGGCCAGCGCGATGATCGCGACCTTGCACGATGTGTGGAGCTATTCGCGGTAACTGCTCAACTTTCAACTAACGAGATTTCTTGATGTCATCCAATGAACAAGAGCTATTGCAGAGGATAAGCCGCATTCATGAGAGGCATGAATTCCTGGATGAAATGACGGGCAGGCGATTCAATATCTACTCAATAGCGCGCAGCGAAAGAATGGAGGAGCAAACGCACTCGCGCATGATTGCTGAACTCCTGAGCCCAAAAGGGTTGCATGGTCAGAGAGGTGCTTTCCTCAATTTGTTTCTGCAACAGACGGGGGTGGCGTTAGATAGCTCAGTCATCGATAAGGCGGTTGTCAAGAGCGAAAAGCGGTTCAGGGAAGAAAACAATAAGGGCAGGGTCGACATCGTTGTCGAGATGAGGAACTTCCTGCTTCTGATCGAAAACAAGATTGATGCGGGAGATCAAGATAGGCAAGTCGAGCGCTACTGGGGTTACGCGGCGAAATTCAGCAAGTGTGCCGTCTTGCTATATCTTACCCTCGACGGCCGGCAGCCTACGAAAGAATCGTTGGGCGCAATAGCGACTCCTGAAAATGCAGGAGATTGCTGTTCCGAGGCTAGGCCCGAGAAGGATCGTGCTCCGGATGTCCGGCCAATTTCTTATGCGCGAGATATCATTCCATGGCTTGAGTCCTGCGTGTTGTATTGCATTCAAAACAATCTGATCCAACTGGCTTTTGGCATCGATCATTATGCTATGCTGGTCAGGAAAATAGCGGGAAAAGAAATGAACGAGAACGATGACGAATTTCAAGACATCGCTAAAGCGCTGATGAGTACTTCAGAAAATGCCTTGTCGGCGCTCAAGATCAGCCAGGTATTTAGCGACGCACACTTTCGCGGCAGGTTACTCAATAGGTTCATGGCGGATCTCCGGCAGGCAATAGAAAATAATGTAGATCACCGCTTCTCCTATACGGAAGAGGTTCCAGAAAGACTCAAGCCTTTTCAGTCAAATGAACAAAATCTTATTCGGTGGTGTCAGCGAGGAAACAAATCTGACGGCTGGGAGAGTAAAGGCATTTTCTTCGCTACGCCGGGCGGAAATTATCTCCTGCATATCCAGTTTGCTACAACTGCATTCCATTATGGGCTTGTGCCTGTGGATCGTGATTTGGGCTTGGATAGTGGATCTTTGGCGACTTATCGATGGGCGAAGCGTGCGTGGAGTAAGCTTGTTTGGTTCTCGAAAGAGGAAGTCGGGTACGCAAGTGATTTTGAGCAGGATTTTCTCCGGCTGATCACGGATACCAGTCAAATCGAGGAATTGGCGGAAAGGATCGTCAGTGAGGCGTCTGATATTTGTTCGCGTGAAATCGTGGACATACCACCAAGCCCTTTGCCGACGCCACCGATAACCCCAAATCCAGCAGATGGACAGGCAGAGATGCCGTAAGCCGCTGAAGCGGCTCCGAAATTTCTGGGACAGCAAAATTTCGTGGACAGTATACTGATCTCCCTTGAAGTTCCGGGGAGAGTAGACGAATTTCACCAGACGCTCGGCCGCCTTTCACTCGATCCCAAGTCATCGTGAACCCACGAACACGTTGCTTTGGTACCAACCCAATCGCTTGGGGTCTGGCGGCAAACCCTGGGTGCCGGGGAGGTAGAGCAGTCCGCCGTGGTGCTGCATCAGACTCCGGCCAATCGGCGATTCATCCTCACATTTGCATTCCGGAACGCGTACCACGTAGATGCCGTCCTGATAATCAACTGCGCAAGTGCCCCGATCGAACATCCAGTGGGCGTCTCGCGTCAGCGCGAGCCCATTGCGCGGGTCGTTTCTCCGCTTCCCGAGCGCTTGTGCGCGACACACGGGGCTGCGGGCGTGCAACTCCACCTTTCCGGAGACGCCCCAAGACTCAGGAACGATTTCTCGTTCCCTTACACCCCGGAAAACTGCTGCATCCCCAAAACTGCTGTCCGGCATTCGCTCCGCGCCTTGTGGTTCGCAGCACCATGTCAGCGCCGCAAACTGGGCAGCGAGGTTTTTCTGATGTAGTGCGGCCCTCCCGGCTGCCAGGGTTGGCGCGCGGCGCGCTCGCTACTTGACTCAAGCCTGAACGGGACTCCGCCCGATCATGACGAATCATCGCCTTCAGCTTTGCGCCATCCCACAGCTCGATGTTGCGGCCATGGGCGAATTTCTCGGCTTCGTTGGTGAACACGCCCGAGCTTATCACATAGCCACCGGCCGCCCCACGGGCCGCCATCACACCATACAATTCGCGTACGATTTCGACGCCGACCTTATATGCACGCCAGCGCTTGCACTGAACCAGGTGAAGTTCGCCATTCTTGCGCAGTTCAAGATCAACCCCTCCATCCGGCCCTGAAGGGGTCTCGGCAACAGAAAAGCCCCGCTCGCGAAACGTTTCGCCGATCAACTGCTCGAACTCTCTCCAGGATATATCCATGAGGTCAGCGCTACCTCGCGTCGCCTTTGCCGCCTTAAGCAGACTCCCGCCCTTGAACGCCCTTATGGCCGAAAGAACTGCGCCGATGATGAAAACGAGCGGCAGAATGTATTGGCCGATCATTGCTGCCGTGCGGATGAATTGACTATTCACCATTCCCGATAGGTCGTTAAGACCCGAAGCCGTAACAGGCGGGGCTTCGGCGAGTGGATGAAGCAAGAAATAGCTCAGTGCGCCGATCATCACACCAACCCACCACGGCAGCATAGCCGCGACCTCAATCAAGTCCTCAACGACACTTTGGCGGCGACGAGACATAATTGCTCTCTCTGCATGGTTCTGCTTTACGGTTCGCGGACATTACACGCCGCTTGGCCTGTTCGTTGTGCTCGCGGCAGGGCGTTAAGACATTTGACCTTGAATCGGGGGCGTTCCGATCACAGCACACAGGCGTGGGCCACCAGGGGCTAAATTCCTTCTGCTCCTAATCGAGTCATCGTGAACCCACAAACACGCTGCTCCGGTGCCAACCCAACCGCTTCGGGTCTGGCCGCAAACCCTGGGTGCCGGGGAGGTAGAGCAGTCCGCCGTGGTGCTGCATCAGACTCCGGCTAATCGGGGATTCATCTTCAAACCGTCCCTCCGCAACGTGAACCACGTAGACCCCGTCCCGATAATCGACCGTCCAGAGCCCCCGATCAAACATCCAGTGGGCGTCTCGCGTCAGCGCGAGGCCGTTGCGTGGGTCGTTGTCTCCGCTTTCCGAGTGCTTGTGGATGTGTGCCGCTTCGACCGGGTGAGTAGCTGATCCAGGGGCCGGTGATCTTGCCCTCCTCGATCATGTCCATGATCGCCAGGAGTAGAAGCGGCTTATGGGGGGCGAGGCCGCGTCGCTCGGTCCAGATCAGTTGCAGGGTGGTGGTGGAGTCCTTTCCGCCGGAGTAGCCGATGATCCAGGGTACGTTGTCCGCAGTGTAGAGTACCCGGATCTCCTCCTGGAGTTCGGCGACGGTCTTGCGGAAGCCCTGGGCGTCGAAGGCGGAGCGGCGGGGTTTGGCCGCCGATACGGGTTGAGCTTGGTCCGCCGACAAGTCGGGTGCGCTGGGGTGCGATGCGTTCATTGGAAACCCTTCGAGAAGTGCAACCGTCGAGTGCGAAGTATACCTTGGCCCTCAACGCAGCGACTCCGGGACGGAAATGCCGGGGCGTCGGCTCGCCCCGGGCGCGAAGCGCCTGGCGGCCTTGATCATCACTCCGGCGACCCTGCTGGACGGGAGGTCGCTGGTCCGCACAGCGGACCCTACGGGCGCGGGGCCGTCGGGTCCGCTGTGCGGACCAAAGATATGGCCGTTGGCTGATGGGCCGGGATTATGATCAAGGCCCGCCTGGCACCTGGGTGACACCGCCGGAGCGGGGTTACGAGAACCGAGACATTCCTTATGAGCCCTGTTTATCTCGACTGCAACGCCACCACCCCCCTGGACCCCGCGGTCCGCAAGGTCCTCCTGCACTTCCTGGACGAGGACTTCGGCAACGAGGGCAGCCGCACCCACGCCTTCGGTGCCCGCGCCAAGCAGGCGGTGCAGCGGGCGCGCGATCAGGTGGCGGCGGTGGTCGGGGCCAGGCGGGACGAGGTGGTCTTTACCAGCGGGGCGACGGAGAGCAACAACCCTGGTTCCACACCGATGCCGCACAGGGCTTCGGCAAGGACCTGGAGCCGCTGCGCAATCCACGGATCGATCTGATCTCTGTGAGCGGCCACAAGCTCTATGCGCCCAAGGGTGTCGGATGGTGGCGCTGAAGGACCTGATCGCCATCTCCAACGGCTCCGCCTGCACCTCCAGCAGCTACGCCCCGAGCCAGGTGCTGAAGGCGATGGGGATGAGCGATGGGGAGGCGAACGGCTGTGTGCGGATGAGTTGGTGCCATCTGACACCGGCGGTGGATTGGGGGGCGGTGGCGGCGAGGATTCGGGGGTTGCTGTAGGCGGCCCGGCGGACTTGGTCCTAATTCCGGCCACCGGGAGCGCCGCACCCCAGTGCGGCGCGGTCTATCGGCAGAACGCAACGCTGCGGTCGCTTGCGAGGCCGCGCCGCACTGGGGTGCGGCGCTCCCAGCGTCCGAGCGGGCTTGAACGCGTGCGCTCGCCGGTGCGACTTGGCCGGGGTTATGAGGGCCGACGCGGTGGGAGCGGCTTCAGCCGCGACGCGAGCTCGCAATCTGCCGTGGCCTCGTCGCGGCTCAAGCCGCTTCCACGGGGGGCTTTCATGGTTCGGGGTGGCCGGTCTTGTTACCATGGGCGTTAGCCTGACGTGCTTTCATGCTCCGGGGTGGCAGAGCGACCTTCCATGGCCGTTAGCGAGACCGGGGCCGGAGAGATGAAGCCTCGACCTCCTGTGTCCTGGCGGCCGGAGCGGTGGTCAAGTCGGCTGCCCGGGGGCCTCGAACTCCGCCTTATCATAGACCTCGCGCAGCAACAGGGTGCAGCCGATGGACTCGAAGTGGATCGGGGCCTCGGGGTCGGGATAGGCGTCGATGGCGGGTCGGTCCTGGGCGATCAACACATACTGGCGCAAGCTCGGCAGGCCGCGGTAGCTGGCAAACTTGCCGCCCGGGATTGATGATGAGGACCAAATGCACACATTGACGATTGAACTCCCAGTAGAAGGACTACCCTCGCCAGCCGAGTTGACGGATAATTTTGCCGACGAGGCGCGTTTTTTGCTTGCACTCAAGCTCTTCGAGCAGGGCCGCATTTCCTCGGGCAAGGCTGGCCGATTGTGTGGCATGGGCCGCGTCGAATTTCTGCTGACGGCCAGCCGCGCCGGGGTCCCGGTGGTCGATTTGAAGGGTGACGATCTCGCGGAAGAGTTTGCCTGATGCCGAACTCGACCCCGGCGAGGCCGCTGTCATTGCGTTGGCGCGCAGCCTGGCGCCCTGCCTGGCGATCATCGATGAAAAGCGAGGACGCAGGATTGCTCACCATATCTATGGCTTACCGGTCAAAGGGACCGCTGGCCTGTTGGTGGAGGCCCATCGGCGTGGTTTGCTTAGCGACTTGCGCACCACGTTGCTGGACCTGAGACGGGCTGGCTATTACCTCTCCGACGCGGTGATCGAGAGCGCTTGCGCAGCGGCCCAGTGCACCTGAAAGGTGGCCATGCTCCGGGCCTGGATCATAATTCCGGCCACCGGGAACGCCGCACCCCAGTGCGGCG
>NZ_CAIKKU010000188.1 GCF_903828115.1 uncultured Thiodictyon sp. | reverse complement strand
TGCAGCCACCGACTGCAAAGTGGATTGGCGCACGCCAAGGTACACCGAACGGTACGAGGGCTGCAAATTGGTATCGCGAAGGCCGAACGGCCGGCTCTGTCACTGGGGCTTATCAAGGCTTGAGCCGTGTGCGGTGAAAGTCGCAAGCACGGTTCTTAGGGGGCTGGGTGGCGGTAACGTCGCCTGGCTACCCGACCGGGTCACCGGGCTCACCGCGAGGCCGTTGGTCCGCACAGCGGACCCTACGGAGCGCGGGCTTACCGTAGGGTCCGCTGTGCGGACCGATCCCCGCTAGAATCTGGTCGCTATCACCGCGTGGCGTTTGTACCACGAAGACCAGCACTAGGGCGGCAACGAGCCCCAGCGGGTCGCCGAGGCGAATGCGTGGGGTCCAGGTTGGGCGGTCGATGATGACAACACCCGCGCCGTGCGCCGTGCTAGGCTTCAACCCAGGCAATCCCCCCAAGCAAGGCCCATCGCTATGTGCCCAACCGCCGCGACCCTTCGCACACCGGCGCACCAGCCCCCGCCGCCCGGCGTCGAACGCCAGCCGCCCGGCGTCGAACGCCAGCCGCCCGGCGAGCCCTGCTGCGCGGACGGCCTGCGGGTCTCGGAGGAGACCTATTGGAGGGAGTATTACCTGGAATCGGACATCCATTACGAGTGGAATAACGGTCGTCTGGAGGAGAAGCCGATGTCCGACTACGGGACCTTTCTGGTTTACGGCTGGTTCGTCGAACTCTTGCAGCACTTTCTCGACACCCGCCCGATCGCCCGGATGGTGGCCCTGGAGATGGGCTTCCGCCCATCGTCCCGGACGACGGTATCGTCCGCTCGCGGGTCCTGCCGGGCTGCAATTCCGGTTACCGACCTGCTCACACAGCTCGAGCCCAAGGCGATGGTCCGCGACCCGGTCTATGCCGACTTCGTGCTGCCCGAGTGGCGGGAGGCCGAGCAGCGGGCCGAGGAGCAGACGCGGGCGCTTCAGGAGGCCGAACGAGAACTGGCGCAACTGCGGGCGCAGCTCGCGGCTCGCGGTTTGAAACCCTGAGGCCAATGACAAAGGGGCCGGTCTGCCCCACGGCAGACCGGCCCCTTCGGTTGGTGGTTACGACCAGGGATCAGCGCAAATTGGCGAAATTGGCCGCGATCAGTGTGCTGTTGCCCTGCTCGCCGGCGAACGGCATCGGATTCAGCGCATCGCCGTTGCGTCGGACCTCGAAGTGCACATGAGGTCCGGTGGCGCTCCCGGTCGCTCCGACGGCACCGATTACCTGACCCTTGCGGATCGGCTGTCCCTCTGACACCCCGTTGACGGAGTTGTGTCCGTAGCGGGTGGCGTAGCCGTTGGCATGACTGATCTCGATCAGGTTGCCGTAACCGCTGCGCCGTCCGCTGAAGGTCACGACGCCGTCCGCCACCGCGACCACCGGGCTGCCCTGGGGTGCGGCGAAGTCGACGCCCTGATGGAACATGGCCCGGTGGCGGATCGGATGGATGCGCATCCCATAGTTGGAGGTGATGTATCCCGTGCGAATCGGCCAGCCCGCGGGCACGGACTTGGCGGTGAGGTCCTTCCCGCTGATCGCCTCTTCGAGGATCTCCAGCTTACGCTTGCGATCCTTGAGCAGGCTGACCACGCTTCCTAGCTCGCTCGCGATCTCCTTGATCGTATAATCCCGTGCCGCCGCTTCCTCGGGCCCACCCTGCGGCGGCGGGTTGCGGAAATCGAACTCCTGGCGGTCGAGTCCCCCCATATCCACCAGTCGCTCACCCAGGGCATTGAGCCGCATGAGTTCCGCCTGCACCTCGCCGAGGCTGGACGCCATGGCATCGATCTGCGGCGCCTCCGGCTGGGCGGTGGCGGGCGCGGGGCCCGCGGTTCTGGGGTGGTTGGTGGAGGGCGCGTCGCTCCGGGCGGCGGTGGTCTGCTTCCCCAGCCAGAATCCGGCCCCGCCGCCCGCGGCGGCACACAACATGACCGCCGACAGTGCGACGGCGGTTTGTCCAAGAACGGTCTTTCTACGGTCGAGGTGGTACATTGCTGACCCCTGTAGGTGGATAGGACGAAGAAGAGCGTTGTTTATACTACAGTCGCCTGGTCGAGGCGAGCGCTCATGAGCGTCCGGCAATTGATCTGGATCAAGTTTTTGTGAATCAGGCAAAAGTGGTACCTCTCTAGTCATGGCAAAAAAAAGGCCCGGTCGTACCAGCGCCGCCCATGTGCGGGACCTTCTGACCACCAGTCCCGCGGTGGCCCGGTGTCTGGCGCTGCAGCGCCGCGAGGATTGCTTGCTGGCCCAGGTCCGCGAGCTGCTTGCCCCCGCCGCCCGGCCGCATTGTATCCAGGTCAGTACCACCGATGGAACTCTGACGGTGACGGTCGACGCGGCGGCCTGGGCGACGCGGCTGCGCTATCAGGCCCCGGATCTGGCCCGGGGGCTGGAGGGGGCCGGGATTACCTCGGTCAAGGTGCGGGCGCGCCCGCGCGAGCGCGTCGCGCGGCGTCAGACGGCGCAACACCTGGCCAGACTGACCCCCGCCGTGGTCGAGCATCTGATGGCGGCGGCCGCACACATGACCGATGCCGGGCTTGCTGACGTCTTCCGACGCCTGGCGGCCCGACACCAGGAGGCGCGCCCCGGGGCGCCACTCGACTAGGCGCCGCGTGCGATCAGGCAAGCGCAAGCGGCTGGGCGTAACTGATCGGCGCGTGCGTGGCGTCCTCGAACACTGCCTCTTCCCAGGCCGTCTGGTCTGCGACCAGGGCACGCAACAGCTGGTTGTTGAGCGAATGCCCCGATTTGTGGCCCTTGAAGGCGCCGATCAGGGTATGCCCCAGGAGATAGAGGTCGCCGATCGCATCCAGGATCTTGTGCTTGACGAACTCGTCCTCATAGCGCAAGCCTTCTTCGTTCAGCACCCGGAACTCGTCCACCACCACGGCGTTGTCGAGGCTGCCGCCCAGGGCCAGGCCCTGTTGACGCAGGGCTTCGATGTCGCGCAGGAAGCCGAAGGTGCGGGCGCGGCTGACCTCCTTGACGAAGGAGGAGGTGGAGAAGTCCATGCTGGCCCGCTTGGCCCGGTCATGAAAGGCCGGGTGGTCGAAATCGATGGAGAACTCCACGCTGAAACCGTCGTAAGGCTCGAACCGGGCGTACTTGTCACCGTCGCGCACCTCGACCGGGCGCTTGATGCGGATGAAGCGTTTGGGGCGGTTTTGCTCTTCCACCCCGGCGGACTGGATCAGGAACACGAAGGGTCCGGCGCTGCCGTCCATGATCGGCACCTCCGGGGCGCTCACGTCCACATAGGCGTTGTCGATCCCAAGACCGGCGAAGGCCGACAGCAGATGTTCCACCGTGGACACCCGCACCTCGCCGTTGACGAGGGTGGTGGAGAGCCGCGTATCGCCCACGTTGTGCGGGCAGGCGCGAATCTCGACCGGTTGCTCCAGGTCCACCCGTCGGAAGATGATGCCGGTGTCGGGGGCCGCCGGGCGCAGCGTGAGGTACACCTTGTCGCCGGTATGAAGGCCGACGCCGGTGGCGCGGATCACGTTCTTTAGTGTACGTTGCTTGACCATCATTCGGGCTCCCTAGTCCCAGACCGCAGCGGTCAGCCGCGGCGCCGACCATCGACACCAAGGCACCAGCCGCGTGACGCCCGAACGATTCCGGGCTTTGGTAGAAGCTTAGGGTTTTCCCGAAACTTTATCAAGTCCTCTGCGCAAGAAATCTATATTATGTTGTTTTTACTTAGTATATATCTAAAGGGATTTCCCTAGCGCCGCGCTGTCGGTCGCGTCCTTGCGGACCAATAATCTCCATTTAAGAGTCAAGCTGGGCCATCCCTTAGGGAAACAACCACTACGCCTGGCGCCGGGACCCTCCCTGGTCCCGCGGACGGCTCCCGCGATCAATCGGCCTGACGGCGCAGGAAGGCGGGGATGTCCAGATAGTCGAGATCGTTGTCCACCGCCTCGGCGGTGTTCCCGCCGGCGGTTGCCGCCTTGCGGTAGATGGCGGGGCGACGCCCGATCTCCCCATAGTCGGGGCCGGACTCGCCGTCCGCCGGGACCAGTCGCATCAGCGGCTCCTCCGGGTTCGGACGCAGCGTCAGGGAGATCCGGCGGGCCCCCAGGCCGGTAGCCACGACCGTGACCCGCAGTTCGTCCTCCAGGTCCGGGTCGATGACGGTGCCGAGCACCACGGTAGCGTCGTCGTCGGCGAAATCCCGGACCGTGTTGCCGACCTCGTCGAACTCGCCCATGGTCAGGCTGCTGCCCGCGGTGATGTTGACCAGGATGCCCTTGGCCCCAGCCAGATCGATGTCCTCCAACAAGGGGCAGCGAATGGCGGCCTCCGCCGCTTCCCGCGCCCGGTCGAGGCCGACGGCGGCCCCGGTACCCATCATGGCGACCCCCATCTCCGACATCACGGTCTTCACGTCGGCGAAGTCGACGTTGATCAGACCCGGACGGGTAATCAGCTCGGCGATGCCGCGGGTGGCATTCAACAAAATATCGTTCGCCGATTTGAAGGCCCCGAGCAGGGTCATGTCCTTGCCGAGCACCGCCAGCAGCTTCTCGTTCGGGATCGTGATCAGCGAGTCCACATGCTTGGCCAACTCGGCAATGCCGTCATCGGCGATGCGGCGCCGCTTGCTGCCCTCGAACGGGAAGGGCTTGGTCACCACCGCGACCGTGAGGATGCCCAACTCCTTGGCCACCTCGGCGACCACCGGGGCGGCACCGGTGCCGGTACCGCCGCCCATGCCGGCGGTAATGAATACCATGTCCGCCCCGGCCAGGGCCTCGGCGATGCGCTCGCGATCCTCCAGCGCCGCCTGCTTGCCCACCTCCGGGTTGGCACCCGCACCCAGGCCCTTGGTTATCCCGGAGCCCAGTTGCAGGATGGTCTTGACCCGCGACCCTTTGAGCGCCTGCGCGTCGGTGTTGGCGCAGATGAAGTCCACCCCCTCGATGGTGGAGTCGACCATGTGATTGACCGCGTTGCCGCCGCCGCCGCCGACCCCGATCACCTTGATGACGGCGGACTGGCTATGGGTATCCATCATTTCAAACATTGCACTCTCTCCCCCGACCTGTTTATGACTAGAAATTGCCCTGGAACCAACTGCGCGTCCGTGACACGAGGCCCTTGAGTCCCCGCCCGGCAGTGAGTTCAGGACGCTTGGCAAAGCGGTTTTGGCCGGCGTAGATCAAGAGCCCGACGCCGGTGGCGTAGACCGGATCGCGCATGACCTCGTCCATGCCGATGACATACCGGGGTACGCCCAGGCGCACCGGCATGTGGAACACCTCCTCCGCCAGTTCGATTAAGCCCTGCATCTTCGCGCTGCCGCCGGTGAGCACGACGCCCCCCGCCACCAGCTCTTTAAATCCGCTGCGATCCAAGTCTTTACGCACCAGATCGAGCAGTTCCTCATAGCGGGGGCCCACCACCTCGGCGAGGGTCTGGCGCGACAGTCGGCGCAGCGGGCGATCACCGATGCTGGGGACCTCGATGTTGTCGGCGCCGCCGGCGAGCTGCGTCAGGGCGCAGGCGTGCTGAATCTTGATTTGTTCGGCGTGCTGGGTGGGGGTGCGCAGGGCCAAGGCGATGTCGTTGGTGACCTGATCGCCGGCGATCGGGATCACCGCCGTGTGGCGGATGGCCCCGTCGGCGAAGACCGCGATGTCGGTGGTGCCGCCGCCGATGTCGACCAGGCAGACGCCCAATTCCTGCTCGTCCTCACCCAAGACCGAATACGAGGCGCTCAGCGGCGCGGGCATCAGGTAGTCCACCTCCAGCCCACAGCGGCCAATGCATTTGCGGATGTTCTGGGCCGCGCTCACCGCCCCCGTGACGATGAGCACCCGCGCCTCCAGGCGTACCCCGCACATCCCGATCGGCTGGCGGATACCCTCCTGGCCGTCGATGATGAATTCCTGGGGGACGAGGTGGAGCATTTGCTGGTCCGCCGGGATCGCGACCGCCCGGGCGTTATCGAGTACCCGGTCCACGTCGGCCTGATTGACCTCGCGCTCCTTGATGGGGGTACTGCCGTTGGAAGGACGGCTGCTGATATGGTTGCCGGCGATCCCCGCGTGAACCGAATGGATGTCGCACCCGGCCATCGCTTCCGCCGCCTCGACCGCCCGCTGGATGGACGTGACCGTGGACTCGATGTCCACCACCACGCCCTTCTTCAGGCCGCGCGAGGGGCTGGTGCCGATGCCGATGATCTCGATCTGGTCATCGTCTTTCAGTTCGCCCACCAGACAGGCGATCTTCGAGGTGCCGATGTCCAGCCCCACCAATAGATTTTTGTCGTTGCGTCGTGCCATTCCGTTTCTCCCCCCGTTTGCCTGTTCGCTCTTGCCGTTTCGCCTAGGGTCGCCCCGGGACCGCCTGGGTCAGGGCGCGCGCCGGTGCGCGCACCGGTGCCGGCGGCGCGTGCCGCTGCGGCGGTGGTGGTGTCTGGGCCCGTGCCTTGGTCGGCGCGGCCACTGTGCGCGGCCGCGGGCGCGCTTGCGGTGCCGCCGCCGGTCGCTGCGCCTGGGTCGGTGCCCGCGTCTGTCTGGTCGCCGGGTTCGCCGTCGCGCCCTTTTTCCGGGCCTTGGTATGCGTCGGCGGCGCGGTCTTGGGCGGCGCCGGCTCCGGCGCCGCGGCGACCGCGCTGCCTGCCCATTTGACGGCGAAGCCGTTGCTATAGCGCAGGTCCACCACCCGGGCGCGGCCAGCCGCCTCCAGTTGGGGGACGGCCGCGATGAACCGCGTCAGGCGCCGCTCGATATCGTTGGTACCCAATTCCAGGCGGGTATTGGAGACCAGGTCCAGGTGCCAGGCCCCGCGGGCATCGACGCTCAGGGTGTCGATGAGTTGGCCCGCCAACATCAAGGCATCGCGCCACTTGAGATAGCGCTCGACCAATTCACGGGCGCGCGCCTCGTCGCCCTCGAGCAGCGGCAACCCGGCCGGGACCTGGCCGCGGGGACGAAACACGACGCCCTCGGCGGTCACCAGCCCGTCGCCCTTCCAGCGTGCCACCGGCCGATGCTCCAGCACCCGCACCTGGAGCCGGTCGGGCCACACACGGCGGATGCTGGCCGCGCCGACCCAGGGCAAGCCCTCCGCGGCCCGCTTCAGGTCATTGAGGTCGGCGGTGAGGAAGCCCCCTTGCAGCCGCTGACCCAGGGTCTCGCGCAGCAGTTCGGATGAGTGATGGTGCAATTCCCCCTGGACCTCGATGGTGCGCACCGGCAGGAGTCGGGGCTCCCAATAGCCGAAGGCCCAGACGCCTCCCGCCATGGCCCCCAGCAACGCGAGCCCGGTGAGGGCGCGCAGGCGGGTACGCCGCGGCGCCGGTGGCGGCGTCGGCAGCGAATCGAGCGGCGGCGCGGCCGGGGTGGTGGTTGGTTCAGACACGCTCGCGGCTCGTCTCAAGGATACGCAGCACCAGGGTCTCGAAGTCGAGACCCGCCGCCCGTGCGGCCATGGGCACCAGACTGTGGTCGGTCATGCCCGGGACCGTGTTGATCTCAAGCAGATAGGGCGCCCCCGCCGCATCGACCATCAGGTCGACCCGCCCCCAGCCGCTCGCCCCGACGGCGTCGAAGGCGTCCAGGGCCAGTTGCCGGAAGCGCGCCTCATCCGCCGCGGACAGACCGCAGGGACACAGGTAACGGGTGCTGTCCGCCCGGTACTTGGCGTCGTAGTCATAGAAGGCGTGGGGGGTCTCGAGCCGGATGATGGGCAGGGCCTCACGCCCCAGGATGGCGCAGGTGTACTCGGCACCAGCGATCCAGCGCTCGGCGATGACCAAGGGGTCGTACCCGCGCGCGCTCCGCCAGGCCGTCGCCAGGGCGTCCGGGTCCGTGACCCGGGCCATGCCGATGCTGGACCCCTCGTGGGCCGGCTTGACCATCAGCGGGAAGCCGATCGCCGCCGCCTGGGCCAAGTCAGACTCATCGCGCAGGAGGACCGAGTCGGCGGTCGGCAGCCCGGCCCCGGCCCAGGCGAGCTTGGTGCGGTATTTATCCATCCCCAGCGCGGACCCCAGGACCCCGGAGCCGGTATAGGGCATCGCGATGGTCTCCAGGGCGCCCTGGATCACCCCGTCCTCACCGCCGCGGCCGTGCAGGATGATGAAGGCCCGGTCGAACCCGCCCGCCCGCAACTGTTCCAGCACGGTCTCGTCCGGGTCCAGCGGGTGGGCATCGACACCCTGGCGGCACAGTGCCTGCAGCACCGCGTTGCCGCTCGTGAGTGAAACCTCCCGCTCGGCGGCGCGCCCGCCCAACAGCACCGCGACCTTGCCGAACCGCTCAAGAAAGGCTTGATTGATGAGTGATGTCATTTCGATCGCTTAGAATAAAGTACGTTAGTACGTTAGTACGTTAGTACGGGAGGACGGGAGTACGGGAGTACGGGAAGAGGGCGTGCACGGGCATCGTGGCTCCGCCCGTACTCACGTACTAACGTACTAACGTACTGCCGTGACACTGACGTACTCGGGTTTCAGCCGCACCCCGGTGTGGCGCTCGACCTCGCAGCGCACATGATCCACCAGCCCGGCGATGTCCCGGGCCGTGGCCGGGCCTGTGTTGATAATGAAATTCGCGTGCTTTTCCGAAACCTGGGCCCCGCCGATCCGGTAGCCCTTGAGTCCGACCGACTCGATCAGCCGGGCCGCGTAGTCGCCCGGCGGGTTGCGGAACACCGACCCGCAACTCGGCAGCCCTGTGGGCTGGGTGCGGGCACGTTGGTCCAGGAGGGCGCGCATCCGCGTCATGGCCGCCACCCCATCCCCCGGTTGCAATTCAAGCTCCACGTCGAGAAACCATTCGCCCGGGGCGCCGCGTACATCCCGGTAGCCGATGTGGAAGTCGGCCGGTGTGCGTTCGCGTACCAGGCCGGTCCGATCGATGGTGCGCACCCGGCTGACGTGGGTCCAGGTCTCCCCGCCCCAGGCCCCGGCGTTCATCGTCAAGGCCCCGCCCATGGTGCCGGGGATACCCGCCAGGAATTCGACGCCGATCAGGTCATGGCGGGCGGCAAAGCGGGCGACCCGGGCGCAGGTGGCGCCGGCCTGCGCGTAAACACCCGCGGGCCCGCGGCGCTCCAGGCCCGTCAGGCACCCATGGGTGAGGATCACGGTGCCGGGAAAGCCCACATCCGGGACCAGCAGGTTGCTGCCAAGCCCGAGCCAGAGAAGCGGCTCGCCCGGGTCGAGCCGACGCAGGAACTCCACCAGGTCGTGCACGTCCGCCGGTCGATAGAGCCGCCGTGCCGGGCCCCCGACCCGCCAACTGGTGTGACGGGCCAGGGGCTCATCCGTGCGCAACTCCCCGCGCAGTTCACCCATGGCGGCAGGCCCGCGGCTGGGGCAGGCCGTGGCGCACGGGCGCCGGCGTCGGCCCCGCGGGACGTGCCGACGCCGGCGCTCGCCGCGGGAACCCCTGCAGCGGCTCACCGCAGCCCATCGAGAGCCGCCGGATCAAGGGGACTACGAGCGTCGGTGCAGTCATCCGGCCTCTCCGCGTAGACAAAATAAGTACGTTGGTACGGGAAGAAAGTACGTTAGTACGTTAGTACGGAAGTACGTTAAGAGGGCCTTCACGCATATGGCGATACCCGGTGCCCCTGCTGACGTACGAAGGTACTCACGTACTTCCGTACTGCCGCACTCACGTACTAACGTACTAACGTACTCACGTACTAACGTACTATCGTACTTCCGTACTTCCGTACTAACGTACTTACGTACTTCTTTACTCACGTCCTTTCCCCCGTGAGGAGCCCCGGCAGCCGTGCCGCCAGGGCGCCGATGTCCCCTGCCCCGGACAAAAGCACCAGGTCACCATCCTGGAGCAGGTTGTCGAGCAGCCCCGGCACCTCATTGATTTCTTGCGCGAACACTGGGTCCAGGAGGCCCCGGGCGCGGATCGCGCGGCTCAGCGAGCGCCCATCGGCACCGGCGATCGGCGCCTCCCCGGCCGGATAGACGTCGCAGAGCACCAGCAGGTCGACGGTGGAGAGCACCTGGACGAAGTCCTCGAACTGCTCCTGGGTGCGGGTAAAGCGATGGGGCTGGAAGACCAGCACCAGTCGCCGGCCCGGCCAGCCGCCGCGCGCCGCCTCCAGGGTGGCGGCCAGTTCCCGGGGGTGGTGACCATAGTCGTCCACCAGGGTCAGCCGACGGCCGGTCTGATCCTGCACCGGCGTGACCACGAAGCGCCGCCCCACCCCCTGGAAGCCGGCCAGGGCGCGGCGGATCGCCTCCTCGTCCACCCCAAGCTCCAGGGCTACCGCGATGGCGGCCAAGGCGTTGAGGACGTTGTGGCGGCCGGGCAGGTTGAGTTCGATGGGCAAGGGCGCGCTCAATTCGCGGCTGTGGACCTTGAAGTACATGCGCAGGCCGTCCTGACGGATGTCCACGGCGCGCACGTCCGCCTCCGGGCGGGTGCCGTAGGTCCGCACCGGTCGCGGCACCAGCGACTCCAGGGCGCGCACCTCCGGGTCGTCGATGCACAGCACCGCCAGGCCATAGAAGGGCAGGTGGTGGAGGAACTCCATAAAGGTGTTGCGCAGGCGCTGGAAGTCGTTGCCGTAGGTCTGCATGTGGTCGGCGTCGATGTTGGTGACGATCGACACCATGGGCTGGAGATACAGGAAGGAGGCGTCGCTCTCGTCGGCCTCTGCCACCAGGTACTTGGTCGTGCCGAGCTTGGCATTGGCCCCGGCGCTGTTGAGCAGGCCGCCGATGACGAAGGTCGGATCGAGCCCGCCCTCCGCGAGCACACTCGCCACCAGGCTGGTGGTGGTGGTCTTGCCGTGGGTCCCGGCGACCGCCACCCCATAATAGAAACGCATCAGTTCAGCGAGCATCTCGGCGCGGCGCACGACGGGAATACGCCGCGCCCGAGCCTCTTGGATCTCGGGGTTTGCCTCGTCGATGGCGGTGGATACCACGACCGCATCCGCGTCGGTTACCTGGCCGGCGCGGTGCCCGATGTAGACCTGCACCCCCAGGCCGCGCAGGCGCCGGGTAGTCGCGCTCTCGCGCTGGTCAGACCCCGCGACCTCGTAGCCCAGGTTGGCCATCAGCTCGGCGATCCCGCTCATCCCGGCCCCGCCCACACCGATAAAGTGCAGGCGCCGGACCCGGCCCATGTTGGCGGCGCTGTGGCTCAGATGTGGATTCATTGGTTAGTGGTTAGTGGTTAGTGGTTAGTGAATAGTGGTTGGTAACGAGTCAGGAACAACTTAAACACGAACCCAATCGTTGTTCTTGTCGTTGTCGTTGTCGTTGTCGTAATCGAACAAGCAATGCAATTTAGGGTGCGACAGAATCCGGGGCGCCATGATAACCTCGATTACGATTACGATTACGACAACGGTACTAAAAACATTCCCTAGCTTTGATGAACCGCGCCTTGGCGGTGATCCGGGCTTCTGACCACTAACCACTGTTCACTAACTCCAGGCAGGCGTCTGCAATGCGCGTGACCGCATCCGGATTGGCACGGGCGCGGGCCGCTTGGGCCATGGTCAGCAGCCGGCCGCGGTCGGCGAGCAGGGCGGCGAGCAGGTCGGCCAGGAGGGGCGCGGTCAGGTCGCGTTGGATGATCAGGTGCGCCGCGCCGTGGTCCGCCAGGAAGCGGGCGTTGCCGCGCTGGTGGTCATCCACCGCGTGGGGATAGGGGATCAGGATGGCGCCCAGACCCGCCGCGGCCAGTTCGGAGACCGTCAATGCGCCGGCCCGGCACACCACCAGATCGGCCCAGGCATAGGCCTGCGCCATGTCCTTGATGAAGGCGCTGACCTCGGCCTGGACCCCGGCCTGCGCATAGGCGGCACGCGCCAACTCCAGGGTCTGCTCGCCGGCCTGGTGACGGACCTGCGGGCGCAACGGCGCGGGCAGTCGGGCCAGGGCCAGGGGCAGGGTCTCGTTGAGCGCCTTGGCGCCCAGGGAGCCGCCGAGCACCAACAGCCGTGCCGACCCGGTGCGGCCGGCGAAGCGCTCCCCGGGCGGCGGCAGTTGCGTAATGTCGCGACGCACCGGGTTGCCGGTCGCTACCGCGTGCCGCGCCGGGGGGAAACTGCCGGGAAAGGCCTCGCACACCCGACTGGCAATGCGCGCGAGCCATTGATTGGTCAGTCCCGGGACCGAGTTCTGTTCGTGGATCACCAGCGCCATCCCGAGTGCCCGGGCCGCCAGAGCGCCGGGGCCGGAGACGAACCCGCCCATCCCCAGCACCACCGCGGGGCGGCGGCGGCGCAGGATCGCGCGCGCCTGCCACAGGGCGCGCAGCAGACGCACCGGGCCGGCCAGGACCGCGGTGATCCCCTTGCCGCGCAGCCCCTCGATCCGCACCCATTCCAACTCGAACCCGTGCTCGGGGACCAGGCGTGACTCCAGGCCCCGGCGGGTGCCGATCCAGAAGACCTGCGCACCCCGTTCGCGCAGGGCCTGCGCCACCGCCAGCGCGGGGAAGACATGACCGCCGGTACCGCCGGCCATGACGCCTATGCACGCAGCCATGGCAGCCCCCGGGGATTTCTGGACTCCGCCTCGTCCTGGCGAATGGTGGCGTCGATACGCAGCAGGATAGCGATGGCCATGCAGACCACGATCAGACTGTTGCTGCCGTAGCTCAGGAAGGGCAGCGTCAGCCCCTTGGTGGGCAGCATCCCCGAATTGACCCCGATGTTGACGAAGGCCTGGAGGCCGAGCCACAGACCGATCCCCTGGGCGGTGTAGGCGGCGAAGCGGTTCCCGGCTGCCTGGGCGCGGGCGCCGATACCGAAGGCGCGCCAGGCGATGAAGGCGAAGGTGGCGATGATCGCCAGCATCCCCACCAGGCCCAGTTCCTCGGCGATTACCGTGGCGATAAAGTCCGTATGGGCCTCGGGGAGGAAATACTGCTTCTGGATGCCGTTGCCGAGCCCGACCCCCAGCCACTCGCCCCGTCCGAAGCCGATCAGGGCCTGGCTCAACTGGTAACCGGAGTTGAAGGGGTCCTCGAAGGGGTTGAGAAAGGACAGGATGCGGCGCATGCGATATTCGGAGGTCATGACCAGGAAGGTGAGTCCGACCAGCACGGTGCCGAACAGGACCGCGAACGGCATCACGCTCACCCCCCCCAGGAACAAGAGCCCCATCACGGTCGCCAGCATCACGGTGGTGGTACCGAAGTCCGGTTGCTTGAGGATCAGGGCGGCGGCCAGTCCGATCAGGATCATCGGCCGGATGAAGCCCGAGAGCTTGTTGGCCACGTCATCGGCGTGGCGCACCAGGTAGCCCGCGATATAGATCACCGCGAACAGCTTCATGAACTCCGAGGGCTGCAGATTGAGCGGCCCCAAGGGGATCCAGCGGGTCGCCCCATTGACGTTATGACCGATCCCGGGGACCAGGACCAGGATCAGCATCCCGACCGTACCCAGGAAGAACCAGGCGCCCATGCGCTCCCACCAACTGACCGGGACCGTGAAGGTCAGCAGACCGACGCCCAGGGCCAGGCCCATCGCGAGCGTATGGCGCGTGACGAAGAAGAAGGGGTCCTTGCAGCAGGTATCGCCGATCGTCATGGAGGCGGAAGCGACCATCACGAACCCGAATGACAAGAGCCCCAGGGCCGCCATCAGGAGCGGGAGGTCAAAGGCCGCCGGGCGCTCGCTGCGGCGGCGTCGGCTCGCGACACTCGAACGGCTTGCCTGGGGTACCACGGCGCTCATGCCGAAAACTCAGTACGTGAGTACGTTAGTACGTGAGTACGGGAGTACGGGAGTACGCAAGCGCGGCAAAGCCCGAGAAATCCCTCTTCCCGTACTAACGTACTAACGTACTTACGTACTTCTTTCATGCTGCAAACCTCCGCACCGCATCGGCAAAGACCCGGCCGCGGTGCTCGTAGTTGTCGAACATGTCAAAACTGGCGCAGGCCGGGGAGAGCAGCACCGCGTCCCCGGGACGGGCTGCGTCGGCGGCCCGGCGCACCGCCTCGTCCATATCGGTGGCCGGAATCAGGGGGACCGGGGGGACCAGGGCCCGCAGCACCCGCTCGATCGCGGGGGCATCGCGCCCGATCAGGACCACGGCGCGGGCGGCGCGGGCCACTGCCGGCCCCAGGGGGGCGAAATCCGCGCCCTTGGCGTCGCCGCCGGCGATCAGCACCACCCGGCCGTCCGACCCCGCCGACACCAGGCCGTCCAAGGCGGCGACCGTAGCCCCCGGGTTGGTGCCCTTGGAGTCGTCATACCAGCGCACCCCGGCGTGCTCGAGCACCAACTGGCTGCGGTGGTCCAGCCCGGGAAAGGTCCGCAGGGCCTCCCGGCAGGGGTCGAGGGCCAGACCACAGGCCTGCGCCAGGGCCAGGGCGGCCAGGGCGTTGGCCAGATTGTGCCGGCCGGGGATCAGGACCTCTGCCGCCCGCAGCAGGCGCTCGTCGCCCCGGCACAGCCACAGGTCACCGTCGCTCGTTGCCAGTCCGTAGTCGCCCGCGTCCGGCACGCCCAAGGTGAAGCCGAGCTCGCGCTCCGGGGCGCGGGCCATCGCCGCCACCGCCGGGTCGTCGCGGTTGATGACGGCGACCTGCGCCCGGTCGTAGACCCGCGCCTTGGCGGCGCTATAGGCGGCCAGGTCCGGGTAGCGGTCCAGGTGGTCCGGTGAGATGTTGAGCACCACCGCGGCCCGGGTCCGCAGCCCCGGGGTGGTCTCCAGTTGAAAACTCGACAGTTCCAGGACATAGAGATCGGCTTGGTCGTCGAGCAGGTCCAACACCGGTTCGCCCAGATTCCCGCCGACCCGGACCCGGCGCCCGGCGCGGCGCGCCATCAGACCGAGCAGGGTCGTGACGGTGCTCTTGCCGTTGGAGCCGGTGATGGCGCAGATCGGGGCGCGCGCCGCCCGGGCGAACAGTTCCACGTCGCCGATCACCTCGGCGCCACGGGCCAGGGCCGCTTGAATCAGCGGTGTGGCCACCGGGACCCCGGGGCTTACCACCAGCCGGTCCGCGGCGGCGAAGGCCGTGGGGTCGAAGCCCCCGACGAACACGGCCACCTCCGGCAGTTCCCGGCGGATCTGTTCCAGGCCGGGCGCATCGGCGCGGGTGTCCGTCACGGCCACCCAGGCGCCCTGCGAGCGCAGGTAGCGGACGCACGAGACGCCGGTCTTGCCCAGGCCGACCACCAGGGTCTTGCACTGGGTTTGCTCCCCCGGCCTGGCGGTGATCCCGGTCATCAGCGGATCTTCAGGCTCGCGAGCCCGATCAGGACCAGCACCACGGTCACGATCCAGAAGCGCACGATGACCCGCGGCTCCGGCCAGCCCTTGAGCTCGAAGTGATGGTGCAGGGGTGCCATGCGGAAGATGCGCTTACCGGTGAGCTTGAAGGACAGGACCTGCAACATGACCGAGATGGTCTCCATGACGAAGACCCCGCCCATGATGAAGAGCACCAGTTCCTGACGCACGGCCACCGCCACCAGGCCCAGGGCGGCGCCCAGGGCCAGGGCGCCCACGTCACCCATGAAGACCTGGGCCGGGTAGGCATTGAACCAGAGGAAGCCGAGCCCGGCCCCGACCAGGGCGCCGCAGAAGATCACCAGTTCGCCCACCTCCTTGATGTGCGGGATGCGCAGATAGTTGGCGATCTCGGCATGGCCGGCGGCGTAGACGAAGACGGCCAAGGCCCCGGCCACCAGGACCGTGGGCATGATGGCGAGCCCGTCCAGCCCGTCGGTCAGGTTCACCGCATTGCTGGCGCCCACGATGACGAGATAGGCGAACAGGATGAACCAGGGGCCGAGTTGGAAGGAAACGTTCTTCAGATAGGGCACCAGGAGCGCGGTCTCGGTCGGGGACTGGGCGGTGACATAGAGGAGCGTTGCGGCGGCGAGCCCCAAGAGCGTTTGCCACAGATACTTCCAGCGGGCGGCCAGCCCGCGCGGGTTCTTCAGCACCAGCTTCTTATAGTCGTCGACCAGGCCAACGGCGCCGAAGGCCAGGGTGGTCAGCAGCACGATCCAGACATAGCGGTTGTCCAGATCCGCCCACAGCAGGGTACTGATGCCGACCGCCACCAGGATCAGGGCCCCGCCCATGGTGGGCGTGCCGGATTTCTTCAGGTGGCTCTGCGGGCCGTCGTCGCGCACCGTCTGGCCGATCTTGTAGGCGCGCAGCCGCCGGATCATGGGCCGGCCGACCATGAGCGAGATGGCGAGCGCGGTCAGGGTCCCCAGGATCCCGCGCAGGGTGAGATAGCGGAAGACGGTGAACCCGCTCTCGAAGCGCACCAGCCATTCGGTCAGTAGAAGCAGCATAGGAAATGGTTAGTGGTTAGTGGTTAGTGGGTCGTTGTCGTTGTCGTTGTCGTGATCGTGATCGTGATCGTTGTCGTGATCGGAGAAGCGATGCAACGTGGGGTGCGAGAGAATCCGGGGCACGACGATAACCTCGATTGCGACAACGACAACGACAACGACGCTAAGAGCATTCGCTAATGGACTTGTTCAACTTATTAGTGATCTGTTCCTAATCACTGTCATCGCCACACAGGGCGTTGAGCACCAACTCCATACGCGCCGCCCGCGAACCCTTGATCAGGACCAGGGTGTCCGGCGTCATGGCGGCGCGCAGGTGTGCGGTGAGTGCGGCCTGATCGGCGAAGTGCCGCGCCCCCGGGCCGAAGGCGTCCGCGGCGGCGGCGCTGCGGGTGCCGACACAGAACAGGCGTTCAACCCCCGCGGCGCGCGCCTGACTGCCCGCCTCACGGTGTAGGTCCAGGGAGCGCGGACCCAACTCACCCAAGTCGCCCAGGACCAGCCAGGGGCGCCCGGGCAGGCCGGTCAGCACCGCCACGGCGGCGGCCACCGAGTCCGGGTTAGCGTTGTAGGTATCGTCGATGATCCGCCGTCCGCCGCCGGTGCGCGGGCACAGGCGCCCCGGGACCGGGGCCAGCGCCAGCAGACCGGCACGCACCGCGTCGATCCCGACCCCCAGGGCCAGTCCGGCGGCGGCGGCGGCGAGCGCGTTGCGTACGTTGTGGACCCCGGCGAGGCGCAATTCCAGCGGGTGCAGGGTGCCGCCCCGGTTCGCCACGAAGGCGGTGCGGAACCCGTCCGCGTCCCAGCGCGACGCAATCGAACCGCTCGCCGCCCATAGGTCGGCCGGGGCATCCAGGGCGAAGGTCAGCACCGCTCGACCGGCCGCCAGCCCCTGCCACAGGGGGGTGTAGGGTGAGTCGCCGGGCACCACGAAGACCCCGTCGGGCGGCAGCCCTTGGGCGATCTCCCCCTTGGCACGGGCCACGGCGTCCAGGCTGCCGAAGCCCTCCAGGTGGGCGCGCCCGGCATTGGTGATGAGCGCCGCGTCCGGCTGGCCGATGGCCGTCATGTAGGCGATCTCACCCGGATGGTTGGCCCCCATCTCCAGCACCAGGAAGGCCTCGTCCCGGGCGCGCAGGAGTGTCAGGGGCATGCCGATGTCGTTGTTCAGGTTGCCCTGGGTGGCGCGGGTCGGCCCGACCTGGGAGAGGATGGCGGCGAGCAGCTCCTTGACCGTCGTCTTGCCGTTGCTGCCGGTGACCGCGGCCACCCGGCCCGGGAAGCGCGCGCGCCAGGCCGCGGCCAGTGAA
Organism: uncultured Thiodictyon sp.; assembly: GCF_903828115.1. GTDB lineage: Bacteria > Pseudomonadota > Gammaproteobacteria > Chromatiales > Chromatiaceae > Thiodictyon. The sequence goes on along the minus strand of NZ_CAIKKU010000188.1, from coordinate 4,210 downwards.
CCCAAGGCCAGCCGGGTATCCGCGACCACCCATTGGGGCAGGTCGAGCGGCAGCGCGTGGTCCACCAGGGCCGCCGCCGCGCCCTTGGCCCGGGCGCCCGCCACATAGTCGTGACCGTCGAAGCGCTCACCGCGCAGGGCCACGAAGAGCGCCCCGGTGCAGTCCGCGCGGCTGTCGGTCACGACGGCGTCGAAGGACGCGTCCGCGCCCTGGAGGCGCCCCCCGACGCGCTCGGCGACCGGCCTTAGGCTCCACATCACGGGACCGCCCGCGCGCCGGCCAGCAGCATGGACGGCGTGGGCTCATCCGGGGGTACGTTGAAGAGGCGCAGCGCCCCCTCCATGACCTTCGCGAAGATCGGTGCGGCGACCACGCCGCCGTAGTAGGCGCCCCCGCGCGGCTCGTCGATCATGACGACCATTACCAGGCGCGGATTGCCGGCCGGCACCATCCCGGCGAAGAGTGCCTGGTAGCGGCCGGCCGCGTAGCCGTGGCGGCCGCTCGCCTTCTTGGCCGTACCGGTCTTACCCCCGACCCGATAGCCCGGGATGGACGCACGCTTGGCGGTCCCCTTGTCGGAGACCACGGTCTCCATCATCATCCGTACGGCGCGGGCGGTCTTGGTGCTCATGACGCGCGTCCCCTCCGGGATCTGGTCGCGCTTGATCAGGGTGACCGGCCGCTTGACCCCGTCTGCGGCCACGATCGCGTAGGCCTGGGCCAACTGGAGCGCGGTCACCGAGAAGCTGTAGCCGAAGGCCATGGTGGCATGGTCGAAGGGCCGCCAGCGGGTGTAATTACGCAGGACGCCGCGCGACTCGGCCGGGAACTCCACCCCGGTCGGGCGTCCGAAGCCGAGCGCGTCGTACTGCTTCCATAGGCTGGCGTAGTCCATCATCTGGGCGAGCTTGACCACGCCCACGTTGCTGGACTTGGTAATGATGCCGGTCACGTCCAGGCCGCCGTAGTTGTGCACGTCCTGAACGGTATTGCTCCCCACATGCAGGGGGCCGGCCGTATTGATGCGCGTCGTGGGCGTCACCAGGCCGCGCTCCAGCACCGCCGCCACGACCAGCGGCTTGACCGTGGAGCCGGGCTCCATCACATCGGTGAGGGCGCGATTGCGGCGCCGGTCGGCCTCCCGCCCGCTGAGATCGTTGGGGTTGTAGCCGGGCTGATTGACCATGGCGAGCACCTCGCCGGTGCGCACGTCCACCACCACCGCAGTACCGCCCACCGCCTTGTTCTCCGTCACCGCGGCCTTGAGCTCCCGGTAGGCCAGGAACTGCAGCCGCCGGTCCAGGCTCAGCACCAGGTCCTTGCCGGGCCGGGGCGGGCGCACCTGCTCGACCTCCTGCACGATGCGCCGCCGCCCGTCCTGCAGGATCCGGCGCTGGCCGGGCTCGGCGCGCAGCAGCTTGTCATAGGCGGCCTCCATGCCCTCCTGGCCGTGGTCCTCAATGTCCGTGAAGCCCAGGACATGGCCGAAAACCTCCACGCCGGGGTAGAAACGCCGGTACTCGCTCTCGAAGTCCACCGCGTCGAGACCGCGGGCCGCGATCAGGGCGCGCACGGCGGCGGCCTCGTCGATACTGACCCGGCGCTTCAGATACATGAAGCCCCGTTCGGCATTGGCCCGGACGCGTTCGCGCAACTCCGCGGGCTTGAGCCCGAGACTGCGGGCCAACTCCGGCAGGACCTCGGGACGGGCCACGAGTTTGCGCGGATCGGCCCAGACGGTCTCGACCGGGGTACTCACCGCCAAGGCCTCCCCATTACGGTCAAGGATCATGCCGCGGCGCGCCGCGATCTCGCCCAGGCGCAGGTAGCGGCGCTCACCCTCCCCGCGCAGGAACTCCGTCTCCACTACCTGACGGTAGAAGACGGCCGAGGCGACCATCACCATGGCGGCCGCCAGGCCCCACAGCAGAACGGCCCGCCGGGCCCGCGGATTGGGCATGGCGCGCACGGGATCGGCCCGCCTGATCCGACGTTTAGGGGAACTCATGGTCAGCCTCTTCGATCAGCATCACGTCACCGACACGGGGGAGATACATACCCAGCTCGTCGCGCGCCTTGCGCTCGACCCGCACATCGGTGGACAGCGCGGCCTCCTCCAGACGCAGGTGGTTCCATTGCAGGTCCAGTCCGTCACGTTGGCCGCGGATTTCCTGCAACTGGTTGAAACTCATCCGCGTGAGATACTTGGCGTGGACGACCAGGACGCCGGAGGCGGTGATCGCCAGCAGCAGCACCAGCACCGTCGCGACCCGTCCGCGATTCATGGCAGGCGCTCCGCCACCCGCAGGACGGCGCTGCGCGAGCGCGGGTTGGCCGCCACCTCTGCCGCCCCCGCCTGCCGCGCCTTGCCCACCAGCCGCAGCCGTCCGCACGACTGCGCCGCGGTCACCGGCAGCCCCTTGGGGAACCGGGGGCCATGCGCCTCATCGCGCATGAAGCGCTTGACGATGCGGTCCTCCAGCGAATGGAAGCTGATCACCACGAGTCGTCCGGCGCCGTCGAGCAGGTCGCACACCGCGGCCAGCGCGCGCCTGAGTTCACCCAACTCGTCGTTGACCTGGATGCGCAGGGCCTGGAAGGTGCGGGTGGCCGGGTGTTTGCCCGGCTCTCGGGTCGGCACCACCCGCGCCACCAGGTCCGCCAGCGCGCGGGTGGTGCGCAGGGGCGAGTCGGCGCGTGCCGCCACGACGGCACGGGCGATGCGCCCGCCGAACCGCTCCTCCCCGAATTCGTAGAGCACGGCCGCAATGGCCTGCGCGTCGGCGCGCGCCAGCCAGGCGGCGGCGGACTCGCCGGTGCCCGGGTCCATGCGCATGTCGAGCGGTCCATCGGCCATGAAGCTGAAGCCGCGCCCCGGGGTATCGAGTTGCGGCGAGGAGACCCCCAGGTCGAGCAGGATGCCCTGCACCCGGCCGGTGACCCCAGCGTCGCGCAGGGCCGCGCTCAGGGCACCGAACGGCGACGCCACGACGGTGAGGCGCGGGTCGAGCACCGCCAGGGCGCGGGCGGCGGCGACGGCGTCCGGGTCCCGGTCGATGGCGATCAGGCGGCCGGCGGACCCCAGGCGCGCCAGGATGGCGCGCGCATGGCCGCCCCGGCCGAAGGTGCCGTCCACATAGATCCCATTGGGGTTGACCGCCAGCGCCTGCACACTTTCCTCCAGTAGGACTGACCGATGGGGAGCGACACTCACGGTGCGCTCAGAACTTCAAATTGCCGAGTGAGGACGACATGGCCAACTGACCGATGTTATGGTCTTCCAGGTCTGCCAAGGTCTTGTCCTTCCAGCGCTGCTCGTCCCAGATCTCGAACTTGGCGCCCTGTCCGACCAGGACGATCCGCTTATCCAGAAAGGCGAACTCGCGCAGATGCTGGGGCAGCAGGATGCGCCCCTGGGCGTCCATCTCCAGCTCTTCCGCGTTGCCCAGGTAGAGGCGCTGGACTGAACGGGCGGCGTCGTCAAGGGCGGGGAGAGCGGCGAGGTCGCGCTCGATCAGTTCCCAGGTCTGGACCGGAAAAAGCAGCAGGCAACGCGCCCGATCCACCGTCAGGATCAGGTTGGTGTCGCCCACGGCCAACAGACGCTCGCGCTGCTTGGTCGGGATCGCGAAACGCCCCTTGGCATCCAGATTCAGGTACGCAGACCCGCGAAACACTTAATCCCCCCACGGCACCCTATTTTGCCATTTTTTTCCACTTTCCCCCACTCCACGTTCATATTAGTCAGGCTATCCGCCATCGTCAAGCACCCTTTAGCGGGATTTTTCTTGACGCTCAGCGACTTAAAGGGGAACCAGAGAATTATCCTAGGATTATAGGAAAAACTTTTATCTATCAATAGGCTACACGCAGGTATTCGGGCGAAACCTGGGATAAGGGTGCGCGGCGGGTGCGCCGAACGCAAGAATCGCGCCGGCGCCCGGGGATGGGAGTGGGTGGGGAGTCGGCCTGTAAGCCGGGTTCTGTCGCGGACAGTCATTCATCTGGGACGCATGTCACCATGCGCCTCGAGCGACCTACCCGGGGGCACGCGCGGGCCGCGCACGGCAGCCAAGGACTGCCCGCCCCCCTATTTGGTCTTGCTCCGGGTGGGGTTTACCCTGCCGCCGATGTTGCCACCGGCGCGGTGCGCTCTTACCGCACCATTTCACCCTTACCTTTCCTGTTCCGGCCGTAACCGGAAAAAGAC
>NZ_CAIKKU010000187.1 GCF_903828115.1 uncultured Thiodictyon sp. | reverse complement strand
TTTCGCCTTGAAAAAATTGATCGTTGTTGCGCCGCAGGCGTTCTCAGCCAGCGCTGTGGCCCCTGCGGCGCAGTGTGGGCAAAGGGTGAATGAGTGGGGGCAAGCCGGGGACAACGCCGGGCACCGGCCTGGCCGACGCGTAGCGGCCCGGCGGCGTTGTCCCCGGCTTGTCCCCACGCTCGCTAGGCGACATTCACGCTTTGTCCACACGGAGTCCGCCCACGCGGGCCCTTAAGCCCGTTCACCAACCCGCGGTGGTGCGCCCGCTGGGGCGTTCGTGGGCCCCAGCGGGCTGGCGTCGATCGCGCTACTCACCGTGGCCGCGGGCGTGAGCTTGCGCAGGGATTCCCCGGCCAGGTGCAGCGGATGGGCGTGATGGACCAGTCGGTCGAGGATGGCGTCGGCGAGCGTCGGGTCGCCCAGGGCCTCATGCCAGTGCGCCACCGGTAACTGGCTGGTGATGACGGTGGCGCGGGTCTGGTAGCGCTCGTCCAAGAGTTCCAGCAGGTCGCGGCGGCGGGCGTCGTCGAGCATGGCCAGCCCCCAGTCGTCGAGCACCAGCACGTCGACCTTAGCCAGGGCCAGCATGAGCTTGATGAAGCGCCCGTCGGCGTGGGCGATGGTGAGTTCCTCCAACAGCCGTGGCAGGCGCTCGTAGCGCGCCGTATAGCCCTGCCGACAGGCGGCATTGGCCAGGGCGCACGCCAAGTAGGTCTTGCCGACCCCGGTGGGGCCGGTGATCAGCACCGTCTGGTGGCCACGGATCCAGTCACCGGTCAGCAGGCGCCGAAACACGACGCGGTCCAGGCCGCGGGGGTGACGGTAGTCAATGTCCTCGGCCACCGCGGCTTGCTTGAGCCGGGCGCGGCGCAACCGGCTGCTGGTCTGGCGCTGGTGGCGCGCGGTGACCTCGCGGTCGACCAAGAGGCCGAGGCGTTCCTCGAAGGTCATGGCCTGGGTCTCCGGCAGGTGGGTCTGCTCGGTGAGCGCCTGGGCCATGCCGAGGAGGCGCAGTTGGACCAACCGTTCGTGGGTCGGATGATTGAGCATGGTCGGTCCTCTCAGTGGTAATAGGCGGACCCACGCACATTGGCGTGGTCGGCGGGCAGGCTGGCCTGGGCCGGGGTGGCGGCCGGCTGTTCGAGGCCGTGCTTGAGCAGCGAGGCGATGCTGCGATAGGTCACGGCATTGATCTGGATGGCCCGTCGGCACCCGGCTTCCAGCCGCGCGGGGTCATACACCTTGGCCAGGCGCAGGATGCCCAGCGCGGTGCGATAGCCCTGCTGGGGATGGGTGCGGGCCTGGAGCACGTGCGCGATGGCGGCCTGGGTCTGTGGGCCGACCGTGGCCGCCCAGTCCAGAAAGCGCTGGGCATTCCAGCCGGCCACCTGCTGGTGCGCGGGTGCCAGATGGGCGGCCACGGTGGTGTGGTGACCCGGCAACGCGCTACGCAGATGGCTGGCGATGCGCTCCCCTTTGGTGAAGACCTCCACGGTGCTGACGGTGAAACGCAGGTCCACCTGCGCCCGGGCATACTGGTAGGGCACCGAGTAGTAGTGGCGCTCCAGTTCGACGTGATAGTCGATGCCGACCCGGGCCACCTTCCACTCGGCGAACTCGTGACGGATCAACGGCAAGGGTTTAAGGGCGGGACGATCCACCGTCTCGAAGACACTCTTGCGCGAGCCGGGAAGCTTCTTGAATGGGCGCGCGTTGAGGTCCTCCAGCAACGGGCGGATCGCACCATTGACCTCCGCCAGGCTGAAGAACCGGTGATGGCGCAAGCGGGCCAGGATCCAGCGTTGCGCGAGCAGCACCCCGGCCTCGACCTTGGCCTTGTCACGCGGCTTGCGCACCCGTGCCGGCAGGATCGCCAGGCCGTAGTGGGTCGCCAACTCCTGGTAGCTGGGGTTGAGGTCGGGCTCGTAGAACGAGGGATGGGTAACCCCGCTTTTGAGGTTGTCCGGGACCAGCAGCCCGGGCACGCCGCCCAGGAACTCCAGGCAGCGCACGTGCGAGCCGATCCAATCGCCCAGGCCCTGGGTCCGCGTCGCCTCCACGTACGTGTAGCTCGATGCCCCGAGCACGGCGACGAAGACCTGGGCCTGACGCTCCTCGCCGGTGGCGGGGTCGATCACGGGCACCGTCTGACCACTGTAGTCGACGAACAGCCGCTCGCCAGGCGCGTGGCTCTGGCGCAGGGTCACCGGCAGGGCGTGGGCGAAGGCCCGGTAGTGCTCGCAGAAGGCGCTGTACTGGTAGCCGTCGGCGCGCAACTCCCGGTATTCCTGCCACAGCAGGTCCAAGGTGACGCCCGCGCGACCCAGTTGCCGATGCACCGCGGCCCACTCCGGTTCCGGACGTTTGACCCCGGAGGCCGGCTGAACCGGAAACAACGCCGCGTCCACGGCTCGCTCAGTCAGACCGTCCGTCAGCGGCCAAGTGAGCCCGGCCAACCGGGCGCGTCGCAGGTAATCGGCGACCGTGGAGGGGGAGACCTGCACGGTGCGGGCGATCTCCCGGTTGGAGCGACCGCACTCATAGTGCAGCCGCAGGACTTCTTCAATCTTGCGCATGGATAACCTCGTGTTCACGAACAGCACCTCTGGGGGAAAAACCCAGGGTGCACGGTTATCCCGCACGCCGTCTCGCTATCTCAGGTGTCCAACTTGTCCTGGAACCGGTGTCCAGTTTGCGCTGGAATCACTGTCCAGTTTGCGCTGGACTGGGTGTCCAGTTTGCCGTGGAATCAGTGTCCAATTTGGCGTGGAATACGCAGATCCACATCCTCGGTGTGCAGGCGTTCCGGGATTACTGCGCCCAGCGTTTGTCCAACCGCCTGCTGCCCGCCTAGGCAGCAATGGCGAGATCATCGATAGGCTTCTGTTTTCTATCAAATAGCAGCCTCAGAGACGGATTTTGACGGCCAGTCGATCGCGTCCGCGCTGGTCGCCCGCGACGAAACCGGGCGGCGCCAGGCGCCGCCAGGCACGCGGTGGCACGCCCCAGAGCGTATACGATATGAATACTTTCACAATCTCTGGAGCGGTGTCACGAGAGGAGGCTTCGCTCACTCCTGCGCGAGCACCAAGCCATAGGGCAGGAACGGCAGAAAGTCGTCCGTATTGAGGGTCAAGAACAACGCCCTGGCGCGAATGGCCATAGCCGCAATCAGCGCATCCGTTTTCAAGGTTCGGCGACGACCGGCGTGGTTGTAAAGGTCGGCGGCAAGTCGCGCGTCGACCATATCGAGTGCAATGATGTTCCCGCGGATAAAGGCGTGGGCCAGTGAAACCTCAGCCTCGAGGATCGGGCCAATCAGGAACTCATACCACACGACGGCGGAGACACCGGCGGCTTCTCCCGCGGCGATACGCTGGATGACGGGGTGCCCTTCCTTGGCCCAGAGTGGCAGTGCAATCAGTGCGTTGGTGTCGAGATGGATCATCCGTGCCGGCAGGTCCGCAGCAAATCGTCCTCTTGGCGCTGCGCCCGCAACTCGGCGATGAGTCGCTCCGTCTCCTCCCTGTCCCTGGGTATCGCGTGAGTACGGTAGTGCTCCACCACCTCAGCCGGCGTTGGGGCCGCGGGCTCCTTGGCCGCGACTGCGATGCGTACCGAACGGCGGATGACTTCAGCTTGCGAAACACCCCAGATCGCAGCCAGTTGCCTGATCAGTTGGGCGGTCTCGGTGTCAAGGGCGTAGGTCGAGCGAACCGACATGGTACCCATGACAATCCCCGGAAGCGGTGTTGTGGTATGCGGTGATGGTAAATCGCCCCACGGCCAGGAGCAAGGCCCGCGGGCGCGCAAGAGAAGCAATCCGCGAAGCTCAGGGGCCAGCCGTGTCAGCCGGGGCCTTGAGCATCCCGAACTTGGGCGTCGGCGCCAGGTCGACGGCCTTGCCCATGGTCCTGGGGATCGCTCAAAGGCGCGGCCGGTCGCGGATGATCCGGGCGGATCGTCAAGTAGGGGCCGACTTGCTGCTGGACCTGGGCCGGGGACAGCGGCGGGCCGAAGGCGCAGTGGTAGTAGGGGGCGATGCAGCGAAGGTACATGACGTCGCTGGGCTCGGTGGAGGACAGCCACCAGACCCCTTCCTGAAACAGGGGGTCCGAACAACTGGTCGCGCCGACGATGACCGGGATGCGGGTCGTCGGGTCCAGGAGCAGGCGGCTGGAGACCCGGCTGACGTGGAAGTACCCGCGCGTGATCATCCGCGGTTCAGCACCCGAGACGGTCCGCACCTCCAACTCGCACCAGGGGTTGAGCCTGTTGCTGGCGTTGGCAAGCCGGCCGTCCTGCAGGACGGCGTGCGCCTGTTGGGCCGGTATGGCGATCGGTGCCGTGAGGGTCACCGAGAGGCCGATCAGCGGTGATCGGGTGTCGAGGGCGCAGCCTGCCGTACCGCCGGCAAGCGCGACCGCCAGCAGGGCTGGCCCGCAGCGGCTGGGGAGGCCCCGTCCCGGTTCGGCAGGCCCGGGCGCCCTCCCTGTGGCTGACGGCCTCATGAACCGGAAAACCATCGCTCCTGCTCGCCCAGCACCCACTGCTTCAGCGCCTGGCCATGTGCGGAGGCGCACTGGATGTCGTGCGCATCGACGACCCGATGGTCGAGCCACTGGAGGCGCAGCACGTCGCCGTCGGCGCGGGCGCAGGGGAAGAGTGCGCCCCAAATGAAACCGTGCTCGTAGGCCAGTGCGATGGCATGACCGGCGCCGGGATCGGCGAGCGGGATATCGAGAAAGATGACCGCCATGTGGGGAAGGCATCCAGCAGCAGGCCCACCTCGACGCCGCCCGCGGCGAGAAAGGCGCGCTGGGAGGCGGGATGGTTGGCCACGCATTCGCCCCAGAGCACCGGTAGGCCAGCCCGAGCCCCCTGCTGGAGCGCCTGCTCGACGAGCCGCGACGCCAGTTTTTGCCCCCGGTAGCGGGGGTCCACCGCCAGGCGGCCGACCTCCGCCGTAAGGTAGGGGGCATCGGGGATGACGGCGACATGGCCCACCACCTCGCCCGCGTCAGTGATCGCCACGATACCGCTCAGGCTGCCCGCCTGCAGGGCCTGTCGCACCGCCTCTGGGGAATAAAACTCCGGGATTGCATAGCTATAGCCATAGACCCGATAGATGAGCCGCACCAGTGCCTCGGCATCGTCGGCGCGCAGCGCGCGCAGTACAAGGGTCGCGATGTCCGGCAGGACCTGGCCCGATGCCGATGCCGACGCCGCGGGTTCGAGGTCCGGCGTGCCCTCACCGGCCCGCGCGGGCAGGTTCAGGACGCACTCGGTCCAGTTGCCCTGGTTGCCCTGTTCGCCCCGCCGGAACCCGTCCAGCCGCGACTCGCGCACCAACTGGTCGGAACGGCAGGCCGTGCCGCCCGCGCCCCATTGCGGCATGCGCTGGTCGCTCACCCGCACCATGACCTGCCGCCCGGTCAGGCGCAGCGTCACCTGCACCACCGGCGGATCATCGGCAAAGACCTCGCGTTCGCGCGACTCCCGCAGGAGTTGCAGCAACACCGCCGCCAGCGGGTCGAGGGCGGCGGCGGTCAGGCCCAGGGCCCGCAATGCCTGCACCACCGGGTCCACCGCCACCGTCCCGGGGACGGCATCGCTGAGCCGCAGGTCCAACAGGGTCTGATCATTGGCGGGAGGCGCCGCGGCGGGAAGCGGTGACAGCGGGTCGATCATGGCAGGCACTCGATCTTGCGGACGTTGGACCCTGAGCTTAAGCCATACGTTGGGTACGGACAAGTGCCGACGCAGACTGCCATGCCGACGGTGCGCGGGGGCCGCGGACGCACCGGGTCCGGGCTGGATTGCTGGTACCGAATGTCGGCCTGATAACGAGGAAACGAGGAGAAGGTCCCGCCCGGGATTGATGACCGGAGGTCGAGGCTTCAGCCGGTCGAGGTCCGAGCGAGACTCGAGCGGCCCCGCGCGGCCCGTCGCGGCTGAAGCCGCTCCCACAGCGTCGCTGCGGGACTTTCACGGCGCGCCGGAGTCCAGGGCTTGAGCCTTGGACTCCTTTGGGCTCAGCCCCGCCGCCAGGTGGTACCGCCCTGCGCGTCCTCCAGAACGATGCCGACGGCGGCCAGATCGTCGCGGATACGATCGGCCGCCCCCCACTGTTTGGCCTTGCGCGCGGCGATACGCTCGGCAACCAGGTCCTCGATGCGCGCGTCAGTCAGCGCACCCTCCCCCGCATCCGCACCCGCGCAGCCCCGCAGGTAGGCCTCTGCGTCCCCTTGGACGATGCCCAGCACCCCGCCCAATGAACGCAATTCCGCCCCCAGCCCCGCCGCGGCGGCCTCGTCCTGAAGCCGCACCCGATTGATCTCGCGCACCAGGTCAAAGAGCACGGCCAGCGCCACCGGGGTGTTGAAGTCGTCATCCATGGCGGCCGTGAAGCGTTCCCTGAAGCTCTCCCCGCCCGCCGGCGCGGCGGCCGGCAGGCCGCGCAGTGCCATGTAGAGACGGGTCAGGGCGGCGCGGGCATTATTGAGGTGCTCGTCATCGTAATTGAGCGGGCTGCGGTAGTGGCTGGTGAGAATGAAATAACGCACCTCCTCGGGCCGGTAACGCTCCAGGATCTCGCGCACGGTGAAGAAGTTGCCCGTTGATTTGGCCATCTTCTCCTCGTTCACCCGCACGAAGCCGTTGTGCATCCAGACATTGACGAAGGGCTCGCCGCTGGCCCCCTCGGATTGGGCGATCTCGTTCTCGTGGTGGGGGAACTGCAGGTCCGCACCGCCGCCGTGCAGGTCGAAGTGATTGCCCAGGCAGCAGGTCGACATGGCGGAGCACTCGATGTGCCAGCCGGGGCGGCCCGCCCCCCAGGGCGAGTCCCAGGAGGGCTCGCCGGGCTTGGCGGCCTTCCACAGGACGAAGTCGAGCGGGTCACGCTTGGCCTCGTCCACCTCCACCCGCGCCCCGGCCCGCAGGTCCGCCGGGTCCTTGCCGGAGAGTTTGCCATAGCCGGGGAAGGCGCCGACGGAGTAGTAGACATCGCCGTTGTCCGCGGCGTAAGCCAGGCCGCGGCCGATCAGGGTCCCGATCATCGCCAGGATCTCGGGGATGTGGGCCGTGGCGCGGGGCTCGGCGGTGGGCGCCAGGCAGCCCAGGGCGGCCGCATCCTCGTGCATGGCAGCGATGAAGCGCTCGGTCAGCGCCGTGAAGGGCTCGCCCCGCTCCTGGGCGCGGCGCAGGATCTTGTCGTCGATGTCCGTGATGTTGCGGACATAGTTGACCTGGTAGCCCAGGTGGCGCAGATAGCGGTAGGCCACATCGAAGACCACCATGACGCGGGCGTGGCCCAGGTGGCAGAGGTCGTAGACGGTCATGCCGCAGACATAGATCCCGACCTGGCCGGGCACGAGCGGGGTGAAGGGCGCCTTCTCACGGGTCAGGCTGTTATAGATCTCAAGCATCGCAACGCATTCCGGGTAGAAGGTTCGGTCCGCACCCGGGACCCGGGGGAGCCGCGGTGCCAAGTGGTCCCAAGGGTCAGGACGGTCTTAAGCCCATCATGGTAACAAAGCCGATTCCGGGCGCACGCGAAGAATCCGCCCCGTCGCCGGGCCCCGCCCGGCTTTGCGGGCCCCGGCAAAGCCCGTAACATGGGCGCCATGCCAACCGCAGGTCCGGCGGACCGGCCCCCTGCGGGCCCCGGGACGCCACTGGAGACCCCATGATCAAGCTCAGCACCAACTACGGCCCCATCCTGATTGAACTGGACCACGAGCGGGCCCCGCTCACCTGCGCCAACTTTGAGCAGTATGTGCGCGATGGTCACTACGACGGCACCCTGTTCCATCGGGTCATCAATGGCTTCATGATCCAGGGCGGCGGCGTGACCGAGCACTTCCTGCCCAAGCCGACGCGCGCCCCGATCCAGAACGAGGCCGCCAACGGACTCAAAAACCTGAGCGGCACCGTCGCCATGGCCCGCACCATGGACCCGCACTCGGCCAGTTCACAGTTCTTCATCAATGTTGCGGACAACAGCTTCTTGGACCACCCGGGGCAGGATGGCTGGGGCTACTGCGTCTTTGGCCGGGTCGTCGATGGGATGGACACCGTCAACGCCATCAAGGCGGTCAAGACCGGCGGTCACCACGGCCACCAGGACGTACCCGAGGAGAACGTGCTGATCGAACACGCCAAGGTCCTCGCCGGCTAGGCCGGGGGCGCGCCGTGATCCGGACCCGCCGGGGCGACGCGGCCGGGCCGCCACCACGCCACCCCGCGGGGGCGGCCGACCGCGGGGAGACCCTGTTCATCTCCGACCTGCACCTGGCATCGGGGCGCCCGGAGAGGATCCGCCTGTTCCTTGAGTTTCTGGACGGCCGGGCACGCCGGGCGAGGCACCTCTACATCCTGGGCGACCTGTTCGACGCCTGGATCGGCGACGACGACGACAGCGCGCCCTATCAGGCGATCCGGGCCGGGTTGCGCGGCCTCACCAGTGCCGGCACCGCCTGTACGCTCCTGCCCGGCAACCGGGATTTTCTGCTCGGGCGCGCCTTTTGCCGCGACACCGGCTGCACACTCGGGCGGGACCCGACCCTCACCAGGTTTGCCGGTGTCCCGACTCTGCTGATGCACGGAGACCTGCTCTGCACCGCCGACCTGGACTACCAGCGCTTCCGTCGCCGGGTGCGCAACCCACTGGTGAAACGCCTGTTTTTATGGAAGTCATTGGCGGCGCGCCGGGCCCTCGCCGAGGGTTACCGGCGGCAGAGCGGTGCGGCCAAGACCGACAAGAGCGAGGCCATCATGGATGCCGATCCGGGCGCCGTCACCGACTACCTCAGGCGCTTTGGTGCCGCCCACCTGATCCACGGGCATACCCACCGCCCGGCGGACCATGACCTGGTGCTGGGCACCCGACAGGTGCGCCGTTCGGTCCTTGCCGAGTGGAGCACCACCCATGGCGAGGTCCTGGTCCATCGCGAGGGGACCTGGCACCGCGAGCCGGTCTGAGTCGCTTGCCCCGACCGGAAAGCCCCGGCCGCGATCTCGGCGTCGCCGCCACCCCGCCGGTCCTATCCGACATAGGCTGACGCATCCCCCTGGTCTAATAGGCCCCTTAATGCTCTGCGCCGCCGCCTGAAGCGCGCGGGAAGGCCAGCCCGTCCAGCCACCAGCCCACGCGGGCGGCCGCAAGACCTTCATCGTCTCGACACCAGACCACACCGGAGATTTCCCCATGTCCAAGGCACGCACCCTCTGGCGCCATGACTTCACCGGGATCCCAGCCACGCAGCGGCGCCAGGCGCGCTATGCCGTGCAACTCTGCCGCGGTGCGCCGGAACTGCTGAAGGGCCGCCGGGACCGCGCCTTCGTCCCGGCGGCCTGGAATCTGCTGCGCCCTCTATTCGATCCGGACGCCCTGGTCCGCTGGTCGGCGGGCCTTGGCGCCGCCCCGGACCCGACCGACCCGGACGATCATGACGCCTTGCCGGCGGGACTGGAAGACGGGCTGGATGAGGAGCCTGGCGGCCTGCGTGAGCGCCAGCGGGAGTTCCTGCGCCACCTCCCGGTCGGGGTCGCGAGGCGCTTGGCCGCTGCTGACGGCGAGGACCCGCTAAACCCGACTGTCATGGTGCTGGTCGAGGGCCTGGGGCTGGAGATGCTCGAGGGGCGGGTGCTCGATTACCTGGATCTGCACCAGGTGTCGGACCCGCTGCGCACGCTGCTGCGCCAGTGCGAGCGCACCGGCGCCCGGATCAACCGCGCCCGTCTGGCCGCGCTCTTGGGGGCCGAGGCGTCGGCCCTGCACGCCGTGTTGGCAGGGTCTGCGCAACTGCGCGCCCTGGGACTTGCGGACTGTGAGGAACAGAGCGACCTCGAAGACTTCGTTAGGCCGAGCGGCCTCCTGTGCGAGGTCCTAGACACCGCGCCCATTACCGTCGACCACCTGCTGGCGATGCTGGTCGAGCCGGCGCCCCCGGCGGCCTGGACCCCGGGCGACTTCCCGCACCTGGCCACGGCCGCGGCCCAACTGGGCACGGTCCTGGTCCAGGCGGCGAGGACCGGGGCGGCCGGCATCAATGCGCTCCTCTACGGCGCCCCGGGCACGGGCAAGACCCAGTTCGCCCGCGCCCTGGCGGCGGCGGGCGGGCTGCGGGCCTATCAGGTGCGCGGTACCGAGGACCAGGGCGACAGACTGGGGCGCGGCGGGCGGCTCGCCGCCTATGTGTTGGCCCAGCGGCTGCTGGAGCAGCGGCGCGACGCGCTCCTGATCTTCGACGAGGTAGAGGACGTGGTCGAGTCCAGCAACAACCTGCACAGCCTCCTGCTCGGCCAGACGACTGGCAGGAACAAGGCCCAGATGAACGAGATCCTCGAGGAAAACCCGGTCCCGGCGATCTGGATCACCAACAGCACCGCGGCCATGGACCCCGCCTTCCTGCGGCGCTTCCTGTTGCCGGTCGCCTGCCCCACGCCGCCGCGCTCGGTGCGCCGCCAGATGGCCGAACGGCACCTGGGCGAATGCGGCCTGCCGCGCGACCTGCTCGACGACCTGGCCGCCGACGCCGCCCTGACCCCGGCGACCCTGGGCGCGGCCCGCCGCCTCCTGGACCTGCGCCCGGGCACCGACCCCGGGCAGGCGGTGCGCGAGGGCGTGGCGGCCATGCGCACCCTGCTGCACGGCGCGCCCGCGCCCCGGAGTCGACCGGCGGCGACCGCCTTCGATGTCGCCTTCCTGAACCTGACCGGCGAGGTCACGCCGAGCGCCATCGTCCAGGCCCTGCACCGGCGCGGGCGCGGCAGCCTCTGCTTCTACGGTCCGCCCGGGACCGGCAAGACCGCCTTCGCCGAGGTGCTGGCCGAGGCCCTGGACCGCGAATTGATCGCGCGGGCGGCCTCCGACCTGGTGTCCCCCTATGTCGGGGAGACGGAACAGAACCTGGCCCGGCTCTTTCGCGACAGCGACCCACTGCACACGGTGCTGCTCCTCGACGAGGTCGACAGCTTCCTGGCCGAGCGCCGCCGGGCGCGCCACCAGTGGGAGCGCACCCAGGTCAACGAACTGCTGCAACAGATGGAGCGCTACCCGGGCATCTTCGTCGCCGCCACCAACCTCATGAGCGGCCTCGACGCCGCGGCCCTGCGCCGGTTCGACTTCAAGCTGCACTTCCGCGCCCTGACGCCGGTCCAGCGCCAGGCACTCTTCGCCCGCGAGGCCCTCGGGGATCAGGAGGCCCCGGTCGCCCCGGACCTGGCACGCGCCCTGGCCGTGCTCGATGGACTGGCGCCCGGCGACTTCGCCACCGTCTGCCGTCAGCGTGCCCTGCTGGGCGAGGACCTGACCCCCGAGCAGTTCCTGCGCCGGCTGGCGGCGGAGTGCCGACTCAAGCGGCAGCAGGAGGAGGCGGGAATGGCCTAGTACTCCATTCCACCCTGATCTTGCGACCCGCCCAAGCCCCGCAGGGGCGTGACATATCAGCCCAGGGCAAAGCCCTGGGTTGACGGCATATTTCAGCCCAGCCCTGAAAGGGCGTGACATAACGGCGGAACGCCTTATGTCACGCCCTTTCAGGGCTAAGCCGATTAACCGGCGCTATCCCAGGGCGTTGCCCTGGGCTGGTATGTTCGACCCCGTTGGGGTCGGTGCGCAAGATAAGATGGAATGGGGTGCTAGGCTTGCCCCCCTGCTCCCTCCCCCTTTGTGGGGGAGGGTTGGGGAACCTGGAAAACGCAGTTCTCATGCCAAGGCGCCAAGCTCGCCAAGTGTTTCAGTATGTTATCGGTCCTCGGCAATGCACCCGGCAGGTGATCTAGACATTGAACGCATCCCCCTTGTCTTTCTTGGCGAGCTTGGCGCCTTGGCGTGATCCATTGCCGGATTTAGGGTAACCGGCCGCCCTGCCGGCCATCAGCATTCTTGCGATTTGTCAAAGCACAAGATCCTGTGCCAGGATGACGCCCAAGGTGCGAGCGGTGCCAAGGCCGTTCGACTGAACGCCGAACCCGCAGCGTTGGCGGTTCTGCGTGGTGCTTCCCAATCCCCGCTAAAGACAACCGCAATCAAACTTACACCGATATACGACCCAAGGCACCGAATCACGGTGATAATTCCAGCCAGACATTCGGAGACCCCAGATGAAACGCGTACTTTCGGGCTGCTCGGCCAGTCTCTCCGAGTTGAAACGGGACCCGGCGGCCGTTCTTGCGGCCGCCGGCGCAGAGGCGGTCGCCATCTTAGCGCATTAATCATTTTGCCAGGAAAGTCATCCATGATTTTTCAGAACATTTTCTGCCCCATCTATGATCTGCTCCAAGGCAATAACTTGTTCATCGTGCCAACCTTTCAGCGCCCGTTTCGCTGGGAGGAGAGACACGTTTCCATCTTCATCTCGGATATCGCTGAGGCGTGCGATGCCGCGCGGATTCACTATCTTTCGCCGATGCACCTGATAAAGATCGATCCAGCGATTCCAAGACATATAGAGCTATTAAATATGTATTCTGATAATCATATTCGGCCGAATATCAGCCCCGGCGCTGGCGCGCTCGTCAATGAACACGGCATTCCAGTATCGGTTTATCTGGTTGTCGATGGGCAGCAGCGACTAACCTCAACATTGGCCGTGTTCAGAGCGTTCGATGTTCCTTTGACATCCTCGATCACGATTGGAGGACAAGTCTATCCCAAATTGATCGCGGGCAGCCAAGCTGAAGATACTCAGGTACGTATCGGGCTCCATCTGCCAAACATTGCTGCACCACAGAACAACGCGGCGGCAATACGCATCCAACAAGCATTTGCTACAGCCAATGAACGCGCAGCGGCCATTGGCAACATGCCCGCACTTAGAGCATTCCTTCTGTTAAATCTCAAGACCTTGGGCGTCTGTCTTGACCCAGAGTTTGCGCTGGGATCATTCCTCACCCTTAACGACCGCGGTAAAAAGCTGACAATTTTGGAAAAATTGAAGGCACACTGCATGTATCTGGACTTGCTGAGGAACCAACGAGATCCATTCCAAGTGCATACAGCTTTCGGCATCCTTTATCGATCGCTTGAGCAGCCTGATAGCTTGTTAACCGATGACACCGCCGTTCAAATAGCTACGCTATTTCGGGTTCAGGGAATTGTAGGAGTACCCAGGGAAGTTGTTGATTGGGGCGCCGATACCTGCTTTGAAGATGTGCTCGCGAACCAAGCGAGCGCCGGCAACCTAACACCAGACAATCTCGATACTTTTTTGCATGATATTGCTCAAATTTCCAACGCGAACGACACGCTAGTCCAAGGGCTGCAAGACAACGCTCTGAAAGGCACTTATCGACTGGCATTACTGCAATGGCCCCTAACACACCGGACGCTGGCAATCGTCATGAAATTTCTAGCTATGCACAATCTGACCGCTGCAGATCTTGTGCTACGCTTGGCAGAAATCCCGCTTGTTAGTAATATTGACTTCTCCTCCTATCTTAGTACGCAACTGCAACTGTTGAACCAGCCGAATCTACCGCGGCTTTTGAGGGCGTGTTACCGACTGGTTAGACGTAAGATAATTGCTCTTGGACGACAAGATGCCCGGCAAGTCAATTTTCTTGAACTAGCAGTGATGGTGGATGCTTGCGGCATCAAAAGGGTTGCCTTTCGCACGGCATGGAATCAAGCCTTTGCTCCAGCGGCAGCACCTCCAGCGGCAGCAGTGGATCCAGAGGCAGCGGCGAAAGCAGTGGACCAGTCATTTATTAGCTGGGCGCCCTACCTGCAAAATAACTCTTCACGCATCAGGTACCTGAGTACACTGATGCAAGCGGGGGACGTATCACCCAGGTCGCTCCGCTACAAGATCGCGTTGCACCAAGACGCTAGACAAGGAAAATATTGGCCGCCCGACACTCACAGCGTTGAACATATTTTTGCGCGCAACTTTTTCGATCCAAATCCAAATGCTCCGAATCAGGCCGCATTGCATGCCTTCGGCTTCAATCACATCGCGGAGTACCAAACCTTTTGCGGAAGGATCGGCAACATCATGCCACTCAATCCATTATTGAACGGCACCCTCGGTAATTACAGTCCAGCGGATAAGGCACCCTACTATGAACGTCAAACGACACCTAATGGCAATAATCTGGTCCCAATAGGAATGACTCCGGTGCAGTACAGTCCTACCGCTGTACGGCTGGGCCGTAATATTCGACGCATGAACGAAGTGGAGCAAAGAGCGTACATAGATCTTCGGAGCATTTATATGGTGTGTTTCGCTGCATCAGTTATTTGACGGATATTGCAGCCCGCGTAGCGCGGAACGCCGCTTAGGTACCGACGCAATGGCGAATCGCCCTGCGGGCATCCGCGCCGGCTACGCGGGTTGGCCGCAAGGTCTGCAAGCCGAGGCGGCGATCATCCCAGGCGAGGGCTGGGCGCCGCCCGCTCAGTCTTCCGCGTAGATCGCCGCCATCTTCCCCGCCTGCACCGCCACCACCCGGCGCAGCCCGGCGGGGGCGACGACCTCGAGGTTGTCGCCGGCGCCGAGCAGCCAGCGCAGCAGTTGGCCGGTGGAGGGCAGGCGCGCACTGACGCGCAGGATGAATGCCGAGCCCGCGGGCTCGGGCTCCAGACACTGCCCATCGCTGAGCGGACAGACCTCGAGCAGCGGCGCCAGATAGCCGCGCACGCGCAGTTCGAGATCGATCAGGGTCCCCTGGCCGAAATCGGCCTTGCCCTGGGCGATGGCCTGATCCAGATTGAACCCGGGCACGGGCCGGGCCGGGGTATCCGGTAGGGCCTCTGCACTGATCATCCGATGCAGGGCATAGAGGCGGACCGGTGCGCTCTCGTCGTTCTTCAGCGCGAACAGATAGGGGATGGGGCCGCGCTGCACCAGTGCCTGCGGATGCAACTCGGCCTGGCCGCGCTCCCCCTCGGCATCCTCGTAGAGCACCCGCAGGGCGCAGCGCTGGGCGAGCGCAACGATCACCGCCCGAAGCACGGGTTCGGACAATTCGACCGGCTTGAGCCGCAGGGTGTCCGGGACCAAACGCAGCCGCTGTTCGTCGAGCAGAGGCCCGCCGTACTGGTCCAGCAGGCGCTTCCAGAGCCGGTCGAGTCGTCGCTCCGGTACCGCCTCGGCGATCAGACCGCGGATCTGCTCCAAGGCGTATTTCCAGATCTCGTCGTCCTCCCGTGGGTCCTCGCCGCGGCGCCGGAAGCGCAGCGGCTTGCCGCCCGGATTGACCGCCTCGATGCGCTCGTCCTTGATCAGGGTCGCCAGGTCGCGCAGCAGCGCCCGCCGCCGCGCGTCCTCGCCGCCCTCGCCATAGGAATCGGCCATCATCAGCAGCAACCGCGCCCCGTCCGGACAGTCGGCGTGCGCCGCGCCGGGGGCCGGCAGCAGGGACTCGAGACGGCGCAGCCGCTCGTGACGGCGGTGGAAGGTGTCGCACATGGGGCTAAGTATAAGGCCCTCGATCGGACAAGGGCTGACGGATTGCTGTGGTCCAATGGCGCCTCCCTTCACCCAACCGGAGCCATGACCCATGCCCCGCAAAGAAGACCGCCTGCTGTCCTCGCGTGAATTGATGAGCCGCATCGGCCTGAACGAGGAGGACGCGGCCGAACTGCGTGAGGAGGCCGCGCTCGACGATCTGGAGGGCGACCTGGGGGCGGCACTGCGCGAGCGCTTCGCGCTGCTCATGACACCACAGCGCTTCGTCCCCGGCGACCTGGTGACCTGGAAGCCTGGGCTCAAGAACCGGCGCGTGCCCCGCTACGGCTCCCCCGCGGTGGTCGTCGCCGTGCTGGATCAGCCGATCCTCGACAGCGAGCACGAGAGCGGCGGCACCTACTTCCGCGAACCGCTCGACCTGGTGCTCGGGGTCATCTGGGACCGCGACCCGGGCCGCGGTGACTTCCTCACCTTCCACTTCGACGGCAGGCGGCTTCAGCCTTGGCAGGGGTGAAGAAGCTGGCCTGTTACGACCTCAGGGTAGGTCCCCCTCCCCCCCGATCATCACGCCCTCGATCCAGGTGTCGTGCACATTGCAGATGCTCACCGCATAGACCGGGCCGCGGTAACCGGCGGGCAGGACGTGGCGCGAGAACGGCTGGTCGCGCTCCGGATTGAAGGTCTTCTGGCTCAGGAGCCGGAAGCGCGCGTCCAGGAGCTTGTGCTTCAGGATGTAGTGCTTGAAGCCGTCCATCGGGTGGGGCGTGCGGATGCTGACGGACGTGGTCGACCCGGGCGCCGCCTCGGTCTTGATCTCCGGCAGGTGCCGGTCGACCTCGCTCGCCCACAGGCCCGGATCGTCGCGGGTAAAAAAGACGCTGCCCGCCATGGGCCCGCCGATCATCACCACCGATTGCGCAGCGACCGGGAGGACCCGCGTCACGGCGGCCAGCGCACCGAGCGCGAGGATGGAACGACGTTTCACGGGTGTAACCTCACGGGGCTGAAACAAGTCCATTAGGGAATGTTCTTAGCGCGGTTGTCGTTGTCGTTGTCGTAATCGAGGTTATCGGCCTTGATCATGGTTCCGGCCGCGACCCTGAGCCGGTCCCAAAATTTTTTGACAGGATTAACAAGATTGAAAACGAATAACATCTTGTAAATCTTGTTAATCCTGTCTAAATATCTTGGTAGCGCTTCTCCGATTACGATTACGATTACGATTACGACAACGACAACGACAACGACGCCGCCTCAGGGCACCGGGTCCACGGATGTCACCGCCGCCGGCTCCGGCCGCTCATCGAGCCAGGCGACGAACAGCTTGTAGCCCAGCACCAGCACCACGGCGCCGACGAAGAGCCCGATGATGCCCGCGCCGAGAAAGCCGCCGATGGCCCCGACAAAGATCACCGCCATCGGCACCTCCACCCCGCGACCCAGCAGGATGGGTTTCAGGACATTATCGATACTGCCCACGAGCAGGGTCCAGATCAGCAGGAGCACGAAGGTCAGGGTACTGGCGGTGAAGAAGCAATAGATGAGGATGGGGATGGCCAGCGGAAAGATGCCGACCTGCACCACGCTCAGCAGCAGGGCCAGGATCGCCCAGAGCCCCGCCACCGGGATCCCGGCCGCCAGCCAGCCGAGCCCCGCCAGGATCGCCTGGATCATGGCCACCCCCAGGATGCCCCGGGTGACACTGCGCACGGTCGCCGTCGCCAGTTCCGCGAACTCCACCCCCCGGACCCCGGCGAGCCGCCGGGCGAAGGTCAGGGCCGCCCGGCGCCCGGCGCCCTCGTGCGCGAGCAGCACCCCGGCAATGGCGATGGCGAAGACGAATTGCAGGATGCCCACCCCGGCCCCCGCCGCGACCCCGCCCAACCAGTGCAGGGCCATCTTGATCTCCGGCAGGGCGCGGCGCAGGGCGTCCGCCAGGTTGTCGGAGGCATCGCGCCAAAAGCCGTCGATGGACTGGCCCACGAGCGGCAGACCCGCCACCCAGTCGGGCGGCAGCGGGACCGCCAGCATCCCCTCCTCATAATCGCGCATCAGTATATGGGCGCCGTCCAGCACGGAGCCGCTGAGCAAGGCCGCCGGGACCATCAGGGCCGCGAAGGTCAGCAGGGACAGCAGGATCGCCGCGAGCGCGGGCCGGCCGCCCAAGGCCGCGTGGAGCCGCGCATGGAGCGGGTGCAGACCGATGGCGATGATCAGGCCCCACAGGGAGGGCACGATGAAGGGCCGTACGATATCGAAGCACCAGGCGGCCAGCATCGCGATCAGGGCGAGGCGGATGAAGGTCTCGATCGCCCGGTCCATGAACTGGCGGTCGGCTAGGGTCTCTGGGGCCATGGGGATACCTCTGGTCTGGTTCGGTGGGGTGGTGGCCGACGGATGCTAACCCGGATGGGGGGATAGCAAAAGGACCAAACAAGGCGCGCAAGGAGTGCGGCCCGCCACCGAGCAGCGCGAGTGGACCGGTCCCGCTCGCCCCGGCACCTGCGGCCCGCTCAGCCCCGGCCTCTGCGGGCCAGGGACGGACACCGCGACGCCAGGTCCGTCCCCAGCGTCCGAACCACCCAGTCCAATTCCTCAGGGACCACCGCCATGCGCGCGTTCTGCAGGGCACGAAACAGCGCATCACGCAGGACCTCCGGCGGCAGACGCCCGCTTTCGCTCAAGCGGCGAAAGAGGCCCGCGCTGCTCTCCAGCGCGCGCTCGGCAAAGCGCTCGCGCACGACCCGCCGCGCCCTGCGCTCGTCCAACACGGGCACAGCGTCGCTGACCAGCGCCAGCGCCACGGCGGCGGCCTCGCCGTCGTCAAGCGCATCCGGCTCCGATACCAGATCAAGAAACCACTGGTTCCCGACATGATCGAGGGGGGCGACGATGATCAGCCCCCGGTCGACCAAGGCCCGTCGTTGCGCCGCTGCCGGCATGCGCCCACTCGGGTCCCTCAAGACCTCGTTGAAGGTCCGCTCTGCCATCAGGACCCGGTCGGACAGCGACCCCAAAATGACCTCGACGCATTCGCTGCCAAGGAAATTGATCAAGACACTCGCGTCCAGGACCAGCGTCTGCCTCCCCTCAGCCATGGGCAAGACGCACCTCGTCAAGCGGCTCCCAGAGGTCGGCCAGGGACGCGACGATCTCACGGGTCTCGATGCGGCCAATGCGCAGCATCTGCGCCAACTCACCCTCCGAGATCAACTCCTGCTCGTAGGCTTCCACGGCGATCAGGGTATAGCGAGGCAGAAACCGGGGTGGCGACGGCACAGTTGCGTCCCCCAGGATGCGACGAATGGCGGAGCCGTCGAACCCGGAGGTACGCAGGGCGTCGAAGGTCCCCTTCTTGAACAACCGCAGTTGCTCCAGACGCCGCGCCATGGCCTCGGGTGCGACATAAAAGGAGCGGGCCAGATAGACCAGGCTGCGGGGGGAAAACTTCCCCTGCCCCTCGCACAGGTCCCGGTACCGCGCGCGTACCGCAGCGGCGGGCATCAGGAAGGCCCCCGCAAACAGCTTGGCAAAATGGTCATCGGCAACGCCTTCCCCCTTTTCGCCCCCCCCTTGCTCCAGCAGAACTTCCCCGTTGCGTCGATCGGTCTGGAAGTGCCCCAACTCATGGGCGGCCGTCCAAGCCTGCCGCGTCAGCGCGTGATTTGCGTTGACCAGGATGCAGGCATCCAGGGCCTCATGATAGGCATAGGCCCCGGACACCGACGAGGGCAAAGGCACGATAAAGAGCCGAATTCGCAATTCGGTCTCGATCAGCCCCAACAGGTCCGGAATCGGTAAATGGCCGATGCCGAGGCGACCGCGCAGGTCCATCGCTGCGTCCTCGGCCTGTTCCTGGACCTGCCCACGCGCCAAACGCCACACCGGCGGGTAGGCGGGCTCCAGGGGTCGGCCCAGTTTCCGTTCCAACTCGACATAACGTGCCGCCAGGGTATGCAGGACGCGCGACACGTCCACCGCGTCCTGGTCTGCCCCCACGGCGGGTAGACGACGCAATTGCACCGCCAAATCCACATGGATGGCGTCCGGACGCAGGAGTCCGCCGGGCGACGTCTGATAGAGGTCGCACAGACCGAGCAGATCCTCGGCGCTCAGGCGCCGGTCGCCGCGCTCGATCGCCACGATCGTCGTGCGTACCGCGCCGATTCGCTCTGCCGCCTGATCCTGGGTCACACGGGCAGCATTGCGCGCGGCTTTGAGCCGACGCCCGAGTTCCACCGGAGCGAGGCGTTCAAGTTCTCGCATGGACAGTCACCCACCGCTTCTGGGCCGGGGTCATACCAGCGATCCGAAACAATCCGTCGTGCATCAGAGTACCCGCAGGCAGCCTTTGGACTCTTGAGAGAGTGGTGCACGGCGCGAACACTGTCAAGATAAAAAGGACGAAATTTCTTACAACGTCAGACCTGGCCCCCCGTCAGGGCCGGGTCCCGCGATAGCGCCCTTGCCACGGGCCCATCGCCGCCCGATAGTGGGATACCGTCGACCTCTGGAACCAGGCCATGCAGGACCCCCAACCGTCCGAGACCTTGACGCGTCCCGCCGCCGCGCCGCCGCATCCTGATCCCGATGCCGCAGCGCCTGCGCGAGCCGCAACCGACACCACGGCCGCGCCCACCAAGACCACCGCGGTCTACCCGCACCCGGCCGCCCCCAAGCACGCCCGGCGCCGCCGCCCGCTGGTGACGCCCAAGGCGAAGCTGCCGCGGCTGCACCGGCGCCCGCCGGGCGCCCCCGCGGGGATCGAGTACCACGAACTGGTCCAGGCCCCGGGCGCGGGCGCGGCGCAGATCACCTGCACTGACTATGCCCCGGACCGCTGGGAGGTCCAGCAGGTGGCGGACATGGCCGCCTTCCTCGCCGTGCACCGGCCGGACTGGTCCGCGGTGCGCTGGATCCATGTCGAGGGGCTCGGGGACAACGACACCATCCGCGCCCTGGCGGAGAAGTACCAGTTGCACCCGCTGGCCATCGAGGACGTGCTCGACGGTCAGCATCGGCCCAAGGTCGACGACTACCCGGGCTCCGGGGACCTGCCCGGACGGCTGTTCGTGGTGGCGCGGCGCGTGATCCTGCGCGAGGGCGACCTGCACGCCGAGCAGGTCAACTTCTTCCTCGGGCGCCACACGCTCCTGAGCTTCCAGTCGAGCGCCTGCCCGGCCATCGAGACGGTGCGCCGCCGCGTCGAGGGCCCACACTCGCGGTTGCGCCAGAATGACGCGAGCTTCCTGCTCTACGCCATCCTGGACACCATCGTGGACGGCATCTACCCGATCCTGGAAGACGCCTCACAGCACCTGGAGGAGGCGGAGGAGGCGGCCATCGATCAGTCCGAACCCCAGACCCTGCACTCCATCCACCGGATCAAGCGCGGTCTGATCCTGCTGCGCCGGGTCGCCTGGCCCATGCGCGAACTCATCTCCGATCTCCAACGCGAGCGGCATGAGTGCCTCTCGGAGGTCACCCAGACCTATTTTCGCGACGTCTATGACCACTGCGTCCAGATCATCGACCTGATCGAGACCTACCGGGAGATCGCCTCCGACGTGGCGGACATGCATGTGTCCATGCTCTCCAACCGCACCAACGAGATCATGAAGGTGCTGACCATCATCGGGACCATCTTCATCCCCCTGACCTTCCTCGCCGGGGTCTACGGCATGAACATGCACATCCCGGAAAACCACTGGGACTACAGCTACGCCGTGTTCTGGAGCGTCTGCCTGTCGATCGCCGGGTATATGCTGTGGCGTTTCCGGCGCGGCGGGTGGTTCTAAACTTAACCACAACGAAGATGGCACTCCAGTGAACCGTTCCCGGAAAGAGTATCTGGCCGCAAATGAACGCAAATAAATCTGCATCCGCAAAACCCCATGTCCACCCCCGATGACACCATCCGCTTCAGCGTCTCCCTGCCCCGCCCGCTGCTCGACGAACTGGACCGCCGCGTGGTCGGCAAGGGCTACGCCTCCCGCTCCGAACTGGTGCGCGACCTGATTCGCGAGCGGCTGGTGGAGGATGCCTGGGAGCGCGGCGACGAGGAAGTTGCCGGCGTCCTCACCATCGTCTACGACCACCATCAGCGGGAACTGACCCAGCACATTCTCGAGGTCCAGCACCAAGAGTACGTCCATGTCGTGGCCAGCACCCACGTCCACATCGACCACCACAACTGTCTGGAGACCATCATCCTGCGCGGTCTGCCGACGCAGATCGAGCGCCTGAGCCTGGAAATCGGCGGACTCAAGGGGGTGCGCTTCTCCGCCCTCACCCGCACCTCCCGGCTGGGGCATTAGGATCGACTCACTAATTAAGTTAAACAAGTCCATTAGCGAGTGCTTTGAGCGCCGTTGTCGTTGTCGTTGTCGTTGTCGTAATCGAGATTATCGGACTGCCCCGAATTCTCTCGCACCCCAAATTGCGCCGCTTCTCCGATTACGATTACGATTACGATTACGACAACGACAACGCGATTGCAGGATGGGCAAAGCGCAGCGTGCCCATCCTCCAGACCGCGACGCGGCCCGGATGGGCACGCCCGAGCGACGCCCCGACCGATCCGGACCGTCGCGCGCGGGCTTTGCCCATCCTACGGCGTTCCCGCGACCACATCAGTCTAGATCGCACCCAACCGGGAAGACCGGGCGCCAGCGCGGCGAGTATCATGCACAAGGTCGCCCCCGCGCGCCCCACTTCCTGCCGCCCGCAAAGCCCCGTCCCGCACCAAGCCGAAATGAAAAAAACCAACTTCACCAATATCCTGGGCGCTCGCATCGCACTCGGACTCTTCCTCGCCGCGCTGCTGTTCCTGAGCTACCGGGTCTTGAGCCTGTTCCTGGTCCCGGTCGCCTGGGCCGCCATCCTGGTCTATGTCACCTGGCCCATCTACCGCCGCCTGCGCGACCTCTTCGGTGGCCTGGTCAATCTCAGCGCGCTGGCGATGACCCTCTTCCTGACCCTGACCTTCGCGCTGCCGCTCCTTTCCATGGTCTCCATGCTGCGCGCTGAGGTACCGGCCGCCTATAACCGCGCGGTCGAGGTCCTCCTGAGCGGGCCGGACGCGGTGCCGCCCGCCATCGCCCGCATCCCCTGGCTGGGGGACGAGGTGGAGCGCGTGCTCGCACTCTCCGCCGAGGACCCCGCGACCCTGCGCAAGGAGGTGGCGCAGTTGGGCAAGCCCTGGGTGGATGGGTCACTCGACATCCTGGGCAACATCGGGGCCACGGCCTTCAAGTTCATCTTCGCCCTGTTCACCGCCTTCTTCTTTTACCGCGACGGCGAGTCCCTGCTGGACCAGGTCCGGCGCCTGCTCTACGGCCTGATCGGCGCCCGCTCCGGGGCCTATCTGTTCGCCATCGGCAGCACCACCCGGGCGGTCCTCTATGGCCTGGTGCTGACCGCGCTGGCGCAGGGTGCCCTGGCCGGGCTCGGCTATTGGGCGACCGAGGTCCAGGCCCCGGTCCTGCTGGGCGTGCTGACCGCGATCCTGGCCCTGATCCCCTTCGGCACCCCCCTGGTGTGGGGGGCCGTGAGTATCTGGCTGGTCGCCAGCGGCCACACCTGGGCTGGCCTCGGGCTGGCCCTCTGGGGCGCCCTGGTGGTGAGTCAGATCGACAACGTGCTGCGCCCCATGCTGATCAGCAGTTCCACCCGCATCCCCTACCTGCTGGTACTGTTCGCGGTCCTGGGCGGCATCGGTGCCTTTGGCCTCTTGGGGCTCTTCCTGGGCCCCATCGTCATCGCCGTGCTGCTGGCGGTGTGGCGCGAGTGGCTGGAGGAACAGGTGCCGCGGGGGCAGCTCACCTATGTCGCGGAGCCGGCCGCGGGTGACGCGCAGACGCCTGGGGCGGCCGATCCGCACGGGCCCACGGGCGAGTGAGGCCTTCGCGCTGAGCGGCGTCGGTCATGACGCGGCCTCCCGCCTGGGGGAGGGCTCGCTGGTCCGCACAGCGTCGCTGCGCGACGTTCACGGGCAAGACCAGTGACATGACCAAATGATGCGAAAAGGATGGCCGTGGGTGCTCGGCCTAGGCGTACTGGTCGGCGCCGCCCTGCTGTGGTGGCGCACGACGCCGCTGACCGTTCTCTTAGACTTACACAAACCTACACATAGGCAGATTCAGTGCTAAGTTCCTGCTTCAACGAGGCTGCCCAGGGGTGCATGGCTTGGTTTTCGCCGTTAGCTCCCACGGTGGGGAGCTTTACGGTGATGAACCGAC
>NZ_CAIKKU010000186.1 GCF_903828115.1 uncultured Thiodictyon sp. | reverse complement strand
GCAGCGGAGGCCGACAGCGCCCGCGCCGATTACGAGGACTACCGCGAC
Organism: uncultured Thiodictyon sp.; assembly: GCF_903828115.1. Lineage (GTDB taxonomy): Bacteria > Pseudomonadota > Gammaproteobacteria > Chromatiales > Chromatiaceae > Thiodictyon. The sequence goes on along the minus strand of NZ_CAIKKU010000186.1, from coordinate 4,771 downwards.
GCCAACGAGACCGCCCGCGACACCCCGGCGCCCCCGCAACTCCCGCCCGACGACCTCAAGGAACTGAAACGCCTCTATCGACAGGCCAGCCAGAAGTGCCACCCGGACAAGGTGGACGCGGCCGACCGCGACGGGACGGCTCAATGGAAATCAGTAGCAAAATTTACTACCATCGGACCAGGAGGTACTGACCCATGCCAAACGTCGAGAAGCTCAGCATTGCCCTCACCCCCGAGATGGCTGGCTTGGTCCGGGGCGCGGTCGAGAGCGGAGAGTATGCGACCACCAGCGAAGTGGTTCGTGAGGCCCTGCGCGAGTGGAAACAGCGGCGCACGCTCCAGCAACGCGATATCGAGGATCTGCGGCGGTTGTGGGCCGAGGGGCTCGCCAGCGGTCCCGGCCGCTTCCAGGACATGGACGCGATCAAGGCCGAGGCCCGGCGCCGGTGGGACGAACAGCAACGCCCACAATAGAACAAGGGGATAGCCCCCTGGGATAGCCACGCACGATGTCTGTCATTCGTCGCACCGCCAGGGCAGAGGAAGATTTGGTCGACATCTGGATCTATATCGCCCAGGACAACCCCGACGCCGCGGACCGACTCCTTGAAGAGATCGACCGCAAGTTCGTCCTCCTTGCCGAGAATCCCCGTCTCGGCCGCGCCCGTCCTGACATCGCCCCGGAGTTTCGCCACTGGCCTGTCGGGAATTACCTGATCCTTTATCGGTTGCTGCCTGATGGTATCGAGGTCGTGCGGGTCGTGCACGGCGCTCGCCGCCTCGATCGCCTGGTGTAATGCGGATTTCGGCTGGGCGTCACACGGACCAGGCTTTTTTCGCCCCAGAGTCGCCGCACTGCATTTCGCTACCGTGGTATGTCCCCTATTTCCGATCGTAACAGTGACGTGATTGTCAAGGCAGCGCGACCGACGGCGGGCAACGAAAAGTCCGCACGGGGGGCTCTGTGGCGGCCCCCTTCCCCTTGTCCAGGCGCGCGCGTGTCCGGCTCCGTCTGGCCCGGCTTCGAGCGCCCAGGGGCAGGCCCGCATTGCCCTCCCTCGCCCCGCACCGGGTGCTTGGCGGCCCCTCCCACCATGTGCTGGTAGGTGAAGTACCTACCGCGGACGGCTGGCTCTGGGCGCTCCTCAGATCCGAGTCTGAGGGTCCGCCCCCGTGCAGATCCAGGTCACCAACTCCCCGACCGCCAGGCGAGGCCGCCTGTCCGCCACGGAGCGGCGGCGCCGGCAAGGCTGCGCATCGGGTTTGCAAAAAACTGTAAATTCCGTGTCATCTGCCGAATATCTACTATGCTGGGTTGCGTACAATCGCCGAAGACGCGGGTTTGGGCCTTCGCGCGAACGGACAGAAAGCACGGAGTACTGGTATGTGTAATGCGTGGAATCACGCTCCAGGTTGCAACTGCGGATGGGGCGGCGGATGGCATAACGGCGGCTATGGCGGGGGCGGATGGCATGTGGCGGGGGCTGCATCGCAACAAGACTGCTGGTGGGTACCGCACATCCTGCCCACGTACGAAAGCTACACGGTCCCAAACGCGACATGTCCGGTATGCGGAGCAGTGGTGTTCTTTTACCAGTCGCCCCACGGTGGACGGGTCTTCTTCGACGAACTTGGCCCGCCATGGCCCAAACACCCGTGCACTGACAGCCGCAGTGTCCCGCCGAATACCGGCTTGCGGGCGAAGTTGTCTGTTGAACATAGAGCCGGGCCAATCTACGGGTGGCAGAGAGAAGGTTGGGCGCCATTCTTCTTATCGGCCCACACAAGCGTTGATAACTCCTGCTTGGAGATCGTAGGTGACTTCCTGGGGGAGCCCCTCGTCTTGTATGTGCGAAAGGGGGTGCATCCGGGTGGTACCATAGATGAAGACAGCATCGGTCATGCAAGAAAACTGACTGCCCGGCAGTACGAGATGTCGTTTGCGGCCGTTTTTGATCCGATTAGTTTGATCGCCTTCACATTACGAGGCGAAGCGAGGGAGCATAATGCGAGAGTCACGGCGATTGGTCACAGTGCGTAGGTCGGGTTAGGCGCGTGCACCGAACCTTGCTATAAACCGCGAGGTCAAACGCGCCGTAACCCGACAGCAGGCACGCGAATCGTCGGGTTACGCTTCGCTAACCCGACCTACGAACTACCTGGCCTTGGTCATCATTCCGACCGCGGCCTCCAGGGTCCCGGCGGTGCGGTTGGCCGCGACCCGCGCCGTCGCGATCTATAATGCCTGGGCGACGACCCAGGCCGTCAAGCCCCGATCGGGCACTCTCTTTGCGAGCGAGGATTTTTGATGATCGACTTGACCGAATGCTTGAAAATCGCTGGCCGCCCCGATGACCCTGACTCGCTGACACTCCATGCGGCAAGACGTTTTCTCGATGTTCCACCTGCGCATGACCTGAGGTCGGCACAATGCTGAAGAAACTCACGGTGCATGGTTTCAAATCGATCGAGCGGCAAACGATCGCATTGGAGCCGCTGAATGTGCTGATCGGTGCCAATGGGTCCGGCAAGTCCAATCTTATCGATGCTGTTACTTTTTTTCAGGCATCAGCACTCGGTGAACGGGAGGTCCTGGTCAAGCGCATGGGCGGTGCCGGTCGCATCCTGTTTCATGGCAATAAAACGACCAAGGCTTGTTTCTTTTCATGCGAAGCCGCTGAGTTCGCTTACGAACAAACCTTGATCCCGGTTGCCGGAAACAGTCTCGATGTCGCCAGTGAACGCCTGACGATCAGGGAATCGGCAGTGGAATGGTCAGCAGGCGGGACTGACCTCGATGCACTGGAGCGGCAGCTCAAGGAGGATGAGGAGCGTCGGCTCGCGGATGCGGTGGCCACCGGCGAGCTGACAGAAGAAGAGGCCGATGCACAACTTAATGAGTTCCCGTCGGTGCGGTCGTACATCGAGGGCTGGCGACGGTACCACCTGCATGACACCTCGGCGGCTGCCGCCGTAAAGTCCGCTTGTCCCGTCGATGACAATCGTTATCTGCGTGGGGATGCTTCAAATCTTGCCGCCTATCTCTACTGGCTCAGGAAAATGCACCCTTCGGAGTATCGTCGTATCGTGGCGATGGTACGGCTTAACGCCCCCTATTTTGAGGATTTTGTCCTGGAGCCCCAACGACTCAATGAGAAGACGATTCGATTGGAATGGAAGCAGCGCCAATCGGATGCCTACTTCGATGCCGATTCGCTGTCGGACGGCACCTTGCGCTTCATTGGCCTGACTACCTTGCTCAATCAGCCGAAATCGGCCATGCCGAGCCTGATCGTCATCGATGAACCAGAACTGGGATTGCATCCGCTCGCCATTCGTCTATTGGCCGAAATGCTCGATGCCGCCGCGGAGACGACACAGCTCCTGGTGGCTACCCAGTCGGTGACTTTGCTCGATAATTTCCCCATCGGGCAGGTCATCGTGGCAGACCACGACGGTCGCGGCAGCCAGTTCAGACGCCTGCACGCGGATGATTACCAGGCCTGGCTGGAGAATTTCAGCCTGGGTGAACTCTGGGAGAAGAACGTGCTTGGGGGCCGACCGTGACGCGGTTGCTCGTATTAGCTGAGGGCGATTCTGAGGAGTTGTTCGTCCGGGAACTGTTGGCACCGCATCTCATCCGATTCGGCATCTACGCGTTCGCCACCGGGGTGGTGACCAAGCGCCTGGCCGACGGCATGAAGTACGCTGGTGGAAATCATTGGGGCCAGGTGCGCAACAGCCTTCGACCGCTGCTTGGTGATTCCGCTGCCTGGGTGACGACCCTGCTCGACTATTATGGGCTGCCAGAAGAGTTTCCGGGGGTTGCTGAAGCTGCTGCTGCCGGCACAGACACACTCTCCCAGGTGCGGAAGATTGAGACCTCCTTGGTCGAAGCGCTCGGCCACCCCGCGCGCTTTATTCCATTTCTCGCTGTGCATGAATTCGAGGCATGGTACTTCGCCGATCCAGGCCAAGTGGAAAAATTTTATGGCCAGCCTGGAATCGCTCAACGGATGCGGCAGGCGAGCGAAACTGCGGGCGGGCCGGAGTCGATCAACCAGGGTAAGGAGACCCACCCGAGTAAACGCCTGGAAGGCTATGCGATCGGATTTCGTAAGACCGCCGGAGTCGCCGTGCTGAAAGAGATCGGTCTTCCTGCCATTCGCGCGGCCTGCCCACACTTCGCCTGCTGGCTGGCCCGGCTGGAAGCGCTGGGACGGGATACCTGATACCGGAAGCTGTCGATCCGGGCTTTTCGCCCGGCAAACGCATCACGCAGCAAGCGTCCTCCGTGGCGACCGCGAATGCAGTCATTGGAAAAGGCCAAGCTTTTCTAAACCCTGCGGGCGCGCCTTCGGTAACAGGACCTCGGCGGGGGATAGCCCCGTTTCGAGCATCGCCACTTCTTCGTCGGTCGCGCCGCGGATCTGGGAACCGTCGTCGGTGGGTATCACCAGCAGAATGGCACTCGCGTCGATGCTGTTACTCAGCATTGCCTCACTGTGGGTGGTGATCAAGGTCTGTCGGCGATACTTCGCCTGACGCTTGATGCGATCGATCATTGCGGAAACTCAGCCAGTTCTTGAGGCGGATGTGGTCGATTCGCATGGTCTGGAACGCGTATGTTGTTGGCGGAAGGGCGTGGGAGTCGAACCCACCCGGGACCGCCTGACGGCCCCAACCGGATTTGAAGTCCGACGAATTCAACAGTCTACAACAAACCGCAGCAAGGAAAACAGGACTTTAGGGCGTCTCGCTTGTTGCCGTTG
>NZ_CAIKKU010000185.1 GCF_903828115.1 uncultured Thiodictyon sp. | reverse complement strand
CCAGGGCCTCGACCCGGACGTCTTGCAATCGACGACCAAGGCGGCGGTGATGGCGACGATGTCGGCGTCTCAGGAGCGTCTGGAGATGATCGCCCGCATCTTCGCGGAGACGGGCATCCGTCGCTTGTTCCGTGGCCTGTTGCGCGAGATCATCATATACCAGGACCGCCCCCGCGTCGTTCGCCTGCGTAACCAGTGGGTGCCGGTTGACCCACGCTATTGGGACGCGGAAATGGACGTGGTCGTGAATGTGGGCCTTGGTACGGGCTCGCAGGAACAGAAGCTGCAGACGCTGATGGCTATTTCGCAGAAGCAGGAGCAGATCTTGCAGACGCTGGGGCCGCAGAACCCGATGGTGTCGTTGAAGCAGTATCGCAACACGCTGGCGCAGATCGCGGAGTTGCAAGGCTTCAAGGATGCGTCTCGCTATTTCAGCGAGATCACGCCGGAGGCCGAGCAGCAGATGGCGCAGCCGCAACAGCCCGCGCCTGACCCGACGCAGATTTTGGCGCAGGTTGAGGCCGAGAAGATCAAGAAGGACATCGAGATCGCCGACAAGAAGATGGTGGTCGAGATTGCCACGCAGAAGGCGAAGGATGACCTTGAGCGCGACAAGCTCGACGCCGACATCTGGCTGAAGGCGATGGAGATACAGGCCAAGTATGGCACCCAGCTTCAGGTCGAGCAGTTGTACGCGATGATTGCCCGCGAGCGTGACGCCGCGAAGATCGCCGCGCAGCAGCAGGCTCAGATGATGCAGCAGCAGCCTCCGATGATGGGAATGCAGTGATGGCGGGTGGAGTTCCGTTCCAATACAGAGGTTTTAGTTCAGGTGGCCCGCAGCGCGAGCTTCCCGGCATGGGCGGCTACGTACCCGGCCCAATCCGCCGCGCCTTTGAGGAGATGCCTGGCGACGCACTCGGCGCCGAGTATCTCGACCCCGTCAACAATCCATCCGCCTACGGGTGGATGATGCCGCGTGCCGCTGTTCGTGTGGAACAGATCGACGGTCGCCTGGTGCCGTTTGACGCCGAGGGGCGCGAGCTTCAGTTTGAGAGTAGGCCGAACGTCTTGCCGTTCTATCCTGACCGCTCGACCGGCACGATTGAGATGGCCGTACCCGGCATCCTCGACCTCATCGGCGATAAGTCTGCCGTCGGCGAAGCCTACACCGGCGCTGCGGCCATCAACATGGCTCGCCGCGCCTCAAAAGGGCAGTATGGCGACGACGTGCTCTCCAATGCTGCGGCAATGGACGACGTGCCGTGGAACCCACCGGATGGTACGCCGATCGAGGGCATCCTCGGAAATAGCAGCCCGCCATCTGTCAGCCCATACGATCTTGAGCCCGGCAGCGACCCGCGCTACCTGGGTGCGGCACCGGATCGTAGCGACCTGACTTATCTGCGCTATGCCCCGAAGAAGATCTCCTCGCGCATGGGCCGCGCCAGGACAGCCATGCTCGACCCCGAGAACCCGATCAGAAAGCAATTGCTGACTGACATCGAGGCGGGTCGCAATTTTAAGGGCGCGGACTGGTACAACACCGAAGAGCTCCGCGATTGGTTCATCAACGAACTAGGGCCAGAGCAGGGCCATCAGGAGTGGAACGATTTCATCAAGCTGATGGGCTCCTCGTCCGCCGGCTCGAACGTCCTGACTAACATCAAGAACGCTTCCGCCGTGCGCCACTTGCAGGCGAAGAACCCGACCGTGCCCGGCACAAACCAGAGCTACCATGAGTTTCTGACTGAGACTGACAAGATCGGCAACTTTGGCGCCAGCGCCAAGGGCCGCACGAAGATGGTGGGCGAGCCTGGCTACGGCCACCGCTACAACAAGCTGCATGAGATGACGACCGGCAAGCAGATGCGTGGCGAGTGGCAGGGCAATCCAGAGCCCGGCACGCCTGGCGCGAAGGGGTCGTGGGTCGAGAACCCGAAGCCGAAGGGCTTCTACAATTCGTTCACCGGCAACCCCAACAACATTGCCGCCGACCTCCACTTCACTCGCTACATGGGCATGGCGTCGAACCATCCCGACTGGTTGGTCAATGGCGCGGAGGTGTCGAACGGGTTCCGAGACAAGATGCTCGCCGCCAATCCTGATATGGCGCAGTTCTTCCGCACAAAGACGATCAAGGGAAGGAACGGCAAGCCCGACAAGGTGCTGCCGGTCTTCGACGGCAACAAGGCAGCCAAGTCTGGCATGTTCGACATGCAGCAGGCTGCAGACGAGCCCGCCGTGTGGTCGGCCATGCCGAATGCCAACGAGTACGGCGCTATGGAAGATCTTATGGGCGAGATCGGCAAAGAGGTTGGCCTCACGGCGCCGCAGGTGCAGGCCGCGCTCTGGATGGGTGCCGCGAAGCGCACTGGTGTACACCAGGACAGCCTCGGCACCTTCATGGAACTGATCCGCAAGCGCGCCGACATCCGCGCAAAGGAGACGGGCACGGATCGTGCCACAGTCATGCGTGAGTTCATTCGCAACAAGGGGCTTCTCTCCAACTTGCCGCCTGGCCTCCTCGACACGATGCCGGCAGAAGACAACGAGGAGGTCTACTAATGCTCACCCCAATCGACATCGCCCGCAAGGCCAAGGAGATGCAGGAGGACGATGTCGTCCGCCACATCTTCACCTACCTTGAGGGGCGCTACATCAACGAGTGGCGCAATGCGTCACCCGGCGACCTTCAGAAGCGCGAGGCTGCGTATGCAGCAATTCGCTCCCTGGAGGACATCAAGGTGAAACTCGGCTCGCTGGCAAATGCGCCGAAGGTCGAGGCTCACAACAACCGTAACGCCGCGAGGCGCTAAGGCT
>NZ_CAIKKU010000184.1 GCF_903828115.1 uncultured Thiodictyon sp. | reverse complement strand
CTGGAGTCCAAGGCTTCAGCCTTGGCGCCCTCCAAGGCTGAAGCCTTGGACTCCAGGGCCTTGGGCTGCAGCGCTTAACTTGATGGCAGTGACGGGTGCGCGCGGCGCACCCTACAGGCGCTCCGGCCGGAACGACGATCGAGGCCCTCGCGCCCGAAACCATCTCGCGATCCTGGAGCCCTTTCCCATGCCCGAACTCGCCGCCGCACTCGCCGAATGCCTGGCCCGGGTCCAACGCCCCGGCGCCTTCTATGCCACCGGCACCTTCGACATACACCCGCCCCGGCTCGAGATCGAAGGGGTCGGCCCCATCGCCCTCCCGCTCCAGTCGGCGCAGGCCGGGCAACTCAAGTCGGTCGCCGAGCAGGCACCCTATGGACGCGGCACCGAGACGCTGGTGGACACCCAGGTCCGGCGCACCTGGCAGATCGACGCCGAGCGGATGCGGATCACCGGCCGGCGCTGGGCCGAGGACCTGGCGTCCGTGGTGGCCCGGATCACCGCGACCTTCGGCATCACCGGCCGGGTGGAGGCCGAACTCTACAAGCTGCTGGTTTATGAGGAGGGCAGTTTCTTCCTCTCGCACCGCGACACCGAGAAGTCGCACGGGATGTTCGCAACGCTCGTCGTGGTCCTGCCCGGGGACTTCGAGGGCGGCGAGCTGGTGGTGCGTCACCGCGGTCAGGAGGTCCGGCTCGACCTGCATCGCGACGAGCCGTCCGAGGCCGCATTTGCCGCCTTCTATGCCGATTGTCTGCATGAGGTCCTGCCCATCCATTCCGGCCACCGGTTGACCCTGATCTATAACCTGATTCGTCCACAGGGTGAACCGCTCCCGCAACTGCCCGATTACGATGCCGAGCAGGCCCAGGCAACCGACCTGCTGCGCGCTTGGGGCCGGGCGCTCGACGCGTCGCAGGACCCGGCCGCCGCGGTGCCGCTGAAGCTGGTCTATCCGCTGGAGCACGCCTATACGCCGGCCGAGTTGGGATTCGACACCCTTAAGGGCGCGGATGCGGCGGTCGCCGCCGTGGTCAGCGCCGCCGCCCGCGCGGCCGACTGCGACCTGTTCCTGGCCCTGGCGAGTGTGGAGGAATCCGGCTGGGCCGAATCCACCGGCGATTGGCACGACCCCGACTTTGAGATCGGCGAGGTCGACGAGAGCAACGAGTCGCTGCATGACTGGCGCCACCCGGACGGCACCCGCCCGGCCATGGGCGCCCTGCCCTTCTTCGGCGATGAGGTCGCGCCGCCGGGCGCCTTCGAGGCGCGGGACGATTCGGAACCCGAGTTTTCCGAGGCGACCGGAAACGCCGGCGCCTCCTTCGAGCGCCTCTACCAATGCGCCGCGCTGGTCCTCTGGCCCCGGACCAATCGGGCGGCCGTCCTGGCGGCCGGGGGGCTGGCGGTGAGCCTGCCCTTCCTGGACGAGTTGGTGCGGCAATGGCAAGCGGCCGGCCAAGCCCCCGAGGACCCCTTGCGCACCGAGGCGCGCGCACTCGCCGCCCGGATCAGCGCCGCCTGGCCAACGGACGACTGGGCGCGCCAACACGCGAGCGGGGCCGGCCAGACCCGGATGCTGCTCGATGCCCTGGCGCGGCTGGACGACCCCGAGTGCGCCGCGGTCTTCGTGGCCGGACAATCCGCGGCCGGGGCCTATGGCCCTCAGGACAACGAATCGCTCGCGGCCATGCTCGCCCGACTGCCGACGGCGCGCGCCGCCGACCTGCTGGCAGCCATCGTCGCCGGCAATGCAGGGCGTCAACCGGCCGCCTGCGCGGACCTGCTAGCCCGCGTGAGCGCGGACCCCGCGGGCGACCCCGAGCCCTGGCGCGCCGCGGCACTCGCGCTGCTCGCCGCACTCACCACCGAGGCGCAGCCGCCAGCCGGCCCGGACAACCGGTTCGTCGATCCCCGCCAGCGCCGTGCACCCCCGACGCCGGACCTGGTCGTCCAGACCCTGACGGCGCTCGCGCGCATCGACTCATCGCTCGCCGACCGGGCACTAGATCATTTCATGGCCGATTCGGTGCGCTATGGCATGGACGGCATCCTGCTCCCCGCCGCCCTCATTCTGAAGGCCGCGACCGCTACGGGTCCGCGACCCACCGCCATCGACGCACTGCTAAAGGCGACCCGCGCCCACTTGGACCAACGCATCGCCGAACCGCTGGAACCCCCGGCCGACCTGAGCCGCCCGGCGAAGCTCAGCTGCTCCTGCAACTATTGCCAGGGACTCTCGCGTTTTCTCGCCTCCCCCATGGAATCGGTCTGGAAGCTCAAGGCCGCGGAGGGCGAGCGCACCCATGTGACCGAGGTGGCGAGACGCAGCAACAGTGATCTCGATCTGGCGACCGACAAGAAGGGGCGGCCCTATACCCTGGTCTGTACCAAGAATCAGGCGAGCTATGAGCGGCGGGTGCGGCAGCGGGCGCAGGATTTGGAGCAGCGGGGGCGGTTGGGGGATTGACCAGGGCTGCCAATCGGTCCGCGTGGGGTTGGCTGCCCGGCCGCAGGGGACAGGAGGTCGAGGCTTTACCGTGAAAGTCGCGCAGCGACGCTGTGGGAGCGGCTTCAGCCGCGACGAGATTTCGCGGGTTACCCGAGCGTCGCGGGTCACCGTCTCTGCGTCTCT
>NZ_CAIKKU010000183.1 GCF_903828115.1 uncultured Thiodictyon sp. | reverse complement strand
TGTTCGATTACGACAACGACAACGACAACGACGCCCGGTGCATGAGCTGTAGTACCCGGCCCCAGAGGTTGCCGCGGCCCGGTGGGAGCGGCTTTAGCCGCGACGCGACCTCGCACGCCGCCGTGGGCCTCGTCGCGGCTAAAGCCGCTCCCACGGGGGGACTTTGATGCTCTTGGATGTATCGGAAACCGCCACCGGCTAAAGCCCCGACCTCCGGTTGCGACCGAACCGCCGCCGGCCGCAACGATGCTCAAGGCCCCCGCCTAATGGGTCAAACCAGCCGATAGCCGACGCCATAGCGATTGAGGATCGCGTCCGTCCCGATCTTGTGGCGCAGCCGCAGGAGCAGGTTCTTCAGGCCCGCCTCGCTGCCGGTGTCGGTCTCGGTCTCGGCGTAGAGCCCGGCCAGCAGGCGCTCCTTGCTCAGCCACTGGCCGCGATGCGCCGCCAGCAGGTCGAGCAGGTCCCGTTCGCGGGAGGTCAGCGCGATCCGCTCCGTCAGACGGCAGAGAGTGCCGTCGGCGGCACAATAAGTGGTGTCGGCATCCAACCGGACGAACACCCGGCCCTCGGCGAGCAGCCCCAAGGCCGCACGTTCGAGCGCCGCCTTGATCCGCTCCCGGGACAGTGGTTTGACCAGATAATCCACGAGCTGGAGCTGGTTCGCCGCCAGCAGATCGGCGGTCTCGGTAGATACGCTGGTGATGATAATCGGCACCGTGCGGTCGCGTTCCCGAATGGCCGCGGCCAACTCCAGACCGTTCATCCCAGGCATCTTCAGGTCCGTGATCACCAGTTGGACGGGCCTCTGCCCGAACAGCCGCAACCCCTCCTCGCCGCTCTCCGCCATCAGCAATTCGTTAAAGAAACTTAACAGTAATTGACTGGCCACCTTACGCTGGCCGCGATCGTCCTCGACACAGAGGGCGGTCAGATGGCGGAGCAGAACGAGCGGTTTCATGGCGGCACCAAAAAAATGAACGCATTGGCGGGTAATAGTCTCACAAGAGTCTCAGGTCATTGTGTCCTTTTTTGAGACTTTCCTTTGTTAGACTGTTGCGTAGTGGATCACCGCCCGCGCCGCCGCCGTGCAGCGGCCATGGTCGGCGTTGCTCCGTATCGTCGAGGCTTACCGAATAAAGCCGCGGCGGGGGCGCGCTCCACATTCAGATGAACACGCCCGCGCTGGTCGCCTTGCCGGTGGCACTGCCACCGTCTGGCGAGAGGTAAACCACCATGCCCCCCCGCCTGATCTATGTCGCCGGCCTGCCGCGCGCCGGCTCCACCCTGCTGTGCCAGTTGCTCGGCCTGCATCCGCAGATTGAGAGCAGCGGTCACAGCTCCCCCCTGTGCCAGATCCTGATCCAGTTGCGCCACCAGTGGAGTGACAACGAGTTCCTGCTGGCGCAACTGGACGTGGACTTCGAGCGCGCCTATGCCCGCCTGCCGCGCGCCTGGCAGGGCTTTGTCGACGGCTGGTTCGCCGATGCCGAGCGGCCCTGGGTGGTGGACAAAAATCGCGGCTGGCTGGCGCAGATCGAGACCGTGCAGGCGGTCGACCCCGGGTTCCGGATGCTGGTGTGCGTGCGCGAGCTCGGCCAGGTCCTGGGCTCGATCGAGGCGCAGCACGCCCGTACCCGGCTGCTCGACTTCCCCGACCACTTGGCGCACCTCTCGCACTATGCCCGCGCCGACAAGCTGCTGGCGGCCGACGGGCTGATCGGCGGACCGCTCAAGTCGATCGAGGCCCTGCAAGAGGTCCCGGAGGCGGTGCAGCGGCAGGTCTATTACGTCGTCTTCGAGCACCTGGTGAGCGAGCCGGTGGCCGCGATGCAGGACATCCACCGCTGGCTGGGGCTCCCGGCGACCCCCTTCGACCCGCTCGCGCTCCCGGTCAAGCCCGGCGAGAGCGACAGCCATTACCGCTGCAAATACCCGCATCGCACCTTCAACGCCATCCGCCCGCCGGCCCCGCACCCGGTCCCACCGCGCATCGCCCGGGAGTTGCGCGACCATTTCGGCGATTTTTATCGCACCTTTTTCCCCGGCCGACTCACCGATTGAAAGGAATTCCTGATGCACGCACCAAGTTTCTCCCGTCCTGACCGGCTCGCGCTGGCCGTCGCGCTGGCCTTGGCCGGTCCCGCGGTCCAGGCGGCCGTCGATTGTTCAGTCACGAAGCCCACGGACGACGGCACCGGCGGCACGATCAACAGCCTCAGTTGGGCGATCGTGACCGCGAACAACGGCACGGCGCCGAATACCGCTTAGGTGATTTCTGTTAAAAATATTACCCGAGAATAGGCTTGATAAAAATGTCATATTTTGGCAAGGTCGGGCTGCGCTTCAACCGTGCTTCGACGTCTTCCATCAATTTCTTCGATAGGCTGATGCCCTTTTCATA
>NZ_CAIKKU010000182.1 GCF_903828115.1 uncultured Thiodictyon sp. | reverse complement strand
TGTCGTAATCGAACAATCCGACCACGACCACGACCACGACCACGACAACGACAGTCGCGGCTAACGGTCATGGCACCCGCGCCACCCCGGAACATGAGAGTCCTCTCGACCGCTAGCTCGATGGCCAGCGTGCGGGGCAGCGTAGTCAGGGCTTCCAGCCCTGACGGTTCCAGCCCCGACACCGTCAGGCCAGGATGGCCTGACTACGCACTTTCACGGTAAAGCCGCCCCCACCGGCTCCCGGCCTGACGTTCACGGCGAGCACGGTCAGCACACTCACCCCGGGGCCGCTGCTCGCGGCGCACGCAGGTCCCGAAATTCGGCGATAAACCCCGCGAGCGTCCCCGCGGCGATGGCGTCGCGCAGGCCCCGCATCAGGGTCTGATAATAGTGTAAGTTATGAATGGTATTGAGCCGGGCGCCCAGGATTTCGTGACATTTATCCAGGTGATAGAGATAGGCACGGCTGTAGTTGCGGCAGGTGGTGCAGTCGCAGCGGGGGTCCAACGGACCCTCATCGGTGCGGTGGACGGCGTTGCGGATCTTGACCGTGCCCTGGTGCGTGAAGAGCCAACCGTTGCGGGCATGGCGGGTGGGCATGACGCAGTCGAACAGATCGATCCCGCGGCAGACGGCGGCCACGATATCCTCGGGGGTGCCGACACCCATCAGGTAACGGGGGCGCTCCGCCGGCAGCCGATCCGCCAGGAAATCCAGCACCCGCAGCCGGTCCGCCTCCGGCTCGCCCACCGAGAGCCCGCCGATCGCATAGCCGTCGAAGCCGATCTCCACGAGCCCGGCGAGCGAGCGCTCGCGCAGCGACTCGTGCATCCCGCCCTGGACGATGCCGAACAGGGCCGCGGGGTTGTCGGCGTGCGCCGCGCGCGAGCGGGCGGCCCAGCGCAGCGACAGTTCCATGGAGGCGCCGGCGGTGTCGAGATCGGCCGGGTAGGGCGTGCACTCGTCGAAGATCATGACGATGTCCGAGCCCAGGGCGCGCTGCACGGCCATGGACTCCTCCGGCCCCAGGAACACCGGGCTGCCGTCCACCGGGGAGCGGAAGCGCACCCCCGCCTCGGTGATCTTGCGCAGTTCACCCAGACTGAAGACCTGGAAACCGCCGGAGTCCGTCAGGATCGGCCCCTCCCAGTGCATGAAGCGGTGCAGGTCCCCGCAGCGGCGGATCACCTCCACCCCGGGGCGCAGCATCAGATGAAAGGTGTTGCCCAGCACGATCTGCGCCCCCAGGGCAATCAGCTCCTCCGGGGTCATGGCCTTGACCGTCCCGTAGGTGCCGACCGGCATGAAGGCGGGGGTTTCCACGACCCCGCGCGGGAAGGACAGGCGGGCGCGGCGGGCTAGGCCCTGGGTGGCGAGCAGGTCAAAGTCCATCGGTGTCGTCCAGCCAGGCGGCGAGTTGGTGCAGGTCGGTGATGGTGAGGCGCGGCGGCGCCAGGTCGTCCGGCCAGGTGCGCCCCAGGCGGTTGATCCAGATCGCCTCGATCCCCAGGCAGCGCGCCGCCTCCACGTCCAGGTAAGGCTCGTCACCGACGTGCAGGCACTCCCCGGGAGCGGCCCCGGTGAGACGTAAGGCGAGATCGAAGACGACCGGGTCCGGCTTGGCCGCCCCGGCCCTGGCGGCGGTGATGTGGTGGTGGAAGAGACCGGCGAGCGGGGTGAGTTCCGGGTCCGCGTTGCCGTTGGTGATGGACACCAACTGGTAGTCCGCCGCCAGGCGGCGCAGCACCGGCGCCGCGTCCGGGAAGGGTTCGATGCGGTTGCGGTGCGCCATGAAGACCGCCAGGGCCTGCTCGCCCAACTGCCCCGCCAGGTCCGGCGGGTAGCCCAGCCCCTCCAGCAGGGACGCGATCGACAACTGCCGGGCCAAACCCAGATCGTGGGCGATCCCCGGGCGCTCAGCCATCAGTCGGAAGCGGTGCTCGCGCAGCGACTGGCGGTCATGGAGCGCGGCCAGGCGCGGCGCGCGCCGGGCGAGCCAGTCCAGCAACGCCTCCTCGGCGGCGCGGATCACCGGCTCGCAGGGCCAGACGGTGTCGTCCAGATCCAGGGTAATCAGACGAAAGCGGGGTTGGGGCATCGGATGGGATCGCGCGGTGGGGGCGCCCATTGTGCCAGTCGGCGGCGGGGCGCGGCCAGCCGTCGGTTGAATTCGGTGCCCCGCACCGGCACCTGACGCTCAACTGCAAGACAACGAGGACACGACGATGGCGAGCGAGACCGCAACCCTGGGCGGCGGCTGTTTCTGGTGCGTCGAGGCCGCCTTTCTGGATCTCAAGGGCGTCACCGCGGTCGTCTCCGGCTACGCCGGCGGGGCCGCGCCGAACCCCAGCTACCAGCAGGTCTGCACCGGCAGCACCGGCCACGCGGAGGTCGTCCAGGTGACCTTCGACAACGCAGCGATCGACTACCGGACCATCCTGGAGGTCTTCTTCACCGTCCATGACCCCACCACGCTCAACGCCCAGGGTGCCGACGTGGGGACCCAATACCGCTCCGTCATCTATTGGCACACGGATGCGCAGCGCGAGACTGCCCTCGCGGTCATTGCCCAACTGACCCGCGAAGGCGTCTGGCCCAACGCAATCGTGACCGAGGTCGCCCCGCTCCCGACCTTCTATCCGGCCGAGGACTATCACCAGAACTATTACCGCCGCAACCCCTACCAGGGGTATTGCCAGGCGGTCATCTCACCCAAGCTCGGCAAGCTGCGGCAGAAGCACCGGGAATTGCTGGTGGCCTGAAGCCCCAGGAGTCCAAGGCTTCAGCCTTGGCGGGGCTCGGAGATGGATTGGGTGCTGTCCCGGTTCTCCAGCAGTGAGGCAAGAAACCCAGGCAATGCCGCAGCCCCGTTCTGCAGAATCGTCTTACACGGGTGCGGGCGTTTCCGCCGACCAAGACGTTGGCGATGTTCATGACCCAAGCGCTCTCGGCGGACGGCAGTTGTCGCCAGGCGCTCGACGACTACGGGGTCGAGCGGGCGATCGCCGGGCTGCCGCCCCTGAGTACTTGCACCAGCGCCTACTGCCAGGCACGCGCCCGGTTGCCGTTGCCGATGATCAGGACGCTGACGCGCCAAACCGGGGGGCTCGTGACGGATGGGGCGCCGGACTGGTGGCACTGGCAGCAGCGTCGGGTGCGGCTCGCCGACGGGGCGACGATGACCCTGGCGGACACCGCCGAAAACCAGGCCAAGTATCCGCAACCCAAGAGCCAGAAGGACGGGCTGGGGTTCCCGATCTGTCGGATGGTGGTCCTGCTCTGTCTGGCGACCGGGGTCGTGCTGGATGCCGCCATCGGTCCCTGCGCGGGCAAGGGCAGCGACGAGCGAACGCTGTTGCGCGCGCTCCTCGACAGCCTTCTAAGCGGCGAAATCTTGGTTGCAGATGCCTATTATACAACGTATTTTCTGCTCTGCGAGTTGGTGCGCCGCGGCGTTGATGGGGTGTTTGAGCAGTACGGCGCACGCAAGCGCAGCACCGATTTTAGCCTGGGCGAGTGGCTTGGGGTGCGCGACCACCTCATCGTCTTGCCGAAGCCCAAGAAACCGGATTGGATGAGCCGGGAGGACTACGATCAAGCTCCGGGCA
>NZ_CAIKKU010000181.1 GCF_903828115.1 uncultured Thiodictyon sp. | reverse complement strand
TGTCGTAATCGAATAATCCGACCACGATTACGACAACGACAACGGCGCCGCGTCGGCGATCATTGTCCTCAGGCGCTTGGGACCGCAGACCTTGAAGATCGGCGGGTAAGACGACGCGAGCGAGGATTCCGCCGCCTCAAGCCAAAGAAGCATAATCGCCGACACCGAGTCTTCCGGAGACCCACGGCATGCGAACCAACATCGTGATCGATGACCGGCTCATGGAGCGTGCACAGGCCCTCTCGGGGCTCCAAACCAAGCGCGAAGCGATCGAGGAGGGGTTGCGGCTCCTGGTTCGACTGAAGGAGCAGGAACGCATCCGCACGGCGCGCGGCACGTTGCCCTGGGACGGCGACCTGGATGCCATGCGGCGCGACGCTTGAGAATTATCTCGGGCTGACCGCCGAAACAGAGCACACGCCCGCCGCCAGCCTTTCGACGATCCAGGCATCCAGGTTCTTATGCTCCCGCCTGGCCGCTTGAATCATCGCCGCCTGCAATTCCGGGGCTATGTCCAAGACCAAGTGGCCCGTGTTTGGATGATCCGGGGCCTTTCCTTGCTCGGCGCAAAACTCAAGATAGACATCAACGGAAACCCGAAATTCCCGCATGATGTCCTCCGCGGTGGTCCCTTGGAAGGTAATCACGTCGCGGGTGTTGATGACCTCACCGTGAAATAACCCGGCCTCGTCGTCGAACTCGACCCGCCCAACATAGCCCTTGTATTCCATCATGGTTGTATACCTGCCTCAGTTAGGAATCTGCGCACGGACTTGACCGCGCCCTTGTCTGTCTCCTTTTGCGGATGCGGACGATGCAAAACCGCCACACGCCCATTCAACAGGACATTGACGCGGGAACCCGCTCCTTCCTTCACGATGGCCCCCAGGGCAATGAGCAGGGACTCGACATCCCGCCAAGGGATAGCCGGGCTAACCGGAGTGGCGAAAATGTCCTGCAAGGTTCTTCTGTGCCTGCTGTTCATCGTGGTGTTTACGTGATGGGTTCTTGTACGCGATCAGCCGACATTGATGACCGCAGCAAAGCGACAGCGAATCGTTGACTCTGAGGCGGCGTGCCCGCCCCAAGCTACCCTCTCCGCAACGCGAGTCATAGCCGACTCTGGGTCCGGTAAGGACAGGAAAATCAGTTTGACCCCAAAGCCCTGTACTCGCCATTTCGGGATGGTCCGAGCGTAGCCAAGACCGGCCAGCGTCGTCTCGAAGGCGAAGCTCTCGCCCTGTCGCACATGGTCGGAAATTGCCTCCAGCATCAGCCGCCCCGCCTTGATCGCAGCGAGATCGGGCGCGAAGGGCGACAGCCCGGCGGCGGCCTTGATCATAAATCCGCCCACCCCGTTCAGCCCCGAGGCATCAGACCCCTTGCAGAACATAGCCTTGCGCGTGAACACCCACATCGATCGGGCGGTCTTGGGCGGATTTATGATCAAGGCCCCCGGCGGCGATCAGGTCGGCGTTGACGAAGATCGGGCAGCCGGCCTCGTTGGGCAGGAACTCGCGGGCGAAGGTGGTCTTGCCCGCGCCGTTGGGGCCGGCAATGATGACGATGCGTTTGTTCATGGTCACGGTGTCGCGATTTCCAACTTGGCGAGGTCAATAACCGCGCCAACCGCGGTTAAAAAGGTCATCCCCACAATACCGGAAATCTCGAACCCGTAATCCATCGCCCCGATTTCTATCTCGAAGTCGCTGACCGCGAGGTCGTCTAGCGCGAGGCGATCGACCTTCTTCGTGAACACAAATTCCGCTCCGCCGACACCGCGAATGCGTTGCACAAGATCAAACGGCTCGTAGTGAAGCCCGATAGCCGACAATCTGTCTGCGTCGAACATGCATCCGGCCGAGCCCGTATCCAGCAAGACATTCTCGATCTTGACCTGCTGTCCGCGATACTCGATCTCTGCGCTGATATAGGGCAAGCCATGACGCAGCTCGATATTCATCACGCGCTCCGAATGCCAAGCCACTGCCGCTCCCGGATGTCCAGCGTATCCCGGCTGGTGTGGAAGACGTAAAGCTCCCGTTGCGGGACTTCGCGATGAATTCTGGCGTAGGCGCTCAGGGCCGTCGCGGAATCGGGGAAGGAGTCAAGCACCGCCAGTTGGTCGAGAATACGTTGGTCGTTTTTGGAATGGGCCTTGACTGCCTCCAGCAGAAGCCACTGTTGCGGATAATGGGCGCGGATTTCTTGCCATTGCATGGATGCGCTCCGGAATTGAGTTAGAGAATCGCAGTCAGAGAGTATCAGCACAAAGTGGTTGTCGACGCTTCCTGGCATTAGCGAACATCGGGCGGTTGGCCTCGTTCGGCAGGAACTCGCGCGCGAAGGTGGTCTTGCCCGCGCCGTTGGGGCCGGCGATGATGACGATGCGCTTTGCTTTCATCCGAATTGCTACTGGAAAAGCAGAGTCTTCAAGTCGAACCAGTGTTTGCCAACGAAATATAGATTCAAGTCTCGGCTAGCTAGGCGGACAGGAATTTCTACAAATGGCGCTTGATCATGACCCGCCGATTCTCTGATCTGGCGAAGCATTTCGCCATCTTCTGTTTCTCGGGCATGTTGGTACATGGCTGCGCAGGTCGGGCACAGGGCGAGTCGCTTCCGATGGAGGTCGGGCTTCTGACTTGGGACACACTGGATGGCCTCAAAATAATGCTCGCCATTCGGATAACGGAACGGCATTTCCTGCCGACAACACTGGCAGAAGAATTCGTCGTTTGCCGTCTTGTAAAGCGCTCTAAGATATTTCTTCGCGTCCTCAGTGACCGCCGCGTAGTCGGGGTCGATCATCCGCTCGACCAATACCTTTCTTCTGGGTTCCAAAGACTCATATTCATCCAAAAGCCCTTTGCGGCGTCTTTCCGGATCAGTGACCGTCGCATCAGGCAAATCTTGAATATCATGCTGGACAAGAATTGTGCGTATCCGTTCGACTGTCAAGCCGGCATCACGTATCATTCGCACAATTTCTGAGAGTTCTTCCGCGGAACTTAGGCCGTTGCTCTTAGCAACGTCCTCCAGAGCTTGATATCTCAGCGTTTTCTTTTCTTCGTTTAGTCCGAAACCGATGGCCTTTAGCCAGGCGGAACCCGAGTCATACGAGAAGCCTTCCGGCAATTCCGACGGATTTGCATCGGATGGTTTGACAAATTGCCCATTCTTCTGCATTACCCATTCAGCGTTTCTTAGTTGGTGGACAACTTGAGATGGTGCTGTATTATGCGTGGAATGGTTGTTGTGTTGATAACACGCTTCAAGATGTTGGAGTTGGACGTGTTCTGTCATCGTCTTCCAAATGAGTAACGACGAAGATCGACTTGGCTTTGAAAGAAGCTTAACCAGAGCAGGCATGGAAAAATCCGAATCTTCTCTACCGTAGTCGTTGTGGCTGGATTTCTTGACTTCGCCGCTGTGTAGCTTGGTATAATCTGGATTTGCCCGCGTAGTGCATTTGTTTACTTCCAAACGCCAGTAAACCCCGATAGTTTTTGCAAAATCAAGTATTGCTTCGGGATCTATACCATGCTCCAGGTACGCCGTTGACAGGGGCAAGCGTTCTTTCGGCAAACGGGCAGACGAGTCGACTTCATTCTCGAATAGTGCTTGCAGGAATGTCTCGGCATAAGGTGCAGCGATGTAAATGCCACTGGATCTTTGAAATATCGGATCATCAATATCGGATTTAGCTAGCAGAAACGCGAACGATGCGAAAACTTCCGTTTCTTTCTGGTATTTCTTAGCGAACGCAATGAACCACTTGATATCATCGAAATGTTGCTCATCGGCGCCACAGGGATTACGGTATCTTTCAAGCCTTTCGCGAACGATGATCTTCTCATCGTATGGTTTGACTCCGATCTGTTCTAGGAACTCCTTACTACGTCCACTGCAGTATTGGGGAAGTACAAAATAAACGTGACTGGGACACGAATGATCTTGGCTGCCCTGAAAGAACGATCCGGTAACTTGAGACATCTTCGTTTCGGCTAAGTTTCGCGAACGTACTATGTCCAGGTGCCTCACGCTTAGATGGTTTAGGAATTTTTCTTGCCGGCGATCATAGTAACGATCTTCGCGCAATGAGCGTTCAAGCAGTTCATAGAGAGCTTTAAGGTTTTCATCGGATATATGAGACAACCATTGATTGATTATCGCTTTTCGCGAGCGTTCGGACAGCGCCCGATTTAGGCTCTCCCAACTCCATTCGGTGATATCTAGGCTCTTAAGGAATTGGTCTTCACGGTGGTCGCTGGCTGGATTGGGTGCCAAACACATCTCTCTTCCAGACAGGATTGTAATGTCTCGATCAGTCAATGTTCTTGCGATAGGGGCCGGACTACGAGAGAGCTTTGACCCCGGCACGTGGCCTCCAGACCTAGCGGGAACCAAGGCGCTGTTCCGGAATGCATCCACAAGTGCCACGCAAATCGGTTCGTAAAAATCAGAAAGAGAGTCCGTTGGATTTGGTAGGACGGCAAGGAAAGCAACGTCAAGATATCCAAGGTCGCGAATCGTCGCTATGGAAGCAGCGATAAGTTGCGCAAGATGGTCACGGAGTTCATCATTGCCTGGAAAAGAGCGCACGCTGTCTCGTGCAACAGTGGAGGCAAACGGCGCGTGCAAATGAAACCTAAGTTTTGACGTTTCTTTTGCCGCGGGGAAATAGATGGAAACCTCTCCCGGGTCGACAGGAACAATAGTCCATCGCGGCTCTCCGGGCTTGCTGCTTCCGTGACTCAGTTTATAGGCAACTGCAACGTGACGCGGAATAATTTTGCCATCGTCATCTTTAATCGTTATCGGTGATCGAAATCGAAGCCAATGGGATGCCGCCAGTAGTTCATCCATCCGGATGGATTGAATCTCGATATGAGTCCAATGGGCAGAATGGGCTGTGTCGGTTTGGCATATGCTATCCGAATGTTCAGGATTAGCTGCGATGAGACCGCCTTCATGCTCGATACGCTCTAAGTAACCGAGCGATCCGTCGGGCAACAAATATTCAATTTTCCGGATTTCGGAAAGGAACAGTAGGGTGTTGTCGCCGAGGGCGCGAAGTCCGCGCTCGACCTCTTCAGTCGCTTTATCGGCTGACTTTTCGGGATGATTGAATGGCAGTATGAACCGTGTTTCTCGGGCACGGTTCGCCGTCTTCTCAACGCCGTCGGTCTCCGGAACTACAAGATCATGGATGCGAAAATGGAAATCGCCAGAATGTATTTCCGGAGTGCTTGTATAAGCAAAGACCGACTTGAACCCAACGCCAAATTTTCCGATTGCGGTTGGGTCGTCGCGCTTGGTGGAGTTCCCGAAGCTCGTGATCGACATTACGTCTTTTTCAGAAAACAAGTCTCGACCATCATGTTCGAATTCAAGGGCATCGGCGGTGAGTGTGAACCGACAGAGTTTGGCGCGAGCATCTTCTGCATTCTGAAATAGCTCGTAAATGAAATGTGCTTCGTCAGGGTACAATTCCGACAGAAGGCGCCGAAATGCTGCTTCCTCACCTCGTAAGCGCAACACCTTAATGAGTTGTACGGCGGTTTCTTTCCATTCCGAAAGGTTCATCAGCATCCCTCCAACTCTAAGAGCCCAACGACCACGGGCTCCGCCAAGATTTCGCCAAAGTCGGCTGCCCGGCTTAGCGCTGTTCTACGGCGTTCGTAGTCCCTCGTGGCCGCAGCAATCTGGGCTTCGCGCATACGACGTATTCGCGCGTCGGTGGCGGTATTGAACTGATCGTTCAGGAGTAAGACGCGAGCCGCATGAGTTGCATCCAGAGAAGCTATCTGGGCACGCGCCAAGTTAATGACCTGCTCAATTTGCTGTGCACGGGAATTGCTCCACAGTCGGTAGTGAGCCTCTTCCAGTGCGGATTCCTCGTCGATGGCGATTGCGTTGGGTCCGGGCTCACTGGAGATCGCGGCCTCGAGAAATTCAAGTATGTGTTCGTTTAGGCGCGGATCAAGGCAGATGGGTTGAAAGGTGAAGTCATCCTTGAGCCCGATCCGGCGCCATCGGTAGATGGCAAATGGATATCGGCCCGGTGGTACCACGTTGGTTTGGGCCGTCAGGTTACAGGTCAGGACGGCAGCGGGCTCTTCCGCCTCCGCGGCCTGGCGCGCAAGCGGGTGCATGGGGGTGATAAAAGCGATCAATCGCTGCTCGTCCGCGGTCGCCTGGTCGAAGGTGATGGCAAGGCGGGGATCGTTACCCTTGAGCCATCGCTCCCATGCCTGGGCGACGGTGCCGGTGAGTTTGAGTGTCTTGAAGTCGGCAAGGAGCTTGTCGCGAACCTCCTGTCCGAGTTGCAGGGTGGTGACGGGCTTTGAACCGAAGGACTTGGGCAGGCCGACGGCCCCGCGGGATTCCAGGTAGCGGGCGATCAGGTTGGCGAGCATGGGCGGACGAAGCCAGAAGCTCGCGGCCTGCCGGACCATTTCTTCGTCCCGCTTGGGCAGTGCCAGGCCGAAGAGCTTGGCCTGTTGCTCTTCGAGCCGAGTCTGCTCCTGGATGACGCGGATCTCGTTGTCCGCAATCTGTTGCAGGCGGGCGGCCTGCTCGGCGGGGGTCAGGGTTAGGTTCTCGGCGATCTCGCGGATCTCGCGGGTGAGTCGGCCGAGGATCTCTTCGCTGCCGCCGAGTGCCTGGCGGAAGACGCCGATGCGCAGCAGGCAGCGCTCGTAGATCTCGGCATCGACGGTGCCGGGGGTGATGAAGTTGTATATCGCGACGGTCTCGCTCTTCTGACCGTAGCGGTCGATACGGCCGATGCGCTGCTCGACGCGCATGGGGTTCCAGGGCAGGTCGTAGTTCACCAGGCCGTCGCAGAATTGGTAGTCCAGTCCCTCGCAGCCGACCTCGGAGGACAGGAGCAAGTCGAGGGCCGTGGGGTCCTCTTTGGGGAGACTGAAGCGGTTGCGCAGGTCGCGGCGGTCTTCTTCCGGGATGTCGCCGTGGATCAGACCGGTACGGACGGGCTGGTCGGCGAGCTTGGCGATCAGATAGGCCAGGGTGTGCCGGAAGCTACTGAAGACCAGGAGCTTGTTGTTGGGTAGCGCCTGCTTGTCGTGGATCACCTTGAGGAAGGCGGCGAGCTTGGGGTCCGGGCCGTTCAGGGCGCGGGCGCGCTGGACGATGGATTGAACCTCGGCGCGAAACTGGTCGAAGGTATCGCTGAGTGCGTCGGGGCTGTCCTCGTCGCCGATCTCGGACAGTTCCAGTTGGGACAGGTGGCGGTCGAGTATGGCTTCCAAGTAGGGCGCGAGGCCGAAGACGCAGCTTGCGAGTTGGCGGTGTACGGTCGTCAGCATGAACCGGAGATTCCGGTCGCCGTGGCGGCGGGCGAGCATGGCGCCGATGAGTTGGATCAGGTCGGTATGCAGCGCCTGCTGTTCCGGGGTGTAGTCGACCGCGACGGTCTCCGGCTTGCGGGTGGTGAAGTTGCCGATGTCGCGGCGGCGGGTGCGATTGATGAGCGGCGAGAAGGTGTAGAGCCCTTCGAGCAGGCCGACCAGGGTCAGGCGTTCATCCGGGGTGGGGTCTGCGGTGTCGAGCAGGTCATGGGCGGTCTGGGTGCGCGGGTCGGCGGTGAGTACATTGCGGCCCCAGGGGGTGGCGATGGCGGCTTGCATTGCGACGCGGGCGTGGCCGCGCCAGTCTGGGCCGGCGCCGCGGACGGACTCGATGGCGGCATTGATGTACGGGTTGGGCTCGGCCATTTGCTCGTACTCGCGGCGGCTGGGCAGCAGGTCCGGGCGCAGGAGGTGGAGCAAGGTGTAGAGATCGGGGTCGCCGAGTTGGATGGGGGTGGCGGAGAGCAGGACAACGGCCTCGGCGTTGTCGCAGAACCAGCGGGCTGCTCGGTAGGCCCAGGTCTCGGTGTTGCGGATGTGGTGGGCCACGTCGACGATGACCAGATCGAACGTGGGCGGCGGGTCCAGGCCAAGCAGGCCGCGCCTGGGCCGCCGCCGCTCGGTGTCGCCCATGAGCAGGGCCTCGTCCAGCAGCGAATAGGGCAGGATGGCGCGGGCGTATTTCTGCGGCCAGACGCCGTCCAGGTGGGTCTCTTCGATGCAGTAGCGCAGGGTCGGGCCGTCC
>NZ_CAIKKU010000180.1 GCF_903828115.1 uncultured Thiodictyon sp. | reverse complement strand
TGTCGTAATCGAATAATCCGACCACGATTACGACAACGATTACGACAACGACAACGACAACGACGCCCGGTCCCAATGCGGGGACGGCCGCGTAGACCTGATGGGTAGAGCGAAGCGAAACCCATCGTTTGCGCCTCGCGGTATCAGGCCCGCCCCCTCGCCCCGCCTGACGTAGAATCAGCGGTGTACCGAGTCCACCCGCAACCCCCGGAGTTATCCCCATGAGCGACCTGCAGACCGCCGTCGATGCGCTGATGAACCTGGTTCTGTACGGCGGCGCCGAGGCCGCCAAGCAATTGTTCATGGCCCGGGTCGGCGCCGGGACCCAGGCGGTCAGAGACACCTGGCGCGGTGTCTTCGAGCAGGCGCCGGACGCCTATCCGCTGGCCGACCGGGTGGCGCGCAACCCCACTGACCCGGACCTGGACGCCGACCTGCGCGCCCTGCTGGTGCGGGTCCTGCGGGAACACCCGGAACTGCTGCCGGCTGGCGGCCTGGCGGTGCAGACCGGTGACATCCGGGCCGAGCACGGCAGCGTGGCCGTCGGGGCTATGCAGGGCGGCAGCATCAGCATCAAGAATAGCAAATGAGCGGCCAGGGGCCGGACGGGCCCAGCGTGCCCCCGCCATCGGTCCATGCCGAAGGCGGCTCGGTCGCCGGCGGGACCTTCAACAACAGCCGCATCCACATCGACAATTGGACGGTCGCGGCCCCGGACCCCGCGGCGGCGCGGGCCCTGGAGGTCCTCTATCTGGAGCGCCTGCGCCGCGACAGCGGCGCCCTGGACTGGCTGGACGCCGTCGGCTACCGCGATCGGGACACCCCGGCCGTCACCCTGGGTGCGGTCTACACGGCGCTGCTGACCACCAGGACCCAGGAGCAGCGGCCCGCGGCGCGTGACCCCCTGGCCGGGCACGGGGAAGCGCCGCTCTCTGCCCTGGCCGTCCTGAACCTGGAGCCACACCTGGTCCTCACCGGCGACCCCGGCAGCGGCAAGAGCGCCTTCGTCAACTTCCTCGCACTCTGCCTGGCCGGGGAGCGGCTGGGCGCCGAGCCGAACCTCAAGCACCTCACCGAACCCCTGCCCGACGAGGACGGCGCGGACGGCAAGGCCAGCCCTGGGACCACCGCGCCCCGGTGCCGCTTCCGGTGCGGGTCATACTGCGCGACTTCGCTGCCGGCGCGCACTTTCCGCCCGCGGGCCGACCGGGCGACGCTGGCCCCCTCTGCGACTTCATCGCCGACGACCTGCGCGCCAAGGGCATGGGCGACTATGCCCCGGTGCTCACCGAACGCCTGCGCCGCGGCGAGGCCCTGGTGCTGCTCGACGGGCTCGACGAGGTCACCCAGGCCGGCGCGCGCCGCGAGCGCCTGGTGCAGTGCATCCGCGCCTTCGCCGCTACCTTCCAGAAGGCCCGACTGCTGGTCACCTGCCGTCCCTACGCCTACGCCGACCCCGCCTGGCGCATCCCCGGCTTCGCCCAGGTGGGTCTGGCCGACTTCGGCCCCGGCCAGGTCCGGCGCTTCGTCACGCGCTGGTACGAGGCGCGCCCCGAGTTCGAGCCCGGCCGCCGCCGCGAGCGCGCGGACAAACTCCAGGGCGAGGTCCTGGGCCGCCCGGCCCTGCGTGACCTGGCCGGTCGGCCCCTGCTGCTGACCCTGATCGCCTATCTGCACGCCAACGGCCACGAACTGCCCGACCGCCGCGCCGCCCTCTATGAGGAACTGCTCAAGCTACTCATCGACCGCTGGGACCGCGCCCGCTTCCGCACCGAGGACCCAGCGGTGGCCGACGCGCTGGAGCAGCACAGCCTGGCCGAGTTCCTGCGCGTGGGCCGCGAGGACGTGCGCCGCGTGCTGGAGCGACTCGCCTTCGAGGTCCACGCCACCCAGGCGGGGGTTGAGGGCACTGCCGACATCCCCGCCCGCAACCTGACCCACGAACTGCTGTGCCTGGCCCGCCAGGACCGAGAGGCGGGCGGGTTAGTCGACGCCCTGGCCGTGAGCGACTATCTGCGCGACCGGGTCGGCATCCTGCACCAGCGCGGCGGCACCGACGAGCGTGACGCCGTCTACGCCTTCCCGCACCGCAGCTTCCAGGAATTCCTGGCCGCCGCCTACCTGGGCCGCGAGGAGCGCGGCCTGTTCGAGCGCTTCCGCGCCAGCGGGTGCGACGAGTGGCCCGACCTGGCCGCCTGGCTCGGCCGCCGCGACCCCGACCGCTGGCGCGAGGTCGTGCTGCTGGCCGGCGGCTTCTACGTCGGCACCGACGCCCGCTCCGTTTGGGACCTGGTGGATGCTCTCTCCCCCGATGCCGCCCCGCCTGCCCTGCCGATGTGCCGGGAAGATGCCTGGGGCCTGCGCCTGGCCGGCGAGATCCTCGCCGAATGCCTGCCGCGCGAGCGCCTCAAGCGCGCCCACCAGCAGATCCACGATCGCATCCGCGACCGCCTCCCGGACCTGCTGGCCGGCACCGCCCTGCCCGCCGCCGAGCGGGTCGCCGCCGCCCTGCACCTGGGGCGCATCGGGGACCCGCGCCCCGGCGTACTGGACCTGGACGCCATGGCCTTCTGCCGGGTCCCGGCCGGGTCCTTCTTCCTGGGGGCGACGGATGCAGATGCCTTCGACGACGAGAAGAAGGGTGCGGGCCCGCATCGCCTGGACTATCCGTATTGGGTCGGCCGCTGGCCGGTCACGGTGGCCCAATTCGGCCGGTACCTGGAGCAGTCGGGCCGCACGCCGGGGGACCCGCGTTGCCTGCGCGCACCGACCAACACCCCGGTGGTTTACGTCTCCTGGGACGAGGCGACCGCCTGCGCCGACTGGCTCACCGGGTATTGGCGTGCCAAGGGCTGGCTGCCGCCCGACTGGCGGGTGGCCCTGCCGTCCGAGCCCGAATGGGAAAAGGCGGCCAAGGGCGGGGAGGCCATCCCGTCGGAACTGGGGGTCCTGATCCGGCCGGTGACGGGCCTCAGGGCCCTGCCGGACGCCGGGCAGCCGTCGCTGCCGAACCCGGCCCCGCAACGCCCCTACCCCTGGGGTCCCGAGCCGGACCCCGAGCGCATGAACGTCGAGATGAACATCGGCCGTGTCTCGCCCGTCGGCTGCTACCCCCTGGGCCGGTCACCCTATGGCTGCGAGGACCTGTCGGGTAACGTCTGGGAGTGGACGCGCAGCCGGTCCGCGGCCTACCCTTATCCGGAGGATGCCAAGGGCCGCGCCGAGCGGGAGGACCGCGCCGAACGGGAGCACCGGCAACCGGGTGTGCGTGGTGCGCGCGGCGGTGGGTTCAACTACTACCGCTGGGACGCGCGCGCCTCCGCCCGCAGCGACGACGACCCCGAGAACCGCCTCAGCGTCCTCGGTTTCCGTCTGGTGGTGGCCCCATTACTCCTCTGATCTCTGATGCCTCCGGACTCTGACCCTATACTACGCCCATGAAACCGCTACGCTTCATCGGGTCGAGCCGCGATGACCTGGGCGACTTCCCGTCGGAGGCGCGCCGGGATGCCGGTTTTGAACTCTATGCCGTGCAATGCGGCCGGATGCCGTCCGATTTCAAGCCCATGCTCACTGTCGGGCCGGGCGCCTACGAGATCCGCGTCCACGCCCAAGGCGAGTGGCGGGTGATCTACGTGGCCAAGTTCGACGATGCCGTCTATGTGCTGCACGCCTTCCACAAGAAGACACCGAAGACGCGCAAGGCTGACATCGACCTGGCGGCACGTCGTTACCAACAGATCGCGAGGTGAACCATGGGCGCGGAACCGATCATCGAATCGAGCGGCAACGTCTTTGCGGACCTGGGCTTTCCTCCCGATGAGGCGGCCATCCTGCTGCTGCGTGCGCAACTGTTGGCCGGCTTGCGCGAGACCCTGAGCGAGCGGGGCTGGACCCAAGGCGAGGCCGCCGAGCAGTTGGGGATCGCCCCATCCCGGGTAGCGGACCTGGTGCGCGGCAAGCATGACAAGTTCAGCCTGGATATGCTGGTGCGGCTCACCGCACGCACTGGTCGGCGGGTGGAGTTCTCGGTGAACTAATAGGCTAACCGCACCGGGCCTGGGCCCGCGACGACGTCCTCGGGTTCCGTCTGGTGGTGGCCCCATTACTCCTCTGATCTCTGATGCCTCTGGACGCTGATGCTCGGACGGACGCACACTACCTCCGGTTCCCAGGCGCCGCGTCACTGCCATTAAGTTGAGCCTCACTTGCAGTCCTGCCCGGCCTGGGAGCGCCGCACCCCAGTGCGGCGCGATCTCGTACTCGCTGCGGCCTTGCGTGTCGTCGACAGGCCGCGCCGCACTGGGGT
>NZ_CAIKKU010000179.1 GCF_903828115.1 uncultured Thiodictyon sp. | reverse complement strand
TGTCGTAATCGAATAATCGGACCACGATTACGACAACGACAACGACAACGACAACGACAACGACAACGACAACGACAACGACAACGACGCCCGGTCCGTGAGAAGGTCCGGTCGCTGTCGCTGTAGGATACGCATCGCGTATCCGGCTCCGGCGGTCGTGGCAGCTTGGCGGGTACGCGATGCGTACCCTACGACATGTGCGTTAACGCATCAGTTCGGTTCGCACCCTGCGCCTGCAAACGATTTGCCGCCGCCGCCGGATATCCGGACAATGCAGGGTTTGGCTCAAGTCCAACCCCCTGCCTGGAGAAACCCGTGTCCGAAAAGGCCCCCTGGATCACCTACCGTCCCCAACTCAAAGTCCTCGATTGCACCATCCGTGACGGGGGATTGGTCAACGCCCATCAGTTCAGCGACGCCTTCGTCGGCGCCGTCTACCGCGCCTGCGTGGAAGCCGGCCTGGACTACATGGAGATCGGCTACAAGAACTCGAAAAAGGTCTTCCCGACCGATAAGTTCGGCCCCTGGCGTCACTGTGCCGAGGAGGACCTGCGCCGCGTCGTGGGCGACCATACCGCGGCCGCCACGGGGCTGAAGCTCGCCGCCATGGCCGACGCCGGCAAGAGCGATTGGCAGCACGACATCGTCGCGGCGGCCGACAGCCCGCTCGACATGATCCGGGTCGCCTTCTATGCCCACCAGGTGTCCGAGGCGGTCGAGATGATCCGCCACTGCCATGAACTGGGCTACGAGACCACCGCCAACCTGATGGCCGTCTCCAACATCACGGAGGAGGAGATCGACACGGTGCTGGAGGCCATCGCCGAGACCCCGGCCAGCACCATGGTCATCGTCGACAGCTTCGGCTACCTCTACCGCGAGCAGATCGACCGGCTCTACAAGAAGTATGCGGCGGCCATGGCCGGGACCGGCAAGGAGGTCGGCATCCACGCCCACAACAACCTTCAACTCGCCTTCGCCAACACCATCGAGGCGATCATCCTGGGCTGTAACCGGGTCGACTCCACCATCTACGGTTTCGGCCGCGGGGCCGGCAACTGCCACACCGAGCTGCTGCTCGGGTTCCTGCGTAACCCCAAGTTCAACATCCGGCCCATCATCGAGGTGATCCAGCATCAGGTGGCACCGCTGCGCAAGGAACTGATCTGGGGCCCGTCGATACCTTTCAACATCACCGGTCAGCTCAACCAGCACCCCCGTACCGCCATCGAGTGGACCGAGGGCCCCAACCGCGACGACTACCTGGCCTTCTACGACAAGGTCGTCTCGGAGTCCTGAGTGCGCCACCACCACGGCTCCGGCACACCCCCGCGTCCTTCAGGCACCGCCCGTCCGCCGCTCGACCGCAACCGCGGTGGGCGCGGCCGCACCGAACCGGTGCCCGCGCCGGCGGACGGCCCCGGCGAGCGGCTGCAAAAGGTCCTGGCCGAGCAGGGGCTGGGCTCGCGCCGCGAGATCGAGGTCTGGATCACCGAGGGCCGGGTCCGGGTCAACGGCCAGGTCGCCAAGCTGGGCGACCGCGCCACCCCCACCGACCGGCTGCGCGTCGATGGCCAGGAGGTCCGCCGCCGCCCCCGGCGCGAGGCCGAGAGCCAGATCATCGCCTACCACAAGCCGGAGGGTGAACTGGTGACCCGCCGCGACCCGGAGGGCCGGCCCACCGTCTTTCGGCACCTGCCGCGCCCCAAGGACGGGCGCTGGATCGCCGTTGGCCGGCTCGACATCAACACCTCCGGGCTCATGCTCTTCACCACCGACGGCGAACTGGCCAACCGGCTCATGCACCCCTCCCGCGAACTGGAGCGCGAGTACGCGGTGCGCATCCTGGGCCGGGTCCCGGACGGCACCCTGGACCGGCTGACCGCCGGGGTCGAACTGGAGGACGGCCCCGCCCACCTGGACGCCGTGAGCGCGCGTGGCGGCGACGGCGCCAACAGTTGGTATCACGTCGTCCTCAAGGAGGGCCGCAACCGCGAGGTCCGGCGCCTCTGGGAGGCGGTCGGCTGCCAGGTCAGCCGCCTGATCCGGGTGCGTTACGGCAACATCGAACTGGGTCGACGGCTCTTCCCCGGTGTCTGGCGACCGCTGACGGATGAGGAACGCCGGACCCTGCTGACCCTGGTCGGGATGGAGCCGGTGCGGCGCGCGCCGCGGGCCAGGACCGCGGCCTCACAAGTGTGGGCGCCCGGACCCGGGCGCGCTCGTTAGACCGTTGTGCGGGACGATGCGCCGCGGGCTTGACCTTACGGCATCCTCGATACCATATTGGCTACAAACAATGAGCCGAGGTGCGCGATGGCAACCACGAAGCTGAATTTGGGTGAGCGCTGGGAGGCGTTCATCGACAGCGAGGTCTCCTGCGGGCGGTACGGCTCCCCGAGCGAGGTCGTGCGCGATGCCCTGCGGCAGATGGAGGCAAGACAGCGAACGCTTGAGGCCCTGCGAACGCATCTCGCCGAAGGTGAGACGCAGGCGCAGCGCGGCGAGTTCGTGCAGGACTACTCCGTCGAGGCCATCTTGGCTTCGTCGGAGCAGGAGGCGTGACCCGGCCGTTTCGGATCACGCTCAGGGCCTCGCAGGACTTGCGGGACATCGCCCGCTACACCTTGCGGACCTGGGGCAGGAAGCAGCGCGATGCCTACGTGAACGCCATGGACCGACGGTTTCGGTGGTTGGCGGAAAACCCCCATCTCGGCAAGCCTCGCCCGGATATCAAGGACGGCTATTACAGCTACCCGCAAGGCTCGCATCTCATCTTTTATCTCGTACGCGAAGCCGGGATCGACATCATCGGCATCCCGCATCAGCGGATGGATGTCCTGGACTACTGGATGCCTGCGAGCAACCGGTAATGCCGACAGCGATCTCGGCCGAGAACCCCATGCGAACCCTAACGGCAAACGATCCGCGCAGCGGACCCTACGGGGCTCGTCATCCCAAATCATGGACGAACTGTAGCCCTCTGAGTGATATTCCGTATTAATAAGAACTGAGCCAAAAAATAAAGGAAACATACCTATGACCGAATGCGTTGTTCCCGCCCGCCAGCCGCCAAACGTCACCACGGGTTCTGAATACACCGTTCGGGCTGGTGACACTCTCACGGCAATCGCTACCCGCTTAGGATGCGCCTCGTGGCGTGAGCTGTACTACCACCCTGCCAACGAGCCGTTTCGCACGAAGCGCCCCAATCCGGACAAGATATTCCCGGGTGACGTGCTGATCATCCCCGGCCGACCAGCAGACACCGCGAGCCTGCCTACCGACCCCGGGCCGCGTTATATAACGGTCTTTTCTCCCCTGAATCCCGTTCAATTGGAGGGTGCTCAGCCCCAGCGTGGAGTGACGCCGAAGCCAGACCAGTTCGACGTCAACTACCGGCACCCGGGAGGCCTCAGGATCCGGCTAACCCTGTTCTGGGTTACGAACTGCGTAAACAGGAACTCGGCCGCAGGGCTTTTGCTGGCGCGGACGGAGGAGTTGTTCGCCCAACATGGCCTGGGACTCGACGTCTATCCCTCCCGCAACCCAACTCCGGAGCACACCATTGAAACACCGGCGAACGTAGTCGCGGCAGGCGGGCTGATGATCAACAATCCTCCGGAATACAATCACTGGAACGAAATCAGATACGAGGGATCGCGTCGCTTCGACGATCAGAAGGCACCGGGAAGGCGGCAGCGACTGCCGGTCTTTTTCTGCGAGTTCAAGTACCCTGCGAAAGGGGTTACGGTGGTCGGCTCGCCGTGGCCACCCTACGTACTTGTTAGCGGAAACGTCGTAACCGACCGGGGTACGCTCGCGCACGAAATTATCCACGCGGCCGGATTCGGACCACACATCCCCCGCCCGAATAACATCATGGCCGAAACTGACGGCTCAAGGGAGGAAATCTACCGGATGCACGTCGAAATGGTGGCCAAGGCCTATTTCACCCGGTAGTCCTGCCCACGATCGCGAACACCGTGAAGGGGACAGCCCAAGCCCCGAGCAATGCCGGTTCGGTGCTGAGCAGCGGTCCCAGGTCTTGGAGATACACAAAACAGGGACGCCGTGCGGCAACTTTGTCACCCCGCAGGTCGGAGGAGCCGCCCCGGCGAGCCCCGCTCAATCCATCAGATAGCCCAGTGTCGGCGCCGCGAACCGCTGGGGTCTGATGCCAAGTCGGGCCAGGCCGTCGTCCCCGGAGCAGACGTTGCCCTCGAGCAGCATCTCGATCTGGTCGCGGGTGATGGGGAACCAGGGATAGCGATCCAACAGCGCCGCCGCCGCCTTCACCGCGACGGCGGGCGCGGGCAGCATCCACTTGGAGCGTCCGCAGGCGGCGGCGATGGTGGTGAGGATGGCCTTCCAACTGAGCCGGTCCGGGCCGCACAGGCAGTAGGTCTCCGACTCGGTGCGCGGATCGGTCAGGGCCAGGGCAAAGGCCGCCGCCACGTCGGTCACACTGACCGGGGCGAGTTCAAACCGGCCAGCCTGGAGTGGGAGCAGGCCCGGAAAGAACAGCGGGGCGGGCAGGGGACTCAAGATGATGTCGCGTTTGAGCTGGTCGCAGAACTCCATGCGCCCTCGCGGGTCGCCGAAGATCACCGAGGGGCGGAAGATCGTCCAGCGCAGTCCCGCGGCCTTGACCGCCTCTTCGGCCCGGAACTTAGTGCGCTGATAGGCGGTGCCGTCGGCGCGAATGCCGTTCGCACTCATCAGGATGAAGCGCGGGACACCCTGGAGTCGGGCGGCCGCCAGGGTGTCGACGACGCCCTGGTACTGCAAGGCCTCGAAGGTGATACCGCGGGCCGGAAATTCGCGCAGTATGCCGATCAGATAGATGACGGCCGCGGTCCCTTGAAGGCAGTCGGCCAAGGCCTGGCGATCAGCCACCGTGCCCGTCACCCGTTCGCACCCGTCCGGTCGGTCGACCTTGGACTCGCTGCCGGGCCGCACCAGGAGGCGGGGGGTGTGGCCGTCCTCGAGCAAACGCTCAATCAGGTACGCGCCCACGAACCCGGTGCCGCCGATGATTGCAACCTTCATGTTGTTGTCTCCGCATGTCCAAAACGATGGGCTGGAACTGGTGGCTGTCCCGGGTTTGTCAAGCAAGTATCGCGAAGTGCGTAGCTCGGTTAGTAACGAGTCGAGAAAAAGTCAAACACAATCGTTGTCGTTGTCGTAATCGGAAAAGCGATAATCTCGACAACGACAACGACAACGACAACGACAACGACAACGACAACGACAACGACAACGAATCCCTAGCGGCGGATGCGCCAGCAGTTGTGGATGCGTGGGTTGCGGGCGAAGTCGCGGGGCAGGGTGTCCGCACTGATATCGGTGATCTCCAGTTCGGACAGCTCCTCGCTATCCATGCGGAAGCGCCGCAGGTTGTTGGAGAAGATCAGGGTTCCATCCGGCTCCAGCAGGCGTACCGCGGCGCGGATAAGGGCCGCGTGGTCGCGCTGGATGTCGAGCGTTTCGTCCATGCGCTTGGAGGTGGAGAAGGTGGGCGGGTCGAGAAAGATGAGGTCGAAGCGGCGCCGGCCCTCGACCAGCCGCAGCCAGTCGAGGCAGTCGGCGTGGATCAGCTCATGCCCCAGTCCTTCGATCCCATTGAGATCCAGGTTGCGCCGCGCCCAATCCAGGTAGGTGCGTGACAGGTCGACCGTGGTGGTGGCGGCGGCCCCGCCGCGGGCGGCATAGACGGTGGCGGTGCCGGTGTAGGCAAACAGGTTCAGGAAGCGCTTGTCGGCGGCCAGTTGTCCGATCAGGCGGCGGGTGTCGCGGTGGTCCAGGAAGAGTCCGGTGTCCAGGTAGTCCTCGAAGTTGACCAGGAAGCGGTGACCGCTCTCGGCGACCTGGTGGAAACGGCCGGTCGCGGCCAGGCGTTCGTACTGACGCTCGCCGCGCTGGCGCTCTCGCACCTTGAGATACACCTGGGTCTCGGGCACCTCCAGCACCTCGGGGATGACACTCATGGCCTCGCGCAGGCGACGGCGCGCGTCCCTGGGATCGATGGTGGCGGGGGCGGCATACTCCTGCACCACGACGCAGCGGCTCTCTCCCTCGTAGATGTCCAGCGCCACCGCGTACTCGGGTAGGTCCGCGTCGTAGAGTCGGTAGCAACTGATGTCCTGCGTCTTGAGCCACTTACGCAGGGCCTTGAGGTTCTTCGTGAGACGGTTGGCGAGACTGGTTGCGCCCTCGCTGCGTTGCTCCGGGGCCAGGGGGCGGGGCCGGCTGGAGACGAAGTAACGCGGGTCGACCTCGAAATGCAGCAACCGGCATTCGATGGGGCCGTTGTAGAGGGTGTGCAGGCGGATCGCCCGCAGGCCCATCTGCTTGCCGAGATCGGGGTTGCCGGTCAAGAGTGCGGCGCGCCAGCCAATGAAACGCTCCTTGAGCAGGCTGCCCAGCCGGGCATAGAGGGCGGGCAGGTCGAGGTCGGTGCCGAGCCGCTCGCCATAGGGGGGGTTGACGACGACCAGGCCCCGGTCCTCCTCCCGCCCGGGCCAGCAGTCGGCCAACTCCCGTCGCTCGAAATGGACCCGTCCCGCGAGTCCGGCCCGCTCCAGGCAGGCGATCGCCACGCGGATCGCCGTGGGGCTGGCATCATAACCGCGCAGCGGTGGCAGCCGGTGCAGTCCGGCGGTGCGTCGGATCTCGGCCTCGTCGATGAGGCGCTCCCAGATCGCGGGCTCATGCCCGACCCAGCCCAGGAAGCCGAAGTCCTGGTGCAGCAGGCCCGGGGCGATGTCCGCGGCGATCAGGGCCGCCTCAATGACCAGGGTGCCGGAGCCGCACATGGGGTCGAGCAGGGCGCCGCCCTCGGCCGCGCTGGTGGGCCAGCCGGCGCGCAGCAGGATGCCGGCCGCCAGGTTCTCCTTCAACGGCGCGGCGGAGCCCTCCTCCCGGTAGCCGCGGCGGTGCAGGGAGCCCCCTGAGAGGTCGAGTGCGATGACGGCGCTATCCTGGTAGGCATAGCAATGGATCAGCAGGTCCGGGTGGTCGGGGTCGACGTTGGGTCGGCGTCCGCAGTGCGCGATGAAGCGGTCGGCAATGGCGTCCTTGACCCGCAGCGCCGGGAACTGGCTGTTGTTGACCCCGGCCAGACTGCCGTCGAAGCGCACCGCGAAGGTCCGCTCCAGCGCCAGGTGCTCCTCCCAGGGGATGGCGCGGGCACCGGCGTAGAGGGCCTCGATGCCGGGTGCCGGAAAGGCCGCGAGTTGCAGCAGGACCCGGTTGGCCACCCGTGACCACAGACAGGCGCGGTAGCCGTCCTCCAGGGTACCGGTGAAACGGGCACCGCCGCGGGCCTCCACCGCCCCGTTCAGACCCAGTCGGTCCAACTCCTCGGCGAGCAGACTGCCCAGGTGCTTGGGGGCGGTGGCGAAGAAGGTATAGCGGGACATGCATGGGCCTGCGGGTGGGGGTGGGGGTGGGCGGCGAAAGGTGAGTAAGGATGCCGGGCGCAAACGTTGTCGTTGTCGTTGTCGTAATCGTGGTCGGATTATTCG
>NZ_CAIKKU010000178.1 GCF_903828115.1 uncultured Thiodictyon sp. | reverse complement strand
TGTCGTAATCGAGGTTATCGTAGCGCCCCGGATTCTCTCGCACGCCGAATTGCATCGCTTCTCCGATTACGACAACGACAACGACAACGACAACGATCGCGTTATATAAACGTGCTATTTATTAGCTACTTAGACGGTACGCAGCTCGGCACCAAGGCGCGCGGGCAGGCCCAGTTGGCGCGTGCTGCGCAGCCGTTCGGCGCCGACGACCGCCGCCAGGTCCGCCACGGCGGTCTCGAAGCGGTCGTTGACCACCACGTAGTCGTATTCGTCCCAATGGGTGCAGTCCTCCCGCGCCTGGGCCAGCCGGCGCGCGATCACCGCGTCGCTGTCGGTGCCGCGGGTGCGTAAACGCCGCTCCAGTTCGCGCCCGGACGGCGGGAGGATGAAGACCCCCACCGAGGCCGGAAAGCAGGCCCTGACCTGGCGCGCGCCCTGCCAGTCGATCTCCAGGATCAGGCCGCGGCCCGGGGCGCAGTCGCGGCGTACGTCGGCCGCGCGGGTCCCGTACAGATTGCCGAAGACCTCCGCATGTTCCAGGAAGCCGCCGGCGGCGAGCTCGGCGCGAAAGGTGTCGACCGTGAGAAAGTGGTAATGCGCCCCGTCGCGCTCGCCGGGGCGCGGCGCCCTGGTGGTGGCCGAGACGGAGCGCCCGAGCCCCGGGTCCCGCTCCAGCAGGGCCTGGACCAGGCTGGTCTTGCCGGCCCCGGACGGGGCTGAGACGATCAGCAGGATGCCATCATGCATGATTGAAATCCGGCTATTCCAGGTTCTGGATCTGCTCGCGCATCTGCTCGATCAGGACCTTCATCTCGACCGCCTCGCGCGTGACCGCCACGTCCGCGGACTTGGAGCCCAGGGTGTTGGCCTCCCGGTTCAATTCCTGCATCAGAAAGTCGAGCCGACGGCCCACCGGTTCGTCGCGCCCGAGGACGTCCCGGACCTCGGCCACATGGGCCTCGAGCCGATCCATCTCCTCCGCCACGTCCAGCCGGGCGGCGAGGAGGGCCAGTTCCTGTTCCAGGCGCCCCGGGTCCAATTCGGCGCGGATCTCCGCGAGCCGGTCGGCCAGGCGCTTGCGCACCCCGGCCAGGACCTCCGGCATCCGCGCGCGCACCCGCACTACCGACTCCTGCAACCGGTCGCAGCGCTCACGCAGGAGCAGGCCCAGGCGCGCACCCTCGCGCTCCCGGGTGGCCAGCAGCGTGGTGAGCGCCTCGTCCAGCAGGGTCAGGGCGGCGTTGGTCACCTGATCCAGGTCCCGCTCCTGCTCTTGGATCACCCCCGGCCAGCGCAGCAGTTCAAACCCGGTGGGCTCCGCGGACCGGCCGATCAGGTCGGCGATCTCCTGCCCGGCCGCCAACAATTGCTCGACAAAGGGGCGGTTGACCCGCAGGCTGCCGGACATCCCCAGCGCCGGGCAATAGCGCAGGGTGCAGTCCACCTTGCCGCGCTGCAGCCGCGCCGTCAGCCGGTCGCGCACGGCCGGTTCCAGGGCGCGCAGTTCCTCGGGCAGCCGCAGATGGGGCTCGAGGAAGCGGTGATTGACGCTGCGCAGCTCCCACGCCAGCTCACCCAGGTCCCCGGTGCGGGTCTCCCGAGCGAAGGCGGTCATACTCTTGATCATCCGGGGTGGCCTATAGTTGCGCGCGGCGGCAAGATGCAGCGGCAGAGATTGCAGTGAGGGTAGCACTATCATACCCTCGCAGGCGGGCGGGCGAGGTCACTCGCTGCGCCCGGTGCGGGCGCGGTACGCCCGCCCCGCCGGCCCGCGGCCCCGGCCGCGACCCACGACCCTCATGAGGTTCGGCCCTGACCACTATGTCCGCCGCCCGCGAAAGCCTGCCGCCCGACACCATGCTCGGCGCCTATCGACTCGTCGATAGCATCGCCAAGGGCGGTTTCAGCCTGATTTACCTTGCGCGCGTAGAGGAAACAGGCGACGAGGTAGTGATCAAGGAGTTCATGCCCAAGAAGATCGCCCGCCGCAACCACCGCGGGTATCTGGTAGCCATGGAGCCCCAGTATATCGAGAACCTGCACCGCGGGCGCCGACTTTTCTTTCAGGAAGTCAAGGCCCTGGCGTCGCTAAAGCACCCGAATATCGTGCGCGTCCTGGATTTCTTTCTCGCCAACCAGACCGGTTACCTGGTCATGCCCAACGAGCGCGGACGCAACCTCGGGGCCTATATC
Organism: uncultured Thiodictyon sp.; assembly: GCF_903828115.1. GTDB lineage: Bacteria > Pseudomonadota > Gammaproteobacteria > Chromatiales > Chromatiaceae > Thiodictyon. The sequence continues at coordinate 2,437 of NZ_CAIKKU010000178.1, read as the reverse complement.
CAGGAGCGCCGGGGGGGCCTGAGCACGACCTTCATCCTGGACGTCTTCCTGCCGATCCTGGACGCCCTGGCCTTGCTGCACAACCGCTCCATGCTCCACCTGGACGTGAAGCCGGGTAACATTCACCTGCGCCACGGCAACCAGCCCCTGCTGCTGGATCTCGGCGCCGTCCACCCCTTGAGCCGCGGGCGCGCCCGCGGGGGTCAGGTCATCACCGCCGGTTACTCGCCGGTGGAGCAATACTACCGCGGCGGCCATGTGGGCCCTTGGACCGATGTCTATGCCGTGGGCGCCAGCCTGCGCACCTGCATGGAGGGCCGCACGCCGCCGCCGGCGATCGATCGTCACCAGGAGGACCGGCTGATCCCGGCCGTGGTCGAACTCAAGAATCGTTACCCCAGCTTCCTGTTGGAGGCCGTGGACTGGTCGATGTCCATGGACCCCACCAAACGCCCGCAGGACGCGGGTGAACTCCTGAACGCGCTGGCCCGTCAAGCCGCCGGCCTGCCGCAGTCGCGCCTGGCCGACCTGCCCGAGACGCAGCGGCCCAGAGACACGGCCTGAGCCGGCCGCCGACCAGTCACCCCCCACCCCAGACACCCGGAGACTCAAGCCCCATGCGATCCTCAACCCGCGAGCCGGACGAACTTCGCCCGATCCATTTCACCCGCGGCTATACCCGCCATGCCGAGGGTTCGGTGCTGGTGGAGTTCGGCGACACCCGGGTGCTGTGTACCGCCAGCGTCGAGGAGCGGGTACCGCCCTTCCTGAAGGGTCAGGGCCGGGGCTGGATCACCGCTGAGTACGGCATGTTGCCGCGCGCCACCCATGAGCGCAGCCCGCGGGAGGCGGCCCGCGGCAAGCAGAGTGGGCGCACCCAGGAAATCCAGCGCCTGATCGGGCGCTCACTGCGCGCGGCGGTGGACCTCCAGGCGCTGGGTGAGCGCACCCTGACGCTCGACTGCGACGTGCTCCAGGCCGACGGCGGCACCCGCACCGCCGCCATCACCGGCGCCTGGATGGCGCTCTGGGATGCCCTGGCCGGGCTGCGGGCGAACGGCACCCTGGCCGCCGATCCCATCCGCACCCAGGTGGCCGCGGTATCGGTGGGGATACACGAGGGCATCGCGATCCTCGATCTCGACTATGCGGAGGATTCCAGCGCCCATACCGACATGAACCTGGTCATGGATGGAGAAGGGCGCTTCATCGAACTCCAAGGCACCGCCGAGGGTGAGCCCTTCACCCGCGCCGAGTTGGATGGGCTGCTGGAATTGGGCGGCTATGGGATTCGGCAACTGCATGACATGCAGCGCGACGCCCTTGGCCTCTGAGCGCCTGGCCCTGACAAGCTTCATTCAAATGGACAGGATTAACAGGATTTTGCAGGATTAGCAGGATCCTTCTCAGCACCGTTGTCGTTGTCGTTGTCGTTGTCGAGTCTATCGTAGCGCCCAGGATTCTCTCGCAAGCCAATTTGCAGCGTTTCTCCGATTACGATTACGATTACGACAACGACAACGACAACGATTGGGTTTAGCTTGTTCTTGACTCACTACTATGCCCTATTTGGATTCCCGCCGACTTGCGAGACCGCAAATCCGAGAGAACGAGCCCATGACCAGATCCCACCGCGGTGAAACCATCGTCCTTGCCAGCAACAACCCCGGCAAGGTGCGCGAATTCAGCCAATTGCTTGCGGATGCCCGGATTGCGGTCAGCCCCCAAGGGGCGCACGGGGTGCCGGAGGCCGCGGAGACCGGCCTGACCTTCGTCGAGAACGCCATCCTCAAGGCCCGCAACGCCGCCCGGCACAGCGGGCTCGCGGCGATGGCGGACGATTCCGGCATCGAGGTGGATGCGCTGGACGGCGCCCCGGGGATCTACTCCGCCCGCTATGCCGGCCCCCAGGCCTGCGATGCGGACAATCTGGCGCGACTCCTGCGTGACCTGGAGGGGGTGCCCGATGAGGAGCGCACCGCGCGCTATCAATGCGTGCTGGTCTATCTGCGCGACCCGCAGGACCCCACGCCCCTGATCTGCCAGGGCACCTGGGAGGGGCTGATCCTGCGCGAGTCGCGCGGCGCGAACGGCTTCGGCTATGACCCGGTGTTCCTGGTCCCGACCCATGGCTGCACCGCGGCGGAACTCGACCCGGTCGAGAAGAATCGGATCAGCCACCGCGGACAGGCCCTGCGTGAACTGCATCGGCTCATGGAGGGCAGTGCACCGGCCTCCGGGCCTTGATCGTCGCTCCGGCCGCAAGGACACCGCAGGTCGAGGCATGACCGTGAAGGTGCGTAGTCAGGCCATCCTGGCCTGACGGTGTCGGGGCTGGAACAGTCAGGGCTGGAAGCCCTGACTACGCCGCCCCGCACGCTGGCCATCGAGCTAGCATTCGAGAGGACTTTCATGTCCCGGGGTGGCGCGGGTGCCA
>NZ_CAIKKU010000177.1 GCF_903828115.1 uncultured Thiodictyon sp. | reverse complement strand
TGTCGTAATCGTGGTCGGATTATTCGATTACGACAACGACAACGACAACGTACCCGGGATCTCGGTCACCACACCAGTTCCGATCGCACCCTGCCGCTAGTACCGCGACGCGCAGATCCCGATACCAATGGAGAATATCCGTGAGTTTCGGAAATGGACAGGATTAACAGGATACTGGTATCGCGCTTCGCGGTACGCGGCCGGTGGTCCGCACAGCGGACCCTACGGCGACCGCAGAGGGCGCTGCGTTCAGGGCCGGCACAAAAAAGAAAAGCCATCACAACCCGAAGGTTGGATGGCAGATACGGCTGGCGGGCCTGATGCGTGCGTCCTCGGCGTATTGTATTACCTAGCTGTTTGCCGGGGGCCCGTGGTGCTCGCATAAGTCATCCCTGTCCCGGTGGTCGCGAGTTCGGCCGGTCCGAAACCCGGGTCCTTGCGACTCTTCGGTTTTTTCACTGTGCGTCTGGTCATGGCCTTCATTGCTGTGCGTTTGCTGCTTGGCGAGGCCGCTGTGCGTCCGACCCTGGTGCTGCTCGCGTCGCTTTGATTCTTCCTGCTTGCCGGAAGATGAGCAGGCATCGTGCCAACTATCAATAACTATGAAAAACAGCCAGATAACATTGCGTGGGTGGATTTAATCAATTGCATCCCGAGAATGAGGACGATTTTGCGTCTCAGGGTCCGAGGGATGCCGGACCACTCGCAAGACGCGATGAAGAATGCGAATGTTCAGGCAGCGCACGCAGGGTTGCAGCCTCCGGCCCGGGTCTACAATGACGGGCTTTCCCGCACCTAGGCGACCGCTATCGTGGACCAAGCACCGGATATCTTTTCCCATCGCAGGCACTGGGCGCACAAGCTCGGGACCGCCCCCGAACTGCCCATGTCGCGGGCGCAGATGGAGTTGCTCGGCTGGGACGCCTGCGACTGCATCATCGTCACCGGCGACGCCTATGTGGACCACCCGTCCTTCGGGATGGCGATCATCGGCCGCCTGCTGGAGGCGCAGGGGTTTCGGGTCGGCATCATCAGCCAGCCGGACTGGACCTCGGTGGCCGATTTCCGGCGTCTGGGGGCCCCGACGCTCTTCTTCGGTATCACCGCCGGCAACATGGACAGCATGGTCAACCGCTACACCGCGGACCGGCGGGTACGCTCGGACGACGCCTACACCCCGGACGGCGCCGCCGGGCGGCGCCCGGACCGCTCGGTCACCGTCTATGCCCAGCGGGCGCGCGAGGCCTACCCGGGGGTCCCCATCATCATCGGCGGGATCGAGGCCAGCCTGCGGCGCATTGCCCACTATGACCACTGGTCGGAGAAGGTGCGCCGCGCCGCCCTGGTGGACGCCAAGGCGGATCTCCTGATCTTCGGCAACGCCGAGCGCGCCCTGGTGGAGACGGCCCACCGCCTCGCCCGCGGCGAGCCTATCGCCGACCTCCGCGACCTGCGCGGCACCGGCTTCATGGTGCGCGGGATACCCGCGGGCTGGACCGAGATCGATTCGAGCCGGATCGACCCACCGGGCCCGGTGGAGCCCCATCCCGACCCCTATGCCGCGGCGGCGCCGGGCTGCGCATCCACCCAGGCCGCGGCCGAAGCCGAAGCCGTCCCTATCCAGTTCCACCACCGCCCCCGCCACCTGGATCGGGGCCGCACCGTCGTGCGCCTGCCGTCCTACGAGCAGGTGCGCGACGACCCGGTGCTCTACGCCCACGCCTCCCGGGTCTTCCACCAGGAGACCAATCCCGGCAACGCCCGCGCCCTGATCCAGGGCCACGGCGACCGGGCGGTCTGGCTCAATCCCCCCCCCCATCCCGCTCACCACCGCGGAACTGGACCGGGTCTATGAACTGCCCTACAGCCGCCGCCCCCATTCGGGCTACGGCACCGCACCCATCCCCGCCTGGGAGATGATCCGCTTCTCGGTGAATATCCTGCGCGGCTGCTTCGGCGGCTGCACCTTCTGCTCCATCACCGAACACGAGGGACGGATCATCCAGAGCCGCAGCCAGGCCTCCATCCTGCGCGAGATCGAGGAGGTCCGCGACCGCACCCCGGGCTTCACCGGCACCGTCTCGGACTTGGGCGGCCCCACCGCCAACATGTGGCGGCTCGCCTGCCGCGACCGGGCGATCGAGTCCGCCTGCCGCAAGCCTTCCTGCGTCTACCCGACCATTTGTGCGAACCTGAATACGGACCATGGCCCCCTGATTGAGCTCTATCGGGCGGCGCGCCGGGTTTCCGGCATCAAGCGGGTGCTGATCGCCTCGGGGCTGCGCTACGATCTGGCGGTGCGCTCACCCGACTACATCCGGGAACTGGTCACCCACCACGTCGGCGGCTATCTCAAGATCGCCCCGGAACACACCGAGCCCGGGCCCCTGTCGAAGATGATGAAGCCCGGCATCGGCACCTATGACCGCTTCAAGTCGCTGTTCGACAAATTCTCCAAAGCGGCGGGCAAGGAGCAATACCTGATCCCCTATTTCATCTCCGCCCATCCGGGGACCAGCGATGAAGACATGCTCAATCTCGCCCTGTGGCTGAAGAAAAACGGCTTCCGGCCGGACGCCGTCCAGGCCTTCCTGCCCACCCCCATGGCGATCGCGTCGGCCATGTACCATACCGGCCGCAACCCCTTAAAGCGCATCACCCGGGACGGTGAACGGGTCAGCGTGGTGCGCGGCCAGCGCCAGCGGCGCCTGCACAAGGCCTTCCTGCGCTATCACGACCCGGAGAACTGGCCGCTGCTGCGCGCGGCACTCAAGGCAATGGGCCGCGCCGACCTGATCGGCAACGGCAAGCGACACCTGATCCCCGCCTTCCAACCGGCCGGGACCGGCCTGAGCCCGGAGGGACGGCGCCGCGCCGGCCCGTCCATGGCCCCCGGCGGCACTACCGCCATGCGGCCGGTGCGCCCTGGCAAGCGCCTACGCTAGCAGCGAAAACGGCCATCGACCCTTGAAGTCTTGGGGTGCTCCGCAGACAATTTTTGCGGCACAGGCGCGCGAGTGGCGGTTTGCATTGCCGCGAGCCGGAGTTCCGATCAACCGCATCCGCACATACAATGTCACGCATCAGATCCCCCGGAGAGAACCCCGATGAGCATGACCAGCGTCCAGGTGTCGGACGACATGATGAAGCGACTGGAGTCCACTGCCACCCGCCTGCGGCGCTCCACGGGGAGGGTCATCAACGATGCCTTGCGCGAGTACCTGGAGCGCGAGGAGCAGCGCACCCAACGCCTCGCGGAGACCCGTGCGGCCTTGGACGAGCTGCAAGCCGGAGCGGTCATCGAAGGTGAAGAAGTGATGGCGTGGCTGGACAGTTGGGGCAGTCCCGCTGAGCGGGAGCCGCCGCTCTGATGCAGCTTCGGTTTACCCGGAGCGCGACCCGCGATCTGACGCGGCTGCGAGACTTCATCGCCCGACACGATCCCGGGGCCGCTGCCCGCGTGAGCAAGCGCCTGGGCCGACTCATCCGCCTCCTGAAAGATCAGCCCGCGCTCGGTCAGGCCGTGGAAGAGCTTGTCGATACCCGGGATCTCGTAGCCGGGGACTATGTCGTGCGCTACACCGTGCAAGGGGATCATGTCGTGGTGCTGCGCATCTGGCACGGCCGCGAGCAGCGGTGATCTGCCCTGGGGGACATCCCAATCAAGATTGCGGAGCACCGGTGCGTACCGTCATGTCATGGTTGTCGTTGTCGTTGTCGTTGTCGTTGTCGTTGTCGTTGCCGTTGCCGTTGCCGTTGTCGTTGTCGTTGTCGTTGTCGTTGTCGTTGTCGTAATCGAGGTTATCGTAGCGCCCTGGATTCTCTCGCACCCCAAATTGCATCGCTTCTCCGATTACGATTACGATTACGACAACGACAACGACAACGACCTTGTTCTTGACTCGTTACTTATGGTCACCGGTAACAATAGATATCGCGATACGCCATATAGGTCGCGATGATCAGCACCGGCACCAGTACGAATAGGGCCAGGCCCAGGGTCAAGATGCTGACCAGCGACAGACCCAGGGCCGCCAGGCCAAAGACCAGGAAAGGCAGGATGTTGCGCCAACAGCCTTGAAAACTGAGGGTGAAGGAGCGCAGAACCGGCACCTCGTTCAGGGCTACCAGGACCGGGGCGAAGAACGTGGCCATTCCCAGGGGGACGAACACCAGCAGTAAGAGCAAGACCGGCAGGAACACGAACACCATGTTCTCAGGTCCCAGCTGATTGGGATCGAAGCTCATGTGATCGATCCCGGCGATGAAATCCGGGCCGGCAAGCAGATACGCGGCGAGCGCCCCAAGCAGCGCTATGGCGAGCAGGAGCAGGACGGCCAACCCATACGTGGCGACGCCGACCAGGGCGAGGGACCCGGGATTACGCTGAAACCCCGCGAACAGGTGCGCGACCTGGAAGCCGCCGCCCTGTTGCTGGACCTGGGCGCCGATCATCAGGCCCCCGGTCAGGATGGGACCCAGCGCGATCATGAGGAGCCCGCCGAGGCCATAGGGCACCAGGTTGAGCACAATGGAGATCAGGACATAGACCAGGAAGGCGCCGATCCAGGCCCAGGGCCGACCCTTGAAGAGCCCCCAGGCTTCGCGCACCCAGCCCCAGCCACGGCCGGCGGACACCGCCCGCGGTGGGCGCAGGGCCGCCCCGCGCCCACCGATCGCGGGCGGGGTCAGGTCCGCCGCGGGCGGGGCATAGGGGTTGTCGCCGTGGGCCGCGCCCGCCCCGCTCGCCTGTTCGGCGCGCCGGGCGAGATAACGCTCCACCACCAGCCCGCACGCCTGGCAGACCCCCGTGACGGGGGAGACCGTGGGCTGCCGACACTTGGGGCAGCGTGACCAGTCGGCGGCCAGGCCCGAGGCGGGTGCCGAGGCCGGTTGCGAGAGCAGTTGCGAGGTGGGCGTGTCGTCGTAGTACGAGGCCATTTCGCTGTGGCCGATGTCGATGCTCGGGGTCAGATCAACCGACAGTTGCGACGTCGGGGGCGGGCTCTCGGGCTGGGGCTCCAGCACGATCAGGAGACCGACCTTCTTGAGCGCGGCGCTGTAGCGTTGCGCCTTGGCCTGATCCAGGCCGCGCTTGAGCACGGTGCGGCTGCCGCCCAGGACGATCTCCCGGGCGCGCTGTTCGCGCACCCGAAAGCGCTTGACGAAGGCCGCGACGATCTGCTCGGCGGTCAGCCCGGGGAGCGTTTCACCGTTGAAGACGATGCGGTAAAGGGTTTCCATCGTGCTTGCATTGCCTCTGGGGTTGAGTAACGAATCGAGAACAAGTTGAACACAATCGTTGTCGTTGTCTCGTTGTCGTTGTCGTTGTCGTTGTCGTTGTCGTAGTCGTAGTCGGAGAAGCGATGCACTTTGGGGTGCGAGAGAATCCGGGACGCTGCGATAACGTCGATTACGACAACGACAACGACAACGACAACGAAAATGGCGCTCCAGGCAGTCCCTGACGAAACGGTTTAATTTAATTGGTAAACCGTTCCCGAGTAGGCCAAAGGGCCGCGCCGGCCCGGCGCCCCGGGTCAGGCGGTGACCCGCTTGAGCCAGCGCAGGATGCCGGGCTCGGCCTCCCAGACGTCGCGCATGGCCTCCCGATACATCCAGGCCTGGTCCTCGCCGCCCGGGGTGACCCCGAGCGGGCTGAGGCGCGGCCGCTTGATGCGTTTGCGGGTCAGATAGCGGGGGATGCGCGGCAGCCGGTCGACCGCGGTCCCCAGGGCGGCCCGCGCGCGCTCCTGTTCGCCCATCCGATACAGGGCCAGGACCTCGCCGTAGGCCAGGTCCGCCAGCAGATCGTCCGGGAAGCGGCGCACCAGGGCCAGCGCCCGCTGGTCCTCACCGGTGCGCAGGTAGTGGTTCATGAGTTCGGCCCGCACCCCATGATTGTCCTGCGGATTGAGCCGCAGCAGGGCCTCCATGGTGAGCGCCGCGGCCTGGGGCTGGCCTTCATCGAGCTGACACAGGTAGCGCCGGAACAGCAGCCGCAACGCCGGCCGGTTGCGCTCCCGCGTCCAGGGCAGGTGGTAGGAGACCTCCGGCGGCAGGGTGCAGGTGACGAGCGCCCAGGCCCGGTCCACCAGGGGCCGCAGCAGGGCGTGGGCGATCCAGGGCAGCGCGCTCTCCGGGTGTTCGTACAGGGCCGACGCCAGGTCGTCCAGGCACTCCAGGCTGTCGGCCGCCTCCGGATGGCCGAGCAGGTAGTCGCTCCACTCGGCGGACAGCCAGACGCGCCCCTCATCGCCCAGGGTCAACTGGGTGGATTGCGGCTTGCCGCCGGGGAAGAGCTCACGCCACAGGGTCTCCAGACGCCGCACCGCCGGGGGCGGGCGCAACTCGGCGGGGATGCTGTAGACCATCAGGGGACGGCGTCGCACCAACCCCTGCCCGTCGTCGAACAGGGGGAGTTGGCCCGCTGCCTCGACCTCCCGCGCCGGACGCACCGGAGCCACCCGATAGGTCGGCAGGGGCCGGGCGGTCGCCACCGCCACCCAGTCGTGCAGGTCCAGGAGGATCGGGTCCAGCGCGTCGGCATGGCTGTCGACCAAAGCCTCCTGGGGGTCTTTGACGGCCTGGGCCAGGAAGTCCATGAACCCCTCCTCCCGGTACCCGACGCGGCGCAGCCGATGCAGCCAGAAGCGCGCCCGCGCCCGTGCCAGATCGTCCTTGTGCTGGGCGGCGAGCAGGGTAATCTCCAACAAGGCGGTGCCGGGGTTGTCCGGGTCGCTGCGCAGCGCCGCGGCGAAAGCGCGCTCGGCGCCCGCGAAGTCCCCCTCGTCGAGGTACATGGTACTGCGCCGCTGCCAGGCGGCGGCCTGCAGCGCGCGGCTGCCCTCGTGGCAGAGGCGCTCCAGGAAGGCGAGCTTTTTGCGCCAGTGATCGAGCCGGTCATAGGCGTCGCACAGCACGTCGAAGGCCGGCTCGTAGTCACCGTCCAGGTCCGCCAGGGGGCCGGCAAAGACCGGCTCCAGCAGGGTCACGGCGCGCCCGGGCCGGTCCTGCTCCAGCCAGCGGTCTGCCAGGCGGGCGAGCAGGGGACTGGGGATGGCCCCCGAGTCAAGGGCCTCTTTGAGCGCCCGCTCGGGAAGTTCGTCGAGCAGCAACTCCCAGATCAGTTCGCTGGAGAGCTCCGGCAGGTCATCGACACCGCCGCAGCAATCGCGGTAGCGCTGCCCCGACCCGCAGGGACAGGGCGCCTCGGGCAGGGGACAGGGCAGCGGCTGCGTACTGAATCCCAGCGCCGGGCGCGGGGTGGCGTTCCAGATGGAGGTCGCGAGCAGTTGGGCCAGGCGCCTGATCTCAACCACGTCAAGCTCATGGTCATACAGCCCGAGCAAGTCCGGGATCTCCGCTTCGGCCCAGGTGAGGAAGGCCTGCGGGGTGGCCCCGCCGATGATATGACGCACCGCGAGCAGGATGACCTGCTCAAAGCGTTCGGTGTCTGCGCTCTCATGGTGGAACATCTTACGTTCCTCCTGCTCAGGTGGCGATCCGATAGCGCTCAAGTAGGATTCGGACGTCATCGTTCTCACCTTGGATTCTACCCCGGTTGGGGGCCTTCGTGTCGACCGGAGGTCAGGCCGCCGACCAGAGCAGGCACGGACCGGGCGTCGTTGTCGTTGTCGTTGTCGAACAATCCGATCACGACAACGACAACGACAACGATCAGGACAGCGTAGCCGCGGCCGCTCCTATGGGGGGCCGGACCTCCCCGGGGCTCAGCCACAGGCGCAGGTCGGTGCATAATGGGCCTATTCCAATGCCTGCCGGAACCACCGGCCCCCGCCGAGCACCACTTCATGAGCAGCACCCCCGTCACCGCGCCCCCCCGCCCCCCGCTCCCGGTCCCGCCCCACCCCCAGTGGCCGGCGTTGAGCGCGGGCGAGACGGACGCACTCAAGGCGCGCATCGCCGCCCTGCTGGCCGCCCAGGGCGCCGTCCTGGTCGCCCACTATTACACCGACGCCGACCTGCAGGCCCTGGCCGAGGAGACCGGCGGCTGTGTCGCCGATTCGCTGGAGATGGCCCGCTTCGGCGCGGCCAGTGAGGCCCGCACCCTGGTGGTCTGCGGGGTCCGCTTCATGGGTGAGACGGCCAAGATCCTGAACCCCGAGAAGCGGGTGCTGATGCCCGACCTGAAGGCGACCTGCTCACTGGACGAGGGCTGCCCGGCGGACACCTTTGCCGCCTTCTGCGACGCCTACCCGGACCACACGGTCGTGGTCTATGCCAATACCAGCGCCCGGGTGAAGGCGCGGGCCGACTGGGTGGTCACCTCCAGCATCGCGCTGCCGATCGTCAGGCACCTGAAGGCACAGGGACAGAAGGTCCTCTGGGCGCCGGACAAGCACCTGGGCCACTATATCGAGCGCCAGACCGGGGCCGACATGCTGCTGTGGGACGCGGCATGTGTCGTCCACGAGGAGTTCAAGTCCTTTGCCCTGGAGCGGGTGCGCCGGCTGCACCCCAAGGCGGCGGTGCTGGTGCACCCGGAGGCCCCGGACGAGGTCGTGGACCAGGCCGATGTGGTGGGTTCGACCACGCAGTTGATCCGGGCCGTGGTGGACCTGCCCAACCAGGAGTTCATCGTCGCCACCGACGCGGGCATCTTCTGGAAGATGCACCAGCTCGCCCCCCACAAGACCCTGATCGCGGCGCCGACGGCCGGTGAGGGCGCCACCTGCGAGAGCTGCGCCCATTGCCCCTGGATGGCCATGAATGCGCTGCAAAGCCTGGAGCGCGTCCTGCTCACCCAGGATCAGGAGATCACGATCGACGAGGCCGTGCGTCAAGCCGCCGTGATCCCGATCCAGCGCATGTTGGACTTTGCCCGGACCCATGCGTAGGGAACAACGCCCAGCGGTTGCGCCATCTCTCGGCGCCGCCCTGACGGTTCGATCGCACACGACAAATACCTGGGTGCCCGGTCACGATCGCGGTAAAGCCTTGACCGCCGGTGCGCCCTACGGGGTATCCCACATCACGTTCTGGTCAGCCGCCGCGGCGTCTTCGAGGAGCTTGACCAGCGGCAGGGCGCGGTGGCCCAGGCTCACATGGCGTTCTTCCCCATGGTCTTTGGCGGCGGGCTCGCCCGCGGGGTCGAGCGGCAGGTCCGCCTGCTCGGCGACGACCTGGCGCAGCCGCTCCAGCGCGGCCGGCACGTCGGCCGCCAGCAGGGCCCCCGGCACGGTGCCGCTCAAGCCCATGAGCTTCAGCAGGGTGACCGCCACCTCGCCGAACATGGTGATGTTGGCATGGGCCTGGGTTTCAAAGGTCACGAGCATGGGAGCCTCCTCGAGTCGTCGGTCGCGGCCGGGTCGGCCGCTCTCCTACTGTAGCAAAGCCTGGCCGCGCGGTCCGCGGCGTTCGGTCGGCCCTCAAGTCCTGGGCCGGGCACCGACGGCCAATACATAAATGTCAGTTCTGATCCTCAGCGGCCCGAGCAGGGCACCGGCAGCAGGAGAGACCCCATGAGCGGCATCCCGGAGACCCGGACCCTTTACGACCTGCTGCCCCCGAAGAGCGCCGCCAGCGGCAAGGAGTTCGCCCGTGTCGTCAACCTGCTGTTGTTCCACGACGCCCGCCGCCGGGGCGAGAACCTGACGCTGTTCGACGACCGGGCCGGTGATTTCCGCGGTCTCGACGCCTTTCAGGCGAGTGCGCAAGGCATCGCGGTGGGCTATCAGCACAAGTTCTACCCGACGCCGCTCAGCGCCGACCATCGCAAGGACATCGAAGCATCCCTGCTCAAGACCCGTGACCAACTGAAGGAGCACAAGACAGGTCTCGCGAAATGGGTACTCGTGACCCCCCAGGACCCGGTCGAGTCCGCCACCCGCAAGGACGGCGGCGATGTCGCCTGGTTCTCCCGCCTGCGTGACAAGCACAAGCTCGCCTTCGAGCTGGAGCACTGGGGCCACACCCAGATCCAGTCACTCTTCATCCAGACCCCCGCCATCGGGCTTTATTACTATCCCGAACTCTTTGCCGACGGCACCGCCCGCCGCAAGACCATCCAACAGCAGCGCACCCGCTATGACCGGGCGCTGAAAAACGATCACGGCGGCATCGAGTTCGTCGGCATGTCGATGCGCAAGGACGAGGCGACCCGCAACGTGCCGATGGAGAACATCTTCATCCCACTCTGCGTGGTCGCCGAGGGGGCGGACGAGGACGACCGTGCGGTCGCCCGCCGCGACCCGCAGGAACTTCTCGCCCGCGGCGGGCGCCATGTCGTCCTCGGCGACCCCGGCTCCGGCAAGACCACCTTGCTGCGCTTTCTCGCCCTGGTAGGCCGCTCCGAGGCCCTGCAGCGACGCTATGTCCACCGGGCCGATGGCGAGGCGTTCAACTATCAGTAGGACGAGCGCCTGCCGATCCTGATCACCTCGCCACCGCCTTCATCGAGTTCGTCCAGGAACGCGCCGGGCTGCTGGTGGAGATCGGCGACCGCCAGTTCAGCTTCGTCCACCTTACCTTTCAGGCTGTGCGGACCTGACTGTCCGGGATAAGGCATTTATTCTGCTCTTCTTCGGAGAGGGATTAACCTCGGACCTTCGGGGCGAGCTCGCCGAGGACCTTGAGCGGCTACAAACGAGTAACGATGCCGCATTCCTTGAGTGAGTCTCTCGTTCCCTGGCGTCGCGGCTGGGCAAGTAGCCGCTGCCAGCCCAAGTCCCTGGAGTCCAAGGCTTCAGCCTTGGAGGGTGGCGCCAAGGCTGAAGCCTTGGACTCCAGATGCGTGCGCGCGGGGCCCAACCGTTTCCCGCTGACGGATTACCGTCCCCTCGCTACGGTCCTGACTCCGGAAGCTGACCGGTCGAGAGGTTTCCAAGTGAGCGTCGGCCGCGATTGGGCAGCCCCAAAACTTCCGCCGGGCGCAGCAGGTTCCATGCCGCTACTGCCCCCGTCGCGCCCCGGGGGCGCTAGAATAGCCCCCTCAAGGTCCAACGGACTCCCCTTGGCCCGTCCCTTTTCTGCCGACCCCGAGCATTATGACTGACCCCAACGATTCGCCGCGCAGCAATTTTATCCGTCAGATCATCGAGGAGGACCTAGCCGCCGGCCGCCACCAGCGCATCGCCACCCGTTTCCCGCCGGAGCCCAACGGGTATCTGCACATCGGGCACGCCAAGTCGATTTGTCTCAACTTCGGCCTGGCCCAGGACTACCCGGGGACCTGCAACCTGCGCTTTGACGACACCAACCCGAGCAAGGAAGACGAGGAGTTCGTCGACAGCATTCAGGCGGACGTGCGCTGGCTGGGGTATGACTGGGGCGACCGGCTCTATTTCGCCTCGGACTATTTCGAGCAGCTCTACGGCTTTGCGATCGAGCTGATCGGCAAGGGGCTCGCCTATGTCTGTGACCTCGACGCCGAGGAGGTCCGGCAGTACCGCGGCACCCTGACCGAGCCGGGCCGGGCGAGCCCCTGGCGCGACCGCCCCATCGCGGAGAACCTGGATCTGTTCACGCGCATGCGCGCCGGTGAGTTCCCGGACGGCGCCCGCAGCCTGCGCGCCCGCATCGACATGGCCTCCCCCAACATCAACCTGCGCGACCCGGTGCTCTACCGTATCCGCCACGGGGTGATCCATCACCAGACCGGCAGCCTCTGGTGCCTGTACCCGACCTACGACTACACCCACCCCATCTCCGACGCACTGGAGTGCATCACCCACTCCATCTGCACGCTCGAGTTCGAGGACCACCGCCCGCTCTACGACTGGTGCGTGGACCACGTCTCGGTTCCCTGCAAGCCGCGCCAGATCGAGTTCTCCCGGCTCAATCTGGAATACACGGTGATGAGCAAGCGGCTCCTGACCCAGCTCGTCAGCGAGGGGCACGTCAGCGGCTGGGATGACCCGCGGATGCCGACCATCGCCGGGCTGCGCCGCCGCGGCTACACGCCCGCCTCCATCCGCGACTTCTGCGAGCGCATCGGGGTGACCAAGGCCGACAACCGGGTGGAGATGGCGCTCCTGGAGAGCGCCATCCGCGACGACCTGGACGCCAGTGTCCCCCGGCGCATGGCGGTCCTGCGCCCGCTCAGGGTCGTCATCGAGAACATCCCGGAGGCGCAGGTCCAGGAGATGGCGGCCGACAACCACCCCAAGATCGCCGAGTTGGGGACGCGCCAGGTCCCCTTCGCACGCGAAATCGTGATCGACCGCAACGACTTCGCCGAGGAGCCGCCCAAGGGCTTCAAGCGCCTGGTCCCGGGGGGCGAGGTGCGGCTGCGCAACGCCTATGTGATCCGCTGCGAGCGGGTCATCAAGGACGCCGACGGGCAGGTCATTGAACTGCGCGCCACCGCGGACCTGGACACCCTGGGCCGCAACCCGGAGGGACGCAAGGTCAAGGGTGTCATCCACTGGGTCGCCGCCGCCCAAGGGGTGCCCTGCGAGGTGCGGCTCTATGACCGGCTGTGCAGTGTCCCGGTGCCGGGGGCGGGCGGCGGGAATTTCCTGGACGATCTCAATCCGCACTCGCTCACCGTGCTCACCGACGTACTGGTGGAGCCCTCGCTCGCCGGGGTGGCGCCCGGGGAGCGCTGCCAGTTCGAGCGCGAGGGCTATTTCGTCGCCGACGCGGACGGCACGCCGCAACGCCCGGTCTTCAATCTGACCGTGGGGCTCAAGGATACCTGGGGAAAGGCGCGGCGCTAGCGCGCATCGCTTGACTCCCGGGCGGGGGCACGCTGGTGCCAGACATTGCGGCTCCGGGAGGTAGCAACGCTGCGATGCGCGCTATGGTAAGGGGCTTTGGCGGGACGCTGCGCTGGACGATGTCATTGGGACCGCAGGCGGGCGAGCACCTCCTCGGCCGCCCGGGCGCGCGCTTCGGCCTGGCGCAACGCGGCTTGCGCGGTGTCGGCGCGCGAGGTTTCGGCCTGGGCCCGCCGTTCGGCTGCCTCCCGGGCCTGTCCCTCGGCCGCGGCCCGCCGCTCGGCCTCCTGCCAGCCGGGCACCACGAAGGCGCGGTAGACGGGATCATCGCGCAGGGTGTCGTGGTCGGGGCGGCGGCAGAGGTCGGTCAGGCGGAACGCAAACCCCGGCAGCACGCGCGAGTGGATCAGGCCCTGCGCGGGCGCGAGCGGGACATAGACCCCCGCGGCCGTGCGGGTGAAGAAGGCTTGACGCTCGGGCTCGCGGTGCAGGATGTAATACTCCGGGACGCCCCCGGCGGCATACTCAGCCTTCTTGACCACCGCGTCGCGCTCGCTGTCGGCGCGCTTCTTATCCGACAGTGCCTCGATGCAGAGTCGGACACGGGCTTCTCCTCCAGGCGGCCGTTGTTCCATTCGTAATGGAGGTCGGACTCGAGGTAGTAGGTGTTCCAGTACTCCTCCTCGGAGCAGCAGCGGCCGGCCTGGGAGGGGGGCCCGGCAGGCGGCGGAGCGGGCGTCCGGTCCAGTCGGCCCCGGCGCCCTTCGGCAAGGACGGTCTGAGACATAGATGTTGCCACGGGCAGTTACGGCCATTAACCCCAGTGTAGCACCCTGACCTGAAGTCGCGCGGCGACGGTGGTCGGCCGCGCGGTACCCGGCGCCGGGGCGCTCGCGACAGGTCGCCCGCAGCCTTGGCCCGCGTTCGCCTAAGGTCCGGAACATGGTCTACACTTCGCCCTCGATCGCGCGCAAGCGCCCGCTGACCAGCCGACGGATTGGACGCGCAGCGGGGCGCGGGCGAATAGTCGCCGCATCTTAGCGGTGGGAACGAAGATGAGAGGCAGCGATGATTTCGGCACTTGAGGCACTGGGGCGCCTGCGCGCGGGAAACCGGCGCTTTGTCGCGGGCGAACAGCGCCGCGAGCCACTCTTAAGTCATGCGCGGCGCGCTGAACTGGCGCAGGGGCAACGGCCCTTCGCGATCGTGCTGGGTTGTTCGGACTCGCGGGTGCCGGCGGAGCTCGTTTTCGACCAGGGTTTTGGTGACCTGTTCGTCATCCGGGTGGCGGGGAACATCGTGTCGCCGTCCCAGATCGGCAGCGTGGAGTTCGCGGCCGAGCGGTACCTCACCCGGCTGGTCGTGGTGCTCGGGCACTCGCAATGCGGGGCGGTACTCGCCACCGTGGAGGAGTTGCAGCGGCCGACGGCGAGCCAATCGCGCAACCTGCGTTCGATCGTGGACCGGGTCCGCCCATCCGTCGAGGGCTTGCTGAGGACCGAACTGCGGCACGACATGGAGGCACTGGTGCGGCATGCGGTGCGGGCCAACGTCGGCGTCTCGGTCAGCCATCTGCGGCACGGCTCGGAGATCCTGGAGCAACTGACCGAAGATGAGGGATTGATGGTCGTCGGTGCCGAGTATTCGCTGGCCACCGGGGTCGTCGAGTTCTTCAATGGGGTTCCGGCCGACGCGCACGCGCCCTGAGCGGCGACCGCTGTGCGCGCACCGATACCAGCCGATGGCCGCCAGTCAAACCTTTCGCGTCGTCGTCGATGACCGCGAAGCCGCCGGCGCGGTCTTGGAAACCCTGCGCCGCCGCACCGACGTGGTCACCCGGGTAGAGCGGCTGCCGCTCGGCGACTATCGGGTGGACGAGGCGCTGCTCTTCGAGCGCAAGACCCTGCCGGATCTCGTCGCCTCCATCAAGGACGGCCGGCTCTTTTCACAGGGGCTGCGGTTGGCGAATGCGCCGCTGCGCACGGCCCTGATTCTGGAAGGCACCACTCGCGACCTGGGCGAGTGCCGGATGCACCGCGAGGCGATCCAGGGTGCCCTGATCGCGCTGACCCTGTTCCTCGGTATCCCGTTGCTGCGCTCCATGGACCCGCAGGAGACCGCCGCACTGATGCTGTTCGCCGCGCGTCAGGCGCGCACCTTCGCCACCGGCGCTCTGCCCCGCAAAGGTCTGCGTCCGCGCGGCAAGGTGCGGGTGCAGCAGCACATCCTCCAGGGCCTGCCCGGCATCGGCCCGGCGCGCGCCAAAGGGCTGCTGGAGCGCTTCGGCACCATCGAGGCGGTGATGGCCGCCCCCGTGGCCGACCTGGCCACCGTGCCCGGGATCGGCGAGCGGACCGCGAAATTGATTCGCTGGGCGGTGGCGGAGAACGCGCCCACCTATCGCCCGGCGCAGGGGTCGAATCCCGATTGGCCGCTTTGATCCGCAAACCAAGGTCAGGAAACGCAGTCGGCAAAAACCGGATAATCCAGCGCGACCTGCCCCAGCGGCTTGGCCGCCCCGCTCGGGCTGTAGACGCCGTAGCGGGTCAGCTCCGCGGCCGGGAGGCGGCCAATGACCCGTTCGATCTCGGTCAGGCGGGCGCCCTGGCGCACCAGGTAGCAGATGTAGGTGTGGCGCAACGCGGCGGCGTCCACCTCCGTAGGGTGTGACAGGCCGGCATCGTGGGCCAGGAGCCCGATGCGTGCCATGAGCCCCGCGGCCCCCCCGGCCGTCGGGTCTCCGGACCACAGGGGGACCGGCTGATGCCCGGCCAGCAGCGCCGCCAGGGCCGGGCTCAGGGCGAGCACGCGCCCGTCATCGGGCGCCCGTACCTGCCCGCCCGCCAGATCGATGTCCGTCTCGTCCAGGTCCGCGCACTCCCGCGGGGTGAGCCCGGACAGGAGCAGGCCGATCAATTGCCGGGTGGCCGGGTCCGCGAGCTCGGTCAGGGCGCGGACCTCGGCCGCCAGCAACTCGCGCTCGATGGCACCCGGCAGGCGCCGTACCTCGTCCGCATCCAGGGCCTCGGGGGCCCGCCGGGCGGCAAAGGCGTGGTCGGCGGTACGCTCGGTCAGTGCCTGGGGCGCGGGTTGGGACGCGAAGACCCGCACCCCGGTGACCGGCTGCTGTTCCTCCTGCGAGCGTTCGCGCCGGGTCAGGAACTCCAGGAGGAGTATGGCCAGGAGCGCCGTCGCCCCCGCGGCGACCAGGTTGTAGAGGAAGTCCCGCCAATAATCGGGCTGGAAGGGGCGATGGGGGGCAAAGGCGGGCTCCACCACCTTGACTTGGGCATACCGGGCCGGGGCCTTGGTCCTGACCTCGATCAGGCGCTTTTCCAGGTCGCGATGCTGTTCATCGACCCGCGCCAGGTCCTGCTTCAGGGTCTCGTAGCGGGCGAAGCGGGCAGTGAAACGCGACGCCTCGGAGCGCTGGACGCCGAGTTGTTGCTCCAGGAGGCGGATCTGGCGGCGCGCCCGGTCCAGTTCCCGGGTCAGGCCGGAACGCAGGAAGTTCCGGCCCTTGGTCAGCTGCTCTTTGATCCGCGCCTCCAACCGGGCCAACTCGCCGGGCAATTCCTTCAGGCTCGGCTCGCTGTCCAGATAGACCTTGGTGTAGCGCTGGGAGAGGACCGCGAGATCGGCGCGACGCTTGGCGGCCTCCTGCTCCATCTGCTGCACGGCGCCCTGCTCGGCGGGCGGCACGACCTGCTCTCCGCGGGCGATCGCCTCGTCCAAGGCCGTGAGTTGGGACTGCGCCTTCACCTCATCGGCACGCGCGGTGTTCAGATCTTTGGTCAGGGCCTCGAGCCGCGCCGGGGCCTGGTTGCCCGCCTGCTCCATGGTGTCGATGCTGTGTTCCTGGCGGTAACGGTCCAGCGCCGCGGCCTTCTCCCGCTTCTGGGCGTCGAGGCGGTCGTACTCCTCTTGGAGCCGCGCCTGGACCGTCCCTACGTCGCCCTCGATCTGGGTCTGTCGGCGCGCCAGATAGGCCTCGATCCAGGCGTTCACCAGAATCGCGAGTTGCGCCGGGGCCGGACCGACCGCGCTCAACTCGACCAGATTGGTCCCCGCGGTCGGCTGGACGTCCAAGAGCCGCCGCAGGCCGTCCGGGTCCAGGGCGCTGAGCCCCGGGTCAATGGACAACGCCCGCGCCAGGGTGTCCGCCAGGAGGTCCTGGGCCAGCAGAATACGGCCCTGGACCGCGACATTCTGGGGATCGGCACCGGCCGTCCCGGCAGTAAAGCCGATCCCCTCGGGGACCTCGATCAGCACGGTCGCGGTCGCCCGGTACTGGGCGGGGCGGGTGAAATTCCACAAGGACCCGCCGATCAGGATCAGGGTGAAGACCACCGCGAAGAGCCTGAAACGGGCCGCCTGGCGCAGGGGCTCACGCACCGTCGCCGGACCCGGCGCCCGCGACAACAGTTCCACCTGAGGAACGGCGGGGCCGGCGTCGCGCTCATCATGGGCGACCAGCGGGCGATCTGGTGTTTGCATCTTGGGGCTCCTGGTAGACCTGGCTCAAAAGGCGCCGACCATCGAGCGCAGCTACGCGACCGGCCGCTGGGCGCTCGCGCACCGGAGGTCGAGGCGTTTGGACGTCGCGCAGCGACGCTGTGGGAGCGGCTTCAGCCGCGACGAGCCCATGGCAGTTTGCGCGATCACGTCGCGGCTCACCGCCATGAAGGCTCGTCCATCACCCCGGAACATGAAAGTTCCTTGTGGGAGCAGACTGCGGCCGCGACGCGGTGCCGCAGCGCGAACGCCGACGCCACGCGGGTCACCCGCGAGGCCTCGTCGCGGCTAAAGCCGCTCCCACAGCGTCGCTGCGCGACTTTCACGGTAAAGCCTCGCTATGTCAGGCTCGACTCAGCCCCCCGGTGGTAGGCCGGGCTCAGTTCATGGACCGCGGCCACCATGGCCCCCGCGTGGTCCGGGTCGACGTCCGGCGTGATGCCGTGCCCCAGGTTGAAGACATGACCGCTGCCGTGGCCGAAGCTCGCGAGCACCGCCGCCACCTCCTCGCGGATCCGCTCGGGGGAGGCGTAGAGGACACAGGGGTCCAGGTTGCCCTGGAGGGCCACCCGATCCTTCACCATGCGGCGGGCGTCGGCCAGGTCCGTGGTCCAGTCCACGCCCAGGGCGTCGCAGCCGGTGTCGGCCATCCGGTCCAGCCACTGACCGCCGTTCTTGGTGAACAGCACCGCCGGCACCCGCCGCCCCTCGGCCTCCCGGGTCAGGCCCGCCACCACCCGCTGCATGTAGGCGAGCGAGAACTCGCGGTACTTGGCCGGGGTCAGGGCGCCGCCCCAGGTGTCGAAGATCATCACCGCCTGGGCGCCGCGGGCGATCTGGGCGTTGAGATAGACTGCCACGGCGTCCGCCACCTTGGTCAGCAGGGCGTGGAGCAGTTGCGGGCGGTCGTACATCATCGCCTTGGTGTGGGCATAGGTCTTGCTTCCGCCCCCCTCCACCATGTAGGTCGCGAGCGTCCAGGGGCTGCCCGAGAAGCCGATCAGCGGCACCCGCCCCTTAAGTTCCCGCCGGATCAGGCTCACCGCGTCCATCACATAGCGCAGTTCGACCTCCGGGTCCGGCACCGCGATCCGCGCCACGTCGGCCTCGGTGCGCACCGGGGTGTCGAAGTGCGGCCCTTCCCCCTCGGCAAAATAGAGCCCCAGGCCCATGGCGTCCGGGATCGTCAGGATGTCGGAGAACAGGATGGCCGCGTCCAGCGGAAAGCGCTCCAGCGGCTGGAGCGTGACCTCGCAGGCCAGCTCCGGGTTCATGCACAGATCCATGAAACTGCCCGCCCGGGTGCGGGTGGCGCGGTACTCGGGCAGGTAGCGCCCGGCCTGGCGCATCATCCAGACGGGGGTGTAGTCCACGGGCTCGCGCAACAGCGCGCGCAGGAAGGTGTCGTTCTTGAGCTGGGTCACGGTGCAGGGGCTTCCAGGGCTGGGGTTGAGCGCGCCGGATCGGTCGGGATCGGTCGCTATGTAGGTGCCAAGGATACACCAGGGCGGGCCTTCCGGGCCTAGGGAAGGCGCGGCGCACGCCCGGATCGGGCGAATCAGGAGCAATCCTGGCACCGACAGGAACGCCGGGGAGATCCGACGACGGTGGGCAGACGATAGCCTTGCCCCGCCGCCTCACCGCGGCCGTACCCCCGAGTCGCAGGTTGCGCTACGCTAGTAAGCCCTCAGGTTTCTCAGCGAAAACTGCGAACCGGCTCCTGGGCCGGTCCAACCCTAAATTCTACGGAGCCGACATGACCGAC
This sequence comes from uncultured Thiodictyon sp., assembly GCF_903828115.1. GTDB lineage: Bacteria > Pseudomonadota > Gammaproteobacteria > Chromatiales > Chromatiaceae > Thiodictyon. Next base: position 16,320 of record NZ_CAIKKU010000177.1, on the reverse strand, counting down.
AACATCGAAAGCCTCGTACTTGAGCATCTGCGCCACATTCGCGGACGAGTCGACCAGATCGGCGACGACATCATGGATCTGAAGCACCGCATGTCCGGTCTTGAGTCGGCCATGGTAGGCGTGAAGCGCGAATTGAACCATGGCGATGAAACGGACGCTCGGCAGCAAGTCTCGATCGACAGAATCGTCGAGCGCATTGAACGGATCGAGCGGCGCTTGGAATTACTGCCCTGAGTCCTGAATCCACGGCGCAGATGGTCGAATCCCCGTCAGGTGAACTCAGAGGTCCCCCATGCAGCCGGCCGACGACGCCAGGATGCGAGACATCACCGCACGGATCGTCGCGGCGCTGGCGCCCGAGCGCATCCTGCTGTTTGGTTCCTATGCATTGGGGTCGCCCCATGCGCAGAGCGACCTGGATCTGTATGTCGTCGTGCCCGATCAGGCGGAACCACCCTACCGGCGGGCCCGCAGGGCTTACCATGCGCTTCACGGGGTCCAAGCACCGGTGGATCTGGTCGTGCGCACGCGGGCCGAGTCCGCACGCAATGCCCGGGTGGCCTCGACGCTGGATTGCGGTGTTTTGACGCACGGCATTGTGCTTTATGGTCGATGAGTGCGCCGCGCTCGATGCCTCCTTCGGCGCACTGGCCGAAGCCGCGGAGGTTCTCACCCCCTACGGCACGGCCTTCCGCTATCCCGGCGACGCCTCCGAACCGCAAGCGGCGGAGGCGTGCGAAGCCGTCGCGTGCGCCGGATGCGTCCTCGACCATGTGCGCCGGGCACTGGCAAAGAGTCCCTGAGACCAGAGAGATCAAGCCTTATCGCTCGCTGCACTATCATGCGCCGGAGGCCGTACGCCGCTATTTGTTGAGCTGCCCCACCCGCTCCTTGGCCCCGACGGCCTCGCCCGCCATCTGGTCATAGAGTTTAACCACGGTGTCCTTGGCGGTGATGGTGGCCGTGTTGATCAGGTCCGTGAGCCATGACTTTTGGGGGAGGATAGCCGTTTCCGGTGCCTGCTGAATCTTGCGAACGGCGGCCTCCTGCCATGCCCCCATGCCGATGTCCATCAGGATCAGGTCCGGGCGCAGACGCGCCGCCTCCTGCAAGGCCTCCTCGCCGTTGCCCGCCTGCCCCACCAGCGCAATCCCGGGGTCTTGGCACAGGCAGGCGCCGACACCGTCGCGCAGCAGCGGGTGGTCATCGACGATCAGGACCCGGATGGGCGCGACGACAGGCTCGCTCATGGTGCCTCCTTCAGCGGGTGGTGGGGGCCGGGATTTCGCCCTCGATGCGAGTCCCCTGCCCCGGTGCGCTGTCGATCCGCCACTGACCGCCCAGCAGTTCAAAGCGCTCGCGCATGTTGCGCAGACCGATGCCGGGGGCCCGCCGACGCGCCGGCCGCATCAAAGCCGCGGCCATCGTCCTTGACCGCCAGCCGGACCGACCGGCCGACGGCGCCCAGTTCCACCCTGACGTGCGACGCCCGTGCGTGCTTTTCGATATTCATCAGGGCCTCCTGCACCACCCGGTAGAGCTGGGCCTCCACGATCTCGCCCAGCGGCGGGCCGTCCCACGCAAAGACCAGGTCGGCGGCGATGCCGATGCCCGCGCTGAACCCGGCGAGCAGTTCCTTGAGCGCCGGCTCCAGTTCCAGATCGTCGAGCTCCGCGGGGCGCAGACTGTGCGAGACGCTGCGCACCTGCGCAATCGCCGTGTCCAGGGTCCCCAGGGCGCCCGCGATGTAGTGGTGGACCAGGGACTGCAGGTGTCGACTGGCGAGCCGGCCCTGGTGCAGGTTGGTCAGCAGGACCAGCACGGCGGCGACCAGGGTGGTCAGCACCAGGACCATGAGGATGGTGCCGAAGCGTGTCCTGATCCTCATAGATGCGCCCCCCGCCGTGGGCGGCAACCGCCAGCAGTTCGCGCACGAGATAGCAGCCGCGCGCGTCGCGGTGGTCCAGAAGGGTCTTGCCCACCAGGTCCGGCTTGAGACGGTGGGACAGGCAGACCCCGGTCGCGTCGTAGAAAAAGAACTCGGCTGGCCCGCCACGGGTCGGCCCATGGTGCAGGGGCGTGCCGAGCACCAGCTGGCAAAAGCACCCCCAGTAGTCGCGCGTATAGGTCAGGTGCAGATGCCAGACTTCGTCGACCTCCTGGCTCGGGGTCATGGGCTCCCCGGCGACACAGCACAGGAAGCAGAAGCGCCGATACTCCTTGATCGTGTCACGCGCCCGCTCGCTGGTCCAACCCTGCTCGCGGGCCAGGCGCCGGGTGAGGTCCAGGCCGTTGGCGGGGGCCGCGAAGGCATGGGCACTCAGACGCGCCCACAACGCGGTCGCCGCCGCGGGCCACTGGATCGATTCGCTCATGTCGGTTCCTCGGTTGCGGTTTGCCCATGCGACCTCGGGTACAGCGCGGTCGCGGCGTCGGCCCCATGGTGCCGCAGACCCGGCCGCGCGTCATAGGCGCAACTGCGCAGGACCGGCTAAGTAAGACTACGTAGTGGATTCCAGGAATCGAGCGATCGAAGACGCGGGCAGGACCTCGGAACCTGCGCCAGACCAAGATCAAAGGACACCCGGAGCGCGCCCCCGGATGCAAACGGCGCGCCCGCGCGCGGGAACCGCGCGGTCGCGTAGAATGCCGCCATGGACGTTTCCCACATTCTCGATCCCTTGAACGATGCCCAGCGCGAGGCGGTCACCGCCGCGGCGGGTACCCGCCTGGTGCTGGCCGGTGCCGGCAGCGGCAAGACGCGCGTGCTGGTGCACCGCATCGCCTGGCTGATCCAGGTGGAAAATGTACCGCCCTGGTCGCTGCTGGCGGTCACCTTCACCAACAAGGCAGCGCGCGAGATGCGCACCCGCATCGAGGAGATGCTGGGCCACCCGGTGGGCGGCATGTGGGTGGGCACCTTTCACGGGCTCACCCACCGCTTCCTGCGCGCCCACTGGCAGGACGCGGGGCTGCCCCAGCACTTCCAGATCCTGGACGGCGACGACCAGTTCCGGCTGATCAAGCGCATCCTGAAGGCCATGGAACTGGACGAGTCGCACTGGCCGCCCCGCCAGGTCCAGAGTTTCATCAACAAGCAGAAGGACGAGGGGCTGCGCCCGGACCATGTGGACGCGGCCGGTGATCGCTATCTCACGCAGATGGTCGCCGTCTACCGGGAGTACGAGGCGGCGCGCACGCGCGGCGGGCTCCTGGACTTCGCGGATCTGCTGCTGTGCGCCCACGAACTGCTGCTCACCCGTGCGGACATACTCCACCACTACCGGGAGCGCTTCCGCCACGTCCTGGTGGACGAGTTCCAGGACACCAACGCCATCCAGTACGCCTGGTTGCGCCTCCTGGTCGGCCCCAACGACAACCTGTTCGCGGTGGGTGACGACGACCAGTCCATCTACGGCTGGCGCGGGGCGCGGGTGGAGAACATCCAGTCCCTGCAACGGCACTTTCCCGGCAGCCAGGTGGTCCGTCTGGAGCAGAACTACCGCTCCACCGGCACCATCCTCAAGGCCGCCAATGCACTGATCGCCCGCAACCCGGGCCGGCTGGGCAAGAATCTGTGGACCGCCGACGGCGAGGGTGAGCCGATCCGCCGCTATGCGGCCTTCAACGAGGTGGACGAGGCGCGCTTCGTGGTCGAGCGCATCCGCAAGTACAGCACCGAGGAGGGCTACCGACGCGCCGAGTGCGCCATCCTCTACCGCACCACCGCCCAGTCGCGGCTGTTCGAGGAGGCCCTGATGAACGCCCAGGTCCCCTTCCGGGTCTACGGCGGACTGCGTTTCTTCGAGCGCGCGGAGGTGCGCGACGCGCTCGCCTACCTGCGCCTGCTGAACAACCCGGACGACGACGGCGCCTTCGAGCGCGTCATCAACACCCCCACCCGCGGCATCGGGGAGCGGACCCTGGATCTGCTGCGCGAGCGGGCGCGCGGGTCGGCGATCTCGCTGTGGCAGGCGGCGCAGGACCTGATCGCCGCGGGCGCCCTGGGCCCCCGCGGCACCGCGACCCTGGTCCACTTCGTCGACCTGATCCGCAACGCCCAAGCGGCGACCCGGGACCTGGACCTGGCCGAGACCGCCACCCATGTCATCGCGGCCGCGGCGCTCGCGGACTTCTATATGAAGGCGAAGGACGGCAAGGGCGAGGATCGGGTGGAGAACCTGGGACAGTTCGTGGAGACCGCCGGGCGCTTCCGCCAGGAGGTCGAGGACGACGAGGCCGACCCGCTCGGTGCCTTCCTGTCACATGCCGCCCTGGAGGCGGGCGAGGCCCAGGCCGACCCATTCAGCGACGCGGTCCAACTCATGACCCTGCACAGCGCCAAGGGCCTGGAGTTCCCCAATGTCTTCCTGGTCGGCCTGGAGGAAGGGCTCTTCCCCCACAGCATGTCGGCGCAGGACCCGGCGCGGCTGGAGGAGGAGCGCCGACTCTGCTATGTCGGCATGACCCGCGCCATGCATCGACTCTATGTGACGCACGCCGAATCGCGGCGGCTCTATGGCAAGGAATCCTACCCGCAACCCTCACGCTTCTTGCGTGAGGTCCCGCCGGAATTGATGGAGGAGGTGCGCGGGCGCGGTGTCTCCCGCCCGGCGACGGCCCGCGCGCCGGTGCCCGCCGCGACCGGGGCCATGGGGGGCGGCGATACCGGCGGCTTCCACCTTGGGCAGCGGGTCACGCACCCCAAGTTTGGGGAGGGCGTGGTGCTCAATAGCGAGGGGCGCGGGGCCCAGGCGCGGATTCAGGTCAATTTCCAGGGGGTCGGGGCCAAGTGGCTGGTCCTGGCCTATGCGCGGTTGGAGCCTGCGGGGTAGCGTCTAAAGGTCCAGAAGGCACAAGTCACCGGATGTCGAAGCACTACGAGCGGAGCACGCAAAATGATCGAACGGCTTTATATTCATAATTTCCGCTGTTTTGAGAACTTCGAGCTGGTCCTCAAAGAGATGCCCACCGCACTCTTGCTTGGCACCAATGGCTCAGGTAAGTCGTCCATTCGCCAGGTCTTGACGATACTGCAACGTATCGGCTTCGGCAGGAGCCGCCTCGATCAGTTGCTGCGACCGGAGGACTTCGGCCGCGGCGGTAAGACTTTGCCTATTCGTTTTGAAATCGAGGCATTGATATCCGGCCGCCCCTACCTCTACACACTTGCCGTAGAGCTGTCGGGAGACCCCGCCGAACTGCATGTTCACGAAGAAAGGCTCATCGCCGGAGGCGAACCGGTCTATTCGCGGCGTCAAGCCGAGGTGACCCAGCACAACGCCGGCGGCGCTACCGAATCGGTATTCCTCATCGACGGGAAGACCATCGCGCTTTCCATACTTCAGGGTCGAAACGAACCCAACGATCTTGGCACATTCAAGAATTGGCTCGCCAGTATGGTCGTCTTGGCCCCGATACCGAGTACGATGAGCGGCGATTCCACCGGCAATGAAGGTTGGTGGCAAGCGATAACAGACGGAAGCAAGTTTGGAGAGTGGTTTACCTGGCTGATAGACACCTATCCCGCAGCCGATTCAATTATCGAACAGTCACTCAGAAATCAGATGCCCGATTTTGGCAAGATTAGCAAAATTCCGGTAGGACCGAGCATCGAACGCACCGAGCGTATGAGCCTCTCCTTTCGCAAAGATCGTGCAGAGACCTCGATCGCCTTCCCGGATCTCTCCGACGGAGAAAAGTGTTTCCTCCTCGGCGCGGTGGTGGTAGCCATGAACAAGGTGTTTCCCTCGCTGGTCTGCTTCTGGGACGAACCGGACAATTATCTTTCACTCTCGGAGGTCGGACATTTCATCATGGACCTGCGGCGTTCCTTCAGTGCCGGCGGACAGCTTCTCATTACTTCGCACAACCCGGAAGCAATCCGCAAGTTCTCCGATGAAAACACGCTCGTCCTCTACCGCAACAGCCATCTCGAGCCGACGCAGGTGCGAAGGCTGGAAGAGCTTTCGGTCCACGGCGATCTCGTTGAAGCACTGATCCGCGGCGACGTTGGCCCATGACCAACAAGTATCAGCCGCACCTCTACGTGCTACCGGAGGACGACCAGAATCGGCAACTTGCCGTTGGCTTCAGTCTCCACTCTGCGATCAAGCCACGCTCGATAAAGGTATTGCCGCTGGCCGACGGCTGGAAGAAGGTTTTGGAGTCTTTCGCGAAGAATCAGTTAGGCGATTTGCGTCGAACGCCGGAAAGGAGGCTGGTGCTTATGATGGACTTCGACGGACACGAAGAACGGTTGAGTTACGCAAAGGACCATGTGCCCGACGATGTGCGAGACCGGGTCTTCATCCTGGGCGCGCGCCAGGAACCGCAAGATATCAAACACGCCATGCCCAACATCGGCGCCCTCGAGGCCATTGGGACGGCGCTTGCCGAGGATTGCCGGACTAATGCAAGGGCAATCTGGAATCACCCTGAACTCGCCTGCAACAGCGGAGAGTTGGAGCGGCTAAATGCGGCGGTGAAGCCATGGCTATTCCACTGATCCCCTGAGCAAGAGATAGAGGAATCGATTCGTGTTACTCACGAAGTTCAGACTCGCGGGGAGATTCAGGCCGCGGGAGCGGCCAAAACTGCATTCCCACGCAGGCGCGTGGGAGCCAGATGGGAAGAGGATTTTTTTCTTCTCTGTGTCTTTGTGCCTTTGTGAGAGAATTCTTCCACTTCCTGGCGCCTTGGTGTGATCTTGACCGCGCTCGAGGCGGGCGTCGGCGATCCGCCCGGGCCGCACAGTGGCCGACACCTGAGTGACACCGCGGCAGCGTTGCCACCAGAGGGGTTTGCGCGGCGCCAACGGCCTCTTCATCGTTCCGACGCGCGCGCGTGGGAACGCCGAGCGGGCGGTCTGCGGACTGGACGCAGAGGGCCCGAACTGACTCTCACGGGGGAACGTGAGAACCATAGGAAAGGGAATCCTTAACTTAACGGCAGTGACGCAGCGCGTGGGAACGAGAAGAGGTGAATCTGATGACGGAAATGCAGCACAAGACCCTGACCATGACCCTGCTGATGACGCCCGACATGGCCAATTTCTCGGGCCACGTCCACGGCGGCGCCACCCTGCGCCTGCTCGATCAGGCGGCCTATGCCTGCGCCTCGCGCTACTGCAATCATTACGTGGTCACGCTGTCCGTGGATCAGGTGTTTTTTCGGCAACCGGTGCGGGTGGGGGAGTTGCTGACCTTCCTCGCCTCGGTGAATTACACGGGCACCACCTCCATGGAGATCGGCATCCGGGTCATGACCGAGGATATCATTCACAAGACCACCCGGCACGCAATGACCTGCTATTTTACGATGGTCGCGGTCGATGACGAGGGCCGCCCGGTTCGGGTGCCGCCGCTCCAGATCGAGACGCCGAACGAGCGGCGACGCTATGAAACCGCCGCCCTGCGGCGCGAATTCCGCCGCGAGATCGAAAAACGCCACAATGAGATACGCCAACTGCACCAGGCGGCGACCGGCGCGCCGCCACCGACAGCGGACATATCGGCAACGCGACTCACAAATTAAGCAATTTCGATTAGGGACTGCCGATTGCGCCGTTGTCGTTGTCGTTGTCGTTGTCGCAACCGAGGTCATCGTAGCGCCTCGGATTTTGTCGCACCTTAAGATCCATCGCCTCTCCGATTACGACAACGACAACGACAACGATTCGTGTCTATCTTGTTACTTAAAGGCTGATCATGAAACCCGAACAACAACTCGACCGCTTCCTCTCCACTATCTTCCGCTATGTCGAGAAGGCCGTGCTGCTCCTGGTCGGCGGACTGGCCCTGCTCGCGATCGGGCAACTGGTGATGGGGGTTGTCGGTAATGGCCAGGTGAAACTGGAAGACGTACTCCTGATCTTCATCTTTCTGGAGATCATGGCGATGGCGAACGTCTATTTCATCCGCCACCGCGTGCCCTTCACCTACCCCATGTTCATCGCCGTGACCGCCCTGTCGCGGCTGATCGTGCTGCAGGGCAAGAACATCGCGCCGGAGAACCTGTTGTTCGAGGGCGGCGCCATCCTGCTGGTCAGTGTCGCCATCCTCGTCATTCGCTTCAGTCAGCGTTACCACTGCGACGAGCCGGAGCGCGACGAGAATGCGAATACCGAGCACGCGACCACCAGGCCGCCATGCGGCTGAGGCTCGGGGTAGCCCCACTCGCCATCCCGGAGCCTTAACGTCTCGGCGGGGTTGTCGTTGTCGTTGTCGTTGTCGAGATTATCGTAGTGTCCCGGATTCTCTCGCACCCCAAAGTGCATCGTTTCTCCGATTTCGATTACGACAACGACAACGACAACGAGGGCCAGGCTGCGACGCCCAGGCTTCGGCCAGCGTCCCCCCGCACGGGGCAATTCCCTCGGCGCCGACGTTTTGCCCTTGCCCCCTCAAGCCAAAACTGGCTATTCTAAGGTCCCACGCATCACAACCGATGTCCTGCACATGCTCACCGCCGCCCAACTCCGAGCCGCCCGCGCCCTGCTGGGTCTCGACCAGCGCCGCCTCGCCGAGGCGGCGGGGCTGTCGCTGCCGACCATACAGCGCAGGGAGGCGAGCGAGGGCACGGTGCGCGGGAACGTGGACTCGCTGGTAAAGCTGGTGGAGGCCCTGGAGCGGGTCGGGGTCGAGTTCATCGCCGAGGGCTCACCGAGCGGCGGCGGCGGGCGCGGGGTGCGCTTGAAGACGGCGGCGAGCGCCCCGTCGCCGACCCCCGAGCCGCGGCCCATGCCCCCGTCGGAGCCCGGCCAATGAGCGGCGCCGTGACCATGCAACAGGCCCTGGCCCTCGCCGGGCTCGCGGTAGTCCTGGCCCTGGCCTCCACGCTGGTCTCGCTGCTCGCCAAGCGGGTGCCGGCAACCCTGCGGCTGGCGGCCACCCCGCTGCTCGGGCTGGCCGGGCTCGCGGCCCTGGCGGCGGGGCTGATCGCCCTGGCGCTGGGCGGTACGGTTCAGACGACACTGCCGCTCGGCCTGCCCTGGCTGCCCTGGCATGTGCGGCTCGATGCCCTGGCCGGGTTCTTTCTGCTGCTGATCGGGGTCGTCACCTGCGCGGTTGGGCTCTATGCCCCGGCCTATGTCCGCGGCTTCGAGCACGGACACGATTCACTGACGGCCCTGGGCGGCTTCAGCGGGCTCTTCCTGACCGGCATGTTGATGGTGGTGCTGGCGGACGACGCCTTCCTGTTCATGGTCGCCTGGGAGCTGATGTCGCTCTCGTCCTATTTCCTGGTCGCCTATCACCACGAGCACAGCGCCAACCGGCGCGCCGCCTTCCTCTATCTGCTGATGGCCCATGTGGGCGGGCTCATGATCCTGCTCGGCTACGGGGTACTGGCGGCCTTCGGCACCGGCTTTTCCTTCAGCGAACTGCGCGCCGCCGAACTGCCGCCGATCTGGGCCGGGGTCGCCTTCGCCCTCGCCTTCATGGGCTTCGGCATGAAGGCGGGGTTGGTGCCGCTGCACGCCTGGCTGCCGGAGGCGCACCCGGTGGCCCCGTCGCACATCTCGGCCCTGATGTCCGGGGTGATGCTCAAGGTCGCCGTCTATGGGTTCATCCGCTTCGTCTTCGACCTGATCGGGCAGTTCCCCTGGCAGTGGGGGGTGGTAGTCCTGATCATCGGCTGCCTCTCGGCCCTGTTCGGGGTGCTCGCGGCCCTGCTGCAGACGGATCTCAAGCGCCTGCTCGCGTATTCTTCGGTCGAAAACCTGGGGATCATCTTCATCGGGTTGGGCCTGAGCCTCGTGTTCCTCAGCACCGGCTACCGCTCACTCGGGGCCCTCGCCTTCGTCGCGGCCCTGTATCACTGCCTGAACCATGCCCTGTTCAAAGGGCTCCTGTTCCTGGGTGCCGGGGCCATCCTGCACAGCACCCACGAGCGCGACCTGGACCAGATGGGCGGACTCTTGCGCCGCAAGCCCTGGACCGGGCTCTTCTTCCTGGTCGGGGTCCTGTCCATCTCCGCCCTGCCCCCCTTCAACGGCTTCGTCTCGGAGTGGCTGACCTTCCAGGCGGCGCTGCAGGCCTGGCAACTCCAGAGCGGGGTCCTGCGCAGCCTCATCCCCATCGCCTCCGCCGTGCTGGCCCTGACCGGGGCCCTGGTGGCGGTGACCTTCGTCAAGGTCTACGGCGTCGCCTTCCTCGGCCAGGCGCGCTCACGCCATGTGCGCCGCGCCCGCCCGGGGCCCTGGGGGATGCAGGCCGGTCAGGGTTTCCTGGCGCTCCTGTGCCTGCTGCTCGGGGTCTTCCCGACCTGGGTCATCGGGCTGATCGACGCCGTACCGCGGGCGATCCTGGGCGGCGGACTGCCCCAGGCCGGCGCCTATGGTTGGCTGTGGCTGACCCCGGTGTCGCCGCAGACCGCGAGCTACAGCGGTCCGCTGATCGTGCTGATGCTCGCCGGGATCGGCCTCACGGTCTTTTGGGGCCTGAACTATCTGTGGTCGCGCGGCGCACCGGTACGCTGGATACGCCGCGGCGATGCCTGGGACTGCGGTTTCGCGCCGCCCTCGCCGCGGATGCAGTACACCGCCACCGCCTTTGCCCAACCGATCCGGCGGGTCTTCGGGCTCCTGTTCCAGATCGATGAAACGATGACCCGGCAAGAGGACGGCACACTGCGCCATCGGCTGCATATCGGCGACCGCTTCTGGGGGCTCCTCTATCTGCCGATCGCGCGGGCGGTGGAGTCGGCGGCCAGACGGGTGGTGCTGCTGCAATCGGGCAGCGTCCGGGTCTATCTCGGCTGGACGCTGGCGACCCTGGTGGGACTCTTATGGATCATCACATGAACCTGGTAACGAGCCAAGAGCAAGTCAAACACGATCGTTGTCGTTGTCGTTGTCGTAATCGGAGAAGCGATGCAATTTGGGGTGCGAGAATCCGAGTCACCACGATAACCTCGATTACGATAACGACAACGACAACGACAACGACAACGACAACGGCGCAAAAGGCACTCGCTATCAGAGAAACCCACGGCCGTGGATAATTACCTCACCCTGCCCGGCTGGGTCCTCGCGGTCTTTCAGTCGTGCCTGTATATCGCCCTGGCACCGCTCCTGGTCGGGTGGGTGCGCAAGGTCAAGGCGCGGCTGCAGAACCGCCGCGGCGCCCCCCTGTTCCAGGCCTATCGGGACCTCTACAAGCTGCTGGCCAAGGAGGCGCGGGTCGCCCATACCGCCTCCCCCCTGTTCCGCGCCGCGCCCTATATCGTCTTCACGGCCACCTGGATGGCGGCGGCGACCGTGCCGCTGCTGGTGGTGGACCTGCCGACCGCGGCCATTGCCGACATCATCGTGCTGGTGGGGCTCCTGGCGCTCGCGCGGGTGTTCCTGGCCCTGGCGGGCATGGACGTGGGCACCGCCTTCGGCGGCATGGGGGCCTCGCGCGAGATGCTGATCGGCGCCCTGGCCGAGCCGGCCATGCTGATGGCGGTCTTCACCCTGGCCATGACCGCCCACTCGACCAACCTGTCGAGCGTCATCGATTATCACCTGGTCGACGGCTTCGTCCTGCGGCCATCCTATCTGTTCGCCCTGGGCGGCCTGATCCTGGTGGCGGTCGCCGAATCCGGCCGTATCCCCATCGACAACCCGACCACCCACCTGGAACTGACGATGATCCACGAGGCCATGCTGCTCGAATACTCGGGCCGGCACCTGGCCCTGATGGAGTGGTCGGCCCAGATCAAGCTGCTACTCTACGGGACCCTGATCGCCAATGTCTTCTTCCCCTGGGGGATCGGGCGCGGGTTCGGCGCCGCCGCCTTGGGGCTCGGGCTGGCCGCGGTGCTGGCCAAGCTCGCCGCACTCGGGGCGGTGCTGGCGGTCGGGGAGACGGTGCTGGCCAAGATGCGACTGTTCCGCGCCCCGGAATTTCTCAATCTCGCCCTGCTGCTGTCCCTGCTGGGGCTCCTGAGCCATGTGATCCTGGAGGTGGGGGCATGAACCTGAGCCTGCTGCCGCTCCTCCAGCAATTGGTGCTGGTACTGGCGGCGATCGTGCTGTTCCTGTCCTTCGTGCTGCTGGCCCAGAATCGGCTGATCTCGGCGATCCATGCCTTCGCCTGGCAGGGCGCCCTGGTGGCGGCCGTGACCACGGTGGTGGCGGCGACCGGGCACATCCATCACCTGTATTTCTCGGCCGCCCTGACGCTGGCGCTCAAGGCCCTGCTGATCCCCTGGATGCTGCATCGGCTGGTGCGGCGCCTGGAGTTGGAGCGGCACACCGAGTCCCTGCAAAGCCCCACGCTCGTGACCATGGCCGCGGTCGCGCTGGTGATCTTCAGTTATTGGCTGGTGCTGCCCATGATCCAGGAGGAACTGACCTTTACCCGCAACATCGTCGCCATCAGCCTGGCGGTGGTCCTGATCGGGCTCCTGATGATGGTCTTCCGCACCCAGGCGGTGGCACAGGTGCTGGGCTTCATGTCGATGGAGAACGGGCTCTTCCTGGCCGCCGTCTCGGCCACCGGCGGCATGCCGCTGGTGGTGGAACTGGGGGTCGCCTTCGACGTATTGGTGGCCATGGTGCTGTTCGGCGTCTTCTTCCTGCAGATCCGCGAGAGCATCGATTCGCTCGACGTGGACCGACTCAACCGGCTGCGCGAGACGGGGGGTGACCAGTGAACGCACTCACCCTGGTGTTGCTGACGCCGCTCCTGGGCGCCCTGATCCTCGGGCTGATCCGCCCGCCGCCGCTCGCCGGCTGGTTCAACCTGGGCGTCTCGGCGCTCTCGCTCGCCGCGGCGCTCTGGCTGGCCTGGTCGGTAGCCCTGGTCAGCGACCTGCCCGGCGACCTGGGCGGGCCCGGGGCGATCAACGGACCGATCGCCGGCTCGCTCGCGGGGGACATCTTCGGCCTGCCCTTCCGGGTCGATGCCTTCAATGTCTATCTGGTGGTCCTGACCGCCTTCGTCGCACTGACCACCAGCGTCTTCTCGCGCCCCTACATGCGCTATGTGCTGGCGATCGGCCGCATCGGGCCGCGGCGGCTGCGCACCTACCACTCCATGTACCAGCTCTTCATGTTCACCATGCTGGTCGCGCTCACCACCGACAACCTGGGCGTGATGTGGGTGGCGGTGGAGGGTGCGACCCTGGCCACGGTCCTCCTGGTTTCCCTGTACCGGACCCCGGAGGCGGTGGAGGCGGCCTGGAAGTATTTCATTCTCTGCGGCGTGGGGATCGCGCTCGCCCTGTTCGGCACCGTGCTGACCTATTTCGCCGCCCAACAGGTGATCAGTGACCCCGCCGCCGGGCTCAACTGGAGCACCCTCTATACCGAGGCCGGGCGCCTGGAACCGGCAGTGATGCGGCTCGCCTTCGTCTTCCTGCTGGTGGGCTACGGGACCAAGGTCGGCCTGGTGCCCATGCATCAATGGCTGCCGGATGCCCATTCGGAAGGCCCGACCCCCATGTCCGCGGTCCTCTCCGGGCTCCTGCTCAACGTCGCACTCTACGCCGTGGTGCGGCTCAAGATGCTGGTGGACGGGTCGCTCGCGCACACCGACAACCCGCACTTGGCGGGCTACCTGCTGATGGGCTTCGGCCTCACGTCCTTCCTGGTGGCCGGGCTCTTCCTGCACCGCCAGCGTGACATCAAGCGCATGTTCAGCTATTCCTCCATCGAGCACATGGGCCTCATGACCTTCGGCTTCGGCCTGGGCGGGCCGCTCGCCACCTTCGGCGCCCTGCTGCACATGCTGGTGCACTCACTGACCAAGTCCGCCATCTTCGTCACCGTCGGTCATGCCACCCATATCGCCGGCACCCAGGCCATCGAGCAGATCCGCGGCCTGATCCGCACCCAGCCGACGGTGGGCTGGTCGCTCCTGATCGGGGTCGCGGCGATCGCCGGCTTCCCGCCCTTCGGCGTCTTCATGAGCGAGTTCCTGCTGCTCACGGCCACCATGAAGACCGCCCCCTGGTTCACGCTCGTCCTGCTCTCGGGGCTCGCGGTCGCCTTTGCGGGGCTCTTCCGGCACCTGCACCCCATGGTCTACGGCACCCCGCCGGAGGGCCAGCAGCCGGTCGCAGCCAACATGATCCCGGTCGCCGTCCACCTGACGCTGGTGCTGTGGCTGGGGCTTGCGATCCCCGCCTTCCTGGCCAACTGGCTGGACCGGGCGACCGGGCTGATTACGGGGACGCGCCTGCTGTGAAGATCGACTGGCTGTTCGAGTTCCTCACCCGGCTGGCGGACAAGCGCCTGCTCACCCATGCAGACGACCTGCAGTCCCTGCCCCCGGCCCGGCGGTTGGTGCTCAACCCCCATGACTGGGGCAGCGCGGCCAAGATCGGGGCGCGGATGGGGTTGCGCCACGCCGGGGTCTGGGCCGATCCGCCGGACACCGCGGGCGGCGCGCCCGGCGCCAGCCTCATCGTGGTGCGCGCGGCCCTGGAGCACCAGGGCGGTTATCTGCTGCTGGAGACGCCGGTCGCGCTGCAACAGCCGGTGCTGCCGTCCCAGACACCCTACTACCCGGGCCTGGAGCGCCTGGAGCGTCACTGCCACGACCTGACCGGTGTCTCCTTCAGCGGCGAGACACGCCGCTGGACCCGTCACCAGGCCTGGGGGGCGGACGAGTTTCCGCTGCGCACCGAGTTCCCGGCGGCCGGCCGCTCCGGCGCCCGCACCCCCGCGGACGCGGGCTACCCCTTCGTCCCGGTCCACGGCAGCGGCGTCTACGAGATCCCGGTGGGCCCGGTGCACGCCGGCATCATCGAGCCGGGCCATTTTCGCTTCCACGCCATGGGTGAGGAGGTCCTGCGCCTGGAGGAGCGCCTGGGCTATGTCCACAAGGGCATCGAGAAGATCGCCGTAGGCCGGGACCCCGCCGGGTTGGCCCGGCTGGCGGGGCGGGTCAGCGGCGACTCCACGGTCGCCCACACCTGGGCCGCCTGCCAGGCCATGGAGCGCGCCGCCGGGTGCGAGGTCCCGCCCCGCGCCCTGTGGCTGCGCGCCCTGATGGCCGAGCGCGAGCGGGTCGCCAACCACTTGGGCGATATCGGGGCCATCTGCAACGACGTGGGCTTCACCTTCGCCCTGGTCCAGTGCGCCCGCCTGCGCGAGGCCTGGCAGCGGCGCAGCCGCACCCTCTTCGGACACCGCCTGATGATGGACGCCATCGTCCCCGGCGGTGTCGTTCACGACCTGGCGGCGGACGCGCACCAGGGCCTGCACGCCGACCATAGTGCCCTGCGCAAGGCCGTCAAACCGCTCTTCAATGTCATCGACGACCACCCATCCCTGAACGACCGCCTGATCACCACCGGGCGCCTGACCACCGAGCAGGCGCAAGCCCTGGGCTGCACCGGCTACGTCGGCAAGGCGAGCGGCCTGCCCTTCGACCTGCGCCACGACTACCCCTACCCGCCCTACGACACACTCGAGGTCAAGGTCCATACCGAGGCCGACGGCGATGTGGCCGCCCGGGTGCGGGTGCGCATGGCGGAGGTCCGTGGCAGCCTGGCCCTGATGGAACGACTGCTCGAGACCCTGCCCACGAGCGCCATCGCCACGCCCCTGCCCGCGGCGGCGCCCGGGGCGGTCGGCCTGGGCCTGGTGGAGGGCTGGCGCGGCGAGGTCTTGAGCTTCGTGCGCTTCGGTGCCGAGGGGCGCATCGCCCGCTTCTTCCCGCGCGACCCGAGTTGGTTCATCTGGCCGGGCCTGGAGCAATTGGTCATGGGCAACATCGTGCCCGACTTTCCGGTGTGCAACAAGTCGGTCAATGGTTCCTATTCCGGGGTGGATCTCTAGATCAATCGTTGTCGTTGTCGTTGTCGTAATCGTTGTCGTTGTCGTTGTCGTTGTCGTAATCGGAGAAGCAATGCAATTCGGCCATGAGCAGCTCGATGTCTATCGGGTTTCGATTCGCTACGTGGCCTGGGCGTACAAACTCGCCAAGCGTTTGCAAGGCGTCGATCGCCACGCCCGAGACCAACTTCTTCGCGCCTCGCAATCGATCCAAAACGATGTTGTTGCGGATCGTTTCGATGCTTATAAAGCTCGGACAACGAAACGGCGAGGTGCGAGAGAATCCTGGCCGGTATGATTACCCCGATTACGACAACGACAACGACAACGACAACGACACAGAGGGTAACGCCCCATGTTCCGCATCCTGAAGCAATCCCTGAAAACCGGCGTCATCACCGAACCCGCGCCGGCGGCGGATGATGCGGAGTTGGAGCGGCTGGGGATCGAATTGCTGCGGCACGTCCACGCCCGGCTCGGGCGCAGCCTCGCCATCCGCCAGGTCGACGCCGGCTCCTGCAACGGCTGCGAGTTGGAGATCCACGCGC
>NZ_CAIKKU010000176.1 GCF_903828115.1 uncultured Thiodictyon sp. | reverse complement strand
TGTCGTAATCGTTGTCGAAATCGTGGTCGGATTATTCGATTACGACAACGACAACGACAACGACAGCGTACCCGGGATCCCGGCCACCACATCAGTTCTGATCGCACCCGGGCGGGCGTCAGGCGGGTCCGAAGCGGGCGCCCTGGGTTAAGATGGCCCCCCAGTCCCACCACCGACCGCGACCGGACCTTATCGAGTGTCACCATGAGTGTCACCATGCCCTGTTGGCGCAGGCTGATCCGTTCGCCGGCCGGCCCATCCCTGGGCTGGGCGCTGCTCCTGGTCCTGGCGTTGACGCCGGGGCTGGCACGGGCGGCGGGCGCGCCGATCCCGCCGCTCACGGACATCCGCGACGAGACCGCCCGCCTGCTGGGGGTGGGCACCGAGTTGGAGGCGGCGGTCGCGCGGCGGCTGCTGGACGCGCAGCGCCTGGAGGAGCGGCTCGCCCTGGAGGAGGTGCAACTGCGCGCCCGGGACGTCCACCCGGACCTGCTGCGGGCGGCGCGCCTGGAACTGGAAACCACGCGCATGCGCATCGACACGCTGAACGAGCAGACGGCACACCAGCGGCTCGCCCTGGCCCAGCTCGAACAGGGTATCGTGGCCCTGGCCGAGACCCCCGATCCCGACCCGGACACGGACCTGGCGCGCCCGCGCCGACTGGCGGCACTGCGGCTGCTGCGCGAGCAGGCGGACACCATCAGGTCCCTGGGGGACACCATGGGCCGCTTGGGCGCGGCCATCGGGCGCCTGCTGACACTCGACGAGCAACGGCTGCGCCTGCTCCAGGCGCGGGTGCGCCTGGAGAGCATCAATGACCTGGCCGGTCCCGGCGCGGGCAGCCTGGCGCTGGGTGCGGACGCCCAGGTCAAGGCGCAGGAACGCGCGGTCACCGATGCAGTGCGCGCGGCCAGCCGGCTGGCGGACGAGGCGGCGGCCGTCAGCGGTGATGACCCGGACGCCATCGCGCGGCGCGCGGCGCTCGATGCGCGCCTGCAGGAGGTGGCCGTCCGCGGCAATCTGGCCCAAAACGACCTGGAACTGATCGGCATCCGGCAGCGTCTGGACGCACTCGCGGTCCTGCGGGAGGACCCGTCCATGCCGGCCGGTCTGCTGGCGGGCGCCGCGGACCAGATCCGGGACCTGCGGACCCGACTGCGGGGATACCAGGGCACCTTGCAGTTACAGCGGCAAGTGCTGGTGGCCCGCCGCACCCTGGCGGCGGGCCGGGCGGCGCCGGACGGTACACCGACACCGGATGCGGACCTGGACGCGGTGCTCACCCGCCAGACGCAGGAGGTCGCGGACCTGCTGCATCGGGCCGGCGAGGAGCGCACCCGTTTCACCGCGATGGCGGCACAGGTCTATGCCCGGTCACTGACCGACCGGCACCCCTTCCCCCTGACCGGCCCCGAGTGGCGACGCATCGCCGCCGGGGTGGGCGGACTGCCGCGGCTCCTGGGACTGAGCCTGGGACGCCTGGCGCAGGACCTCCATACCCGCGCCGCCGCGATGGAACCGGCGCAACGGCCAATGCTGATCGGCGGGGCCCTGCTGCTGGTCTTCGGCGCCTTGGTCCTGAGCCGGGCGCTGCGGCGGCAGTTGGTCACGCCGGACCCGACCCGGCGGGTGGCCGCCCCGGCCGCGGCCCTGGCCGCGGCGCTCCCCCTGGCCATCCCCGCCGCGGTCTGGACCTGGGTCGGCACACGGCTCACCCTGCCCGGCTATGAGTTCGTGCCCGTCCTGCTCCTGTTCGGCATCGTGCCGGTGGCCGTCTTTGTGCTGACACTCGCCCGGGCGGCCTTGTTCGAGCGGGACCCGGCGCACGCCCGCTCACCGGCGCGTTGGCAGTTCTACCGGCGGCTGCGCTGGGTCCTGCTGTTGTCCGCCGTGGTGGCCGCGCTCTATCTGGTGACCGGATCACTCGGGGTCTCACCGCTGCTGGGCGATGTATTGGACCGCCTGGCGATGATCGGGCTGCTGCTGCTGGCCGTGCCGGCCTTCGGGCTGCGCGACCTGATCCTGCATCAGGCGCAGCGCCGGCGGGGAGCGGCGGCGACCGACGGGCAGGTGCCCGGAGACGCGGCGGGGGGGCAGGCGCCCCCGGTCGGGCGCGGGACCCGGCTGCTGAGCGAACTGTCCCGGCTGATCGCCCTCACGCTGGTCGCGGCGGGGATGCTGGGCCTGCTGGGATACGCCAACCTGGCCTGGGCGATCACCAGCCGTCTGGGCTGGCTGGCCCTGGTGGCGGCGCTCCTGTATTTCGCCATCGGCAGCCTGGGTGACCTGCGGGACCGGACCGCGGGGCGGCTCGCGGGTGAGCGCGGCGCCTTCTGGCGGCGCTATTTCCTGCTCCCGGGCCATGGGCTGGCGGTCCTCCTGGCCTGGCTGGCCGCGGGCTTGGGTCTGATCCGGCTCTGGGGCTGGGACAACCATACCCCGCCGATCCGCGCCCTGTTGGACTGGGCTGCGCACCCACTGCTCAATGCCGGGCACCTGAACCTGACCCCCTGGGACCTGGCCCTCTCGGTCCTGCTGGTGGTCCTGGCGGTCTCCAGCGGGGCCTGGGTCAAACAGGTCAGCTTCCAACTCGCCTATGGCCGGGTGCGCGACCGCGGACTGCGCCAGGCCCTGGCCACGCTCACGCAATACGTGGTGATGGTGTGCGGGGTGCTGCTGGCCCTGGAGGTGTCGGGGCTCAATCTGACCACCCTGCTGGTCTTCACCGCCAGCCTGGGGGTGGGGATCGGGTTCGGCCTCCAGAACATCGTCAACAACTTCATCTCCGGGATCCTGCTCCTGGTGGAACGCCCGCTGCGGGTGGGGGACGTCGTGACCGTGGGCAGCCACGAGGGGGAGGTCACCCGCATCGGCATCCGCTCGCTGACGGTGCGCACCTTCGACAAACAGGAGGTCTTCATCCCCAACGGGACCGTGATCAGCGGCGACTTCATCAACTGGACACACGGCGACGACATTTTGCGCACGGTCCTGACGGTGGGGATCGGCTACCAGGACGACCCGGACCGGGCCATGACCCTGATCCGCGACCTGCTGGCGGACTACGAGCCGGTGCTGCGCCTGCCCGGGCCCCTGGTCAGTCTGTGGGAGTTCGGGGACTCCGCAGTGATCCTGCGGGTCGAGTATTGCGTGCACTTTCTGGGGCCGGTGGGGCGCACCGCGGTCCGCTCAGAGGTCAACCGGCGCATCTGGTACGGCTTCCAGACGGCGGGGATCAGCATCCCCTTCCCGCAGAGGGATCTGCATATCATTCAGGAAAATACGTCAGGCAACGAGTCACTGACAGGTTAAACGCAATCGTCGTTGTCGTTGTCGTTGTCGTTGTCGTTGTCGTTGTCGTTGTCGTTGTCGTTGTCGTTGTCGAGATCGTAATCGGAGAAGCGATGCACTTTGCGGCGCGAGAGAATCCGGGACACTACGATAACCTCGATTACGACAACGACAACGACAACGGTGCCAAGAACATTCCCTAATGGACGTGTTTCACCTATCAATGAACCGTTCCTAACGTACTTTCTTCAGGAACCGACATGCCCGACCCCCACCCCCCCGCCCTCCCCCCGGACGCCCGCATCCTGCTGGTGCGCCTCTCGGCCATCGGCGATGTCGTGTTCGCCTCGCCCCTGGTGGCGGCGCTGCGGCGCGCCTGTCCCCAGGCCCATATCGCCTGGCTGGTCCAGCCCGAGTGCCGGGCCCTGCTGGACCACCACCCGGACCTGGATGAGGTGATCGTCTGCCCCATGGGTCACTGGCGGCGGTTGTGGCGCCGGCGGCGCTTCATCGCGCTGGGCCGGGGCCTGCGGGCGCTGCGCGAGACGCTGCACGCGCAGCGCTTCGACCTGGCCCTGGACCTCCAGGGGCTCGGCAAGAGCGGGCTCCTGACGCGGCTGTCCGGGGCGCGCGAGCGCATCGGCCTGGGCTCCCGGGAGGGCAGCGCCTGGCTGATGACGCGCACCATCGCGCGCGGCGGGGAGGCGCGGCGCATCGGCTCCGAATACCTGTACCTGGCGCAGGCCCTGGGGCTGCCGACCGACCCCTTCGAGATGGTCGTCCACTATGACGGGGCGGCCGGGCGCAGCGCCGACGCGACCCTGGTCCGCGAGGGCCTGACCAGCGGCTTCGCGCTCCTGTGCCCCTTCACCACCCGCCCCCAGAAGCACTGGTTCGAGGACCGCTGGGCGGACCTGGCCATCCGCCTGCGCCGCGAACTGGGGCTGACCCCGGTGCTGCTCGGCGGGCCGCGGGACCGGGCGGCGGCGGACCGGATCAATGACGGGGCGGCCGCGGGGGGCACCGACGGGGGCCTGGGGGGAATCCGCGACGCGACCCGGCCGCCGCTGGTCAACCTGGTGGGCCAGACCAGCCTGACGGAGGCCGCCGCCCTGATCGAGCGCGCCGCCCTGGTGGTGGCGGTCGACACCGGGCTGGGGCACATGGGCATCGCCGCCGGCACCCCGTCCGTGCTGCTCTTCGGCTCCACCTGTCCTTATCTTGAGACCACCCGCGCCAACGCCCGGGTGCTCTACCATCGGCAGCCCTGCTCGCCGTGCCGGCGCCGGCCCACCTGCAACGCGGACTTCACCTGCATGAAGGCCCTGGGGGTCGGCGAGGTCCTGGCCGCCGCCCAGGCAGTGCTCGGGACCGCGCCTTGAGGGTCCTGCATGTGGAGGGCGGCCGGCACCTCTACGGCGGTGCCTTCCAGGTCCTGCACCTGCTGCGCGGCCTGCACGCGCGCGGCCACGAGAACCTGCTCGCCTGCCCCGCGGGCTGCGCCCTGGGGGAGGCCGCGGCACCGGTCGCGCGGGTCCGGGGACTGCCGATGCACGGCGACGCGGACCTGCTGCTGGTGCCCCGCCTGGCCCGCCTGATCCGTGACGAGCGCCCGGACCTGGTGCACCTGCACAGCCGCATCGGGGCGGACCTGATGGGGGGGATCGCGGCGCGTCTCACCGGGGTGCCCGTGATCCACACGCGGCGGGTGGACAATCCGGAGCCGCGGTGGCTGGTCGCGCTCAAGTACCGGCTCCATGACCGGGTGATCGCCATCTCCGAGGGGATCGCCCGGGTGCTGCGCGGCGCGGGCCTGCCCCCGGAAAAGCTGCGGGTGGTGCGCAGCGCCGTGGACTGGCAGCGCTATGCCCGGCCCGGCGACCGGGCGGCGGTGGCGGCGCGCCTGGGGGGTGCCCGCCGCCGGCCCCTGGCTCGCCGTGGTCGCCCAGTTGATCGAGCGCAAGGGCCATCGGTTTCTGCTGCGCGCCCTGCCGCCCCTGGTGGCGGCGCACCCGGAACTCCGGGTATTTTTCTTCGGCCAGGGTCCGCAGGGGCCGGACCTGGCGCGCCAGATCCAGGCCCTGGGGCTCGGCGCCCAGGTGACCCTGGCCGGCTTTCGCGACGACCTCGATGAGATACTGCCCTGTCTGGATCTGCTGGTGCACCCGGCCCTGATGGAGGGGCTGGGCGTCTCACTGCTCCAGGCGGCGAGCGCCGGGGTGCCGATCGTCGCGAGCCGCGCCGGGGGTATCCCCGAGGCGGTGCGCGACGGGGAGAACGGACTCCTGGTCCCGCCCGGCGACGTGGCGGCCCTGGGTGCGGCGCTCGCCGCCCTGCTGGCCGATCCGGCGCGCCGACGCGCCTTGGGCGCCGGGGGCCGCGCGCTGATGGCGCGCGAATTCTCCATCGACGCCATGGTGGAGGGAAATCTTGGCGTTTATCGGGAGCTGTTGGGGTGATCGGCGCCCTGACCGAGCGCCCGGCCGTCAGCATCCTGGTCTATCACCAGGTGGGCGATTTCAAGGCGATGCGCAGGCACCGCGCCAACTACTGCGACCGCCGCCGCTTCACCCGCCAGATGGCCCTGCTGGCCCGGCTCGGCTACCGGGTGCTGGATCTCGACACGGCACTCGACTGTCTGGCGGGCGCGCAGGCGGCGCCGGCGCGCGCCGTTGTATTAACCTTCGACGACGGCTACGAGAACTTCGCGCAACAAGCCCTGCCGGTGTTGCAGGACCACGGTTTCCCGGCCACCGTCTATGCCATCAGCGGCTGGCTCGGGCGCCGCGCCGAGTGGTTTGCCGCGGAGCCCGACCGCCCCATCCCGGACCTGATGTCCGCGCAACGCCTGCGCGAGGTCCACGCGGCCGGCATCACCAT
This sequence comes from uncultured Thiodictyon sp., assembly GCF_903828115.1. GTDB lineage: Bacteria > Pseudomonadota > Gammaproteobacteria > Chromatiales > Chromatiaceae > Thiodictyon. The sequence continues at coordinate 594 of NZ_CAIKKU010000176.1, read as the reverse complement.
CGGCTCCCATACGGCCAGCCACACCAGACTGCACCGGGCGAGCCGGCTGGTCCTGCGCCAGGAGTTGCGTGACAGCAAGGCGGCCCTGGAGGACATCCTGGGGGACGAGGTCCGGCACCTGAGCTACCCCTACAACAGCTTCGACCGCGCCACCGTGCACGCCGCCGCGCGCGCCGGCTATGCCAGCGCGACCACCTGCCTGCGCGGCCTGGCCACGGTCGCGGACCACCCGCTGGCCCTGCCGCGGCTGGCGATCTCATTCGGCGACCGCCTGCTCGCCTACTGGTGGAGACTGCTCATCGCGCCCGCCTGCGCACCCGCCCTGGTCCAATGGCGCCGCCACCTGGCCGACGAACCGGGGCATTTTCGGCCCCTGGGCGCGGACACCGGATACGGCGGCCCGGAGTCTTCGCAAGACGCCCTGCCTGCGAATGAACGCGACCAGAACCCAATGCCGTTGAGTAACGAGTCAAGAACAAGTTAAACACAGACATAATCGTTGTCGTTGTCGTTGTCGTTGTCGTTGTCGTTGTCGTTGTCGTAATCGTATTCGGAGAAGCGATGCAATTCAGGGTGCGAGAGAATCCGGGGCAC
>NZ_CAIKKU010000175.1 GCF_903828115.1 uncultured Thiodictyon sp. | reverse complement strand
TCACACCGGACCGTTACCAGTCTCGCATGTGCTCCTAGGCTACGACGGGAGAAACCGTCGGTTCCATCAGGTCGCCATATAGAGACTTCCAGTAGAACAATTACTTACGCGACTTCGTGTCGCACAATTATGATCAAGGCCCACCACGACGTTGTCTTCGTTCATCTGCCCAGCCTGAACGCTAACGGCCAGTAAGGATATGCACGGGGCAGTGAGCGCACTGTCTGACCTCAGAAAATAGCTGAAAGTAGTTTGGAGCATGCATGATATCAAGCGTTCGGGCAACCACGACCAACCCCTGCCGGGGGCTTGCAGCAAACGAGGAAATGATGACCGACGAGCATGTGTGTAACCAGGATGCGGCCGTTGTTGTCGGCACCAATGTGCGCGAAATTCCGCCATTATGTAGCAACCGCACATGGTTTTGTCGTCAACGACTTAGGCGGCAGGCTCACGGTCTGAGCCACCCTAGGCGCATACTGCGACAATCGTCCACGCGCCGGAAACTCCCTCATGCCCGGATCCCACTTCCTCCTGACCGCCGCCGCCCGCACCCTGTCGCTGCGGGAGGTGTTCGCGATGACCGACGACCAGGCGTTCACCCTGTTCCGGGAGACCCGCTGGGGCCGGGACGGTGCGCCGGTGTGCCCGAGCTGCGGCGTCGTCGAGCACCATTGGTTTCTACCGAGCCGCCAGCAGTGGCGCTGCCGCGCCTGCGGACACACCTTCTCGGTGACCTCCGGGACCCTGTTCGCCCACCACAAACTGCCGCTGCAGGTCTACCTCGCGGCCGTCGTGATCTACAGCAATGCAGTCAAAGGGTTATCCGCGCTCCAGCTGAGCCGGGACCTGGACCTGCAGTACAAGACCGCGTTCGTGCTGATGCACAAGCTGCGCGAGAGCCTGATGGTGCAGCGTGACGAGACGCCGTTGGTCGGGGAGGTGCAGCTCGACGGGGCCTATGTGGGCGGTTCGGTCCGCCCCGCGAACCGGGCCGAGGACCGGGTGGATCGGCGCCTGGTCGAACACCAAAACCCCGACAAGCGCTGTGTCCTGGTGATGCGCGAGACCTACCCGGTGGACGATCTCGCTGGGCGGATCGGCGGCAAACGCACCCTGACCTTCATCATCCCCCATGAAAATCAGACCGATGTCGGCGCCCTGGCGGCGCGCTTCATCGCCCCGGGGACGACGATCTCGGCCGACGAGCACGATGCCTACGACCTGTTGCACGGGCGCTATCGGATGCGGCGAGTCAATCATCAACGTGAGTATCGGGCCGCGGACGGGACGACCGACAACCAGGCGGAGTCGTTGTTCTCGCGCTTTCGGCGGATGCAGATCGGCCAGCACCACCACTTCGGCCTGGCCCACCTCGCCAACTACGCCAACGAGGCGGCCTATCGCGAGGACACCCGGCGCTGGTCCAACGGGGAGATCTTCTCCGACATCCTCACCAAGTGTGCCCGCACCCGTCCGCATCGCGACTGGAGCGGCTATTGGCAGGGCAACACCCGGCGCCCGGAGCGTCTGGCGGCCTGAGCCCCTCACGCCCGCACCCAGGCCCGCCCGCCGCCGGCCAACTCGACGGCCCGAGCCGCGTCCTTGCCGGTCAGGCGCCGCAGCACCGCCAGGCTCGTCTTGTGGAGCGCCGCCAGGACCTCGGGACGGTCCTGCAAGCCCTTGCGCGCCGCCACCGCCTGCGCCACACCCTGGTCCGATAAGGGCCCACCCGCATCACGCAGAACCTCTAAGACCAGCCGCTGGCATTCCCCGGGCGCGAACCACCGCTGGCCGCGGCGCCGTTTGCGCGGCCGAATCCCGCCGAGGTCGTACGCCGGGGCGAACAGCCGGATCGTCGCGTCCAGATGCCCCAACTCCGCCGCCAGCCGCTGCAATTCCTGGTGACACAGCTGCGCCTGCCCGGCCAACTCGCCCCGCTTCGCCACCAATGCGCTCACTACGTGTAACTCCGCCATGAATCCGGCTCCTCGCTATCAGGTGAGGGTAGGATTCTCCCGGTTTGGCCGGGTCGGATCATGTGCGGCTGCTACATAATGGCGCGAAATTCGCCACGCCCTGGGCTGGCGGCAGGGCCAACTCGCCGCCAAGATCGGCTTCGGCCAAGCCTTCATCTCCGCCATCGAGCGGGGGGATCGCAGTCCCTCGCTGGAGTGTTTATTTGAGCTGGCGCGGGCCTTTAACGTCGCGCCAGCCCGTTTGGTGCGGGTCCCGGTGACGGCTGGCGAGGCGGGGTAGGGCATGGACACGCAACGGCGAACTGAGGCCGCCATGACGTCAGGCAACCTCCCCACCACGCTGGCGCAGCGCTTGGCGCAACTGGAGCAGCGCGCACGGGAGCGGGCTGGACCGAACCGTGCGCCCGCACGCCCCACGCCCGCGCTGCCCCGGTAAGCACGGCGCCAAGATGCCCAAAAATGCTTAGCGCACGACGGCGAACGGCGGGCCGAGCGAACGTGCGATGATGCAGAGACCGGCGGGACAGCAGCTGCCGCACCCGCGGAGTCAGCTACTTCTGCCAAGCGGCATCTCAATGGTCATGCCAACCAAGCCCGCGTCGCGGCCGCCGCTGAGGCACTGGATACCGTCGCCCGTCAGCGGGGGCTGGAGCAGACTGCGCTGTGCGCAACGTCCGAATATCCCACCACGCTCACGCGGCTCCCACTGTTCCCCCCGGTCACGCGCGAAACCGCGATTGAAATGTTCAAACGCGGATGGGTGAAGTTGCGGTCGTCATGGGATGGCGGTGGCGTCTATCGTTCCGGACCAGCGCTCAATATTTACGACGAGGACACGCTCCTGGGGCTCATGGTCTTACGCTCGCGGCGGCTGGTGGGACCGGCCGATCATATGCCAACCGCCGTGCGGCGGCTGGATACGGAAGACACCACCCCGACGGATGAGCACGTACAAGTGGACTGTGTGGTATTCACCACCTCACAGTTGGAGACGGCGATTCGTGGCTACACCCCGCGCAGCGGGTGGGGCGGACGCGAGCTGGCGCGGCGCCGTGAGAGTATCGAGGACCTTTATGGACTCCAGTTACGCTTCGACAAAGTGTATGACGGGTCGCGCTACCAAGCAGTTAATGATTATGCAGCAAGAGGGGTTTATCACCTCGTTTCTTATCGACGGAACGGGGCGCTCCACGCCGTTCATTCTGCACATTGTGTTTCCAGGAAAATCGTGATGGCTGCCGTCGACGCGCACCCGCACCCTGCCGGGCGCTGCGTCATTGCGCCGACCCCAAAACGTACTCATGTCGCCGGCGCTCCGGTCCCGCCCCGCCCGGCAAGATAACCCCAGCCAGCGCAGCCCACGTCGCGCGCGTGGTCGAGGGCGTCAATGCCGACCAACAGCATGTGTGATGTCCCTCAGCGAAAGCAGCGTCTTGGTGCGCGCTGGCGAGCCCTGCCGGCGTGCGCAAAGCACCGGGTCTTGAGGGTGCGAAGCGCGCGCAAGTTATCCACACTTATCCACAGGACCACCGTGTCCTGAGGGTGCGAGCACCGGGTTCCACGGGTGCGAGCCCCCGTGCTTTCAGGGTGCGGGCACCGTGTTTCGAGGGCGCGAGGACCGGGTTCTGAGGGTGCGAAGGCTGGCCGAAAGGTAGTGCAAGTAAATGGTTATAAAAGCAAAAAATGGACCGCTGGCGGCCCCTAGTACTTCTTAGTACTCTTTTAGTACTTAAGAATTAGTACCGCGGCAGTGGCCGCGCGAAACTGATTTTTTTGAGATTTAAGAGGGGAGACGCCCACGAAAGGTTCGCCACTTGGCCCTCGTACCGCCAGGCGACCCGGTCGTGTAAGCTACGCAGGTGTGCCCCATAACGGCCGTGCGCTGGGGCCTTGCGACCTGGACCCGCCGCACCCGCTGTTCCCCGATCGCCCCTCGGTGACCGCGCCACCCTCCCAGCACGCGGCCCTTCGATCCCGAGGACCACGGCGCCGTGGGCGTGAGCGTCACTGCCCGCGGCCGGTCCCGTGGCGCTACCGGGTTTGGGTGAGCATGCCGAGCAACGCGCGGTGGTCGGCACGGCAGTCAGTTACCAGATCGGCCCCCTGGATGGCTGTTGTTGCCCAGCCCCTCGAAAAGGTCAAACTGGCCGAACAGTCGGTCTTCAGGAGGATCGCCGATGGCCATACGCTTGCAGCAGGTGCTGGTGGACGCGCCGGGGGAGAAAACGCCGGGAGCCCGTCGACGAGCGGCGTGTCCTCGCCCACCTCGGGTGCGGCCTCAAGAACCTGGCGCCGCCGCACACGCTGGCCGTCTACCTTCGCCCGGGTTCTGCGCCCAAACCCGGGGACGTTCGGCCAGCGCCCTGATGCGCAGACGCTCGGGCAGACCTGGATGATGACCATCACGCGCCCGGCGACCCTCTTCGTCAGCAGCCTCTTGCTGGCGCTCTGGAGCGCGCCGTTGCTGGCCGTGTTTCCGGCTGAACAGCCGTTTCCCGGCGTGCGTTATCATCAGGAAACGCGTCAGTCTCCGCCGCTGCGTCTGTTCGTCGCCGAAGTGGATGTGACCAACCCGCGGCTGCGGATCCGCGTCTCACCGGGAGGTCCTGACCCGGACGGGCCGGGCGCGTGGGAAACCACGCTGATGACCCCGACGGCGGTTGCGGCCCGCGACGGGTTCGACTTGGCGGTGAACGGCGATTTCTTCAGTATTCGCAAGCCGCCGACGGCCACGGCGGCGCCTTTGTACCAGCCTGGCGTGTGGGCCAATGTGGTCGGACCGGCGGTCAGTGACGGCAGGGCTTGGTCGATCGGTGACCGGCCGCGGCCCAGTTTGGTCGTGCGCGCCACGGGCCGGGTTGCGATCGAGCGGGTCGCCAAACCGCCGGCCAACGCCCGGGCGATCGTCGCCGGCAACGTCATGCTCGTTGAGCGCGGGAACATCGTCGCGCACCAGAACCAGGATAAGCATCCGCGTACCGTGCTCGGACTCAACGGCCAACGCACGCGCTTGGTGATCCTGGTGGTCGACGGCCGCCAGGGTGGGTCGAGCGGGATGAGTTACGGCGAACTGGCGAGCGAGATGATCCGCCTGGGCTGCCAGAGCGCCATCAACCTCGACGGCGGTGGCAGCACGGTCATGGTGCTGCGCGACCCGGCCACGCGGCGCTGGCGCGTGCTCAACCAGCCTAGCGACGGTCAGGAACGCCCCGTCGCGAACGTCCTCGGCATTACCGCAGCACGCGCCGACCGGCGCTGATGACCACCGTGGCGGCGGTTGAGTTCGCCCACACTGCGGCGTTCGCGGCCACGTCCAGGAACCTCCGGCCCGCCGGGCTCGCGCCCGTCTCGCGGCCCGCCACCAAGTGATCGCTGGAGCGCTCCCAGAAGCCCCGCGCACGTCCACCACACCGAGGCTCTGGAGGCCGTCGCGCCGCGGCGATCAGCCGCGGCGGCGACGTGGACTGCGCCGTCGTGCAAGGCGTCCCCTGACGAAACGGAAAATGCCGCACGCCCAGCGTCAGCACGGGCCATCGCCCTGCGCAATCGCCCTCTGACCCGTCTCACGCGGCAACGGCTGATCCACCCCGCTTGCCCTCGCCGAACGCCATACAGCCCTTCTGGAGCGGTTCTAGCAAGGTTTCTCATTTCTTTCATCGGGTTGCCGAACAACAACACCTAACGCACGCACCGCCTCGCGAAAACCTCTCGTTTGCGAGTGGGGCGCCGCCCCGGGCCTGCCGACGCCCGTGCTAACCTCAGGTTTCGTTGACCTTGTCGAGTGTCCGGATCATGAACACCGGCCCCCCACGTTGGGTCATGCACCTGGACATGGACGCCTTCTACGCCGCGGCCGAGCAGCGCGATGACCCAGCCCTGTGGGGACGCCCGGTGGTGGTCGGCGCCCAGTCCGGCGGACGCGGGGCGGTGGCCACCTGCTCCTACGAGACGCGGCGCTTCGGCATCCACTCGGCCATGCCCATCAACGAGGCCCACCGGCGCTGTCCCGACGCGGTCTACCTGCGCCCGCGCATGGGGCATTACTTGGAGGTCGCCCAGCAGATTCGCGCGGTCATGGTCGCCGGTGCCCCGGTGGTGGAACCGATCTCCATCGACGCGGCCTTTCTCGATGTGAGCGGGCTCGAACACCTGATCGGTCCGCCGCAGACCATCGGCCGGCGGATCAAGGAAGCGATCCGCGCCGCGGTCGGACTGACCGCCTCGGTCGGGATCGCCCCGCATCGGCTGGTGGCCAAGATCGCCTCCGACTTCGGCAAGCCAAACGGCCTGATCGTGGTGCCCCAGGAGCAGGTGCTGGACTTTCTGGGCGGACAACCGGTCGGCGTCCTGTGCGGGGGGGCGGCCATCGGACCCTGCCCCGGCTCACGCGGCTGGGACTACGCATGGTCGCGGACCTGCGCAGCTGGTCGCTCGCGCAACTCCAGGCCCAGTTGGGGCCCGCGTCGCCACCAGCCTCTACCAGCAGGCGCGGGCCTCGCCTCCGACCGGGTCGGTGAGCGCGCCGCCCGCCATTCCCTATCCAAGAAGACCACCTTCGGCGTCGACGTCACCGATCCTGGAGTGCTGCACGACACCCTGCGCGCCCTGGCGACCGAGGTCGCCGCCGCGGCCCGGCAGGCGGGGCTCGCAGGGCACACCGTGACGCTGAAGATTCGCTTCTGCGGCTTCGAGACCCAGACCCGTCAACGACGTCTCGATCGGCGCAGCGACGACCCCCGCACCCTGTTGTCCGCCGCCTGGTCGCCCTCTGCGGCCGGGCGCTGGCAGGGGAAGCCGGTGCGCTTGATCGGTCTGGGGATCGCCGCGCTGCGCCCCCGGAGCCGGTCCAGCCGGACCGGTTCGACGGCGGCGCCGCGCGCCCCACAGATAACGACCGGGAGCGGCGTCTTACGGTGACGGTGGCGCGTATCCATGCGCGCTTTGGCGCCGACGCCCTGCGCCGGGGGCTGTTCATCGCCAACCCGTGGGACCCGACCGCCGGCCCGCACCCGCCGCCGCAGAGCCCCCCGGCGACCTCCCAGCCCTGAAGCATAACCGCGCCACCCCAGTCACGGCGCGGGCTGGCGGGGGTTAGAGAAAGTTAATGTTCGCACAAGGGGGTAGACACCGCGCGGCGACTCTGGCAGGATTAACGGCAGGGTAATCGGTCTGCCGTTC
>NZ_CAIKKU010000174.1 GCF_903828115.1 uncultured Thiodictyon sp. | reverse complement strand
GCTTCATCCAGGCGACCGGAAAGCGCCCGATACTTTTCTTCGATTATCTTGGTAACATCCATGCACCAAGCGTAACCGCAATTCACGTATTGTTCAAGTTATTTCTGCTAGGCTCCTTAGTACGGCAAAGTGAAGTCCATTGGGGATTGCCTATAGCGCCATGTTCGTTGTCGTTGTCGTTGTGGGTGTCGTAATCGAGGTTATCGTAGCGCCCCGGATTCTCTCGCACGCCGAATTGCATCGCTTCTCCGATTACGATTGCGACAACGACAACGACAACGACTGGGTTCAACTTGATCTTGACTCGTTACTAACGTACTTCCGTACTAACGTACTAACGTACTTCCTGAGAGGAGAACGGCATGACCATTCTGATGGCCCCCGGCGGTACCCTGGAGATGGCGGTGCGCGCCTTCGAGCAGGGGGCGGACTCGGTCTTCGTGGGCCCCAAGGGGTGGAGCCGCAGGCCCGCCTCCGACGAACTGGAAGACGGTGAGATCCGCGAGCTGATCGAACAGGCCCGGACCCTGGGCAAGGACGTGCGCATCGCCATCAACGTGATGCCCCAGCCGCAGGAGTTCCCGGTCTTCCTGGAGCACTGCGAGCGCTATGCCGCCTGGGGCGCCGGCGGCGTGATGGTCTGCGACCCGGGCTGCGTCGCGCTGGTGCGCCGCCGGCTGCCCGAGCTGCCGATCCACATCAGCGTCACGACCGGCATCTTCAATGTGGAGGACATCCGCTTCTATCGTGACCTGGGGGCCAGTCTGGTCGTGGTGCCCTATCGCTGGGGCCCCCGCGAGGTCCAGGAGGTCCGCGCCATCGAGGGCATGGCCCTGGAGGCCTTCCTGTTCCAGACCCCGCACCGCGGCTGGATCTGCCCGGGGCGCTGCTATTCGTCGAGCTATTTCGCCATCCGCCATGAGCTCGACGCGCACGGCAAGGACCACTTCATCGGCTCCGCCAGCCGCGGCGGGAGCTGTTACCGCATCTGCCGGGGGAACTGGCAGTTCGGCGACGCCCACGCGGCCGCCGACCGCAGCGGCACCGTGATCCGTCCGCACCTCAAGAGCAGTCCCGAACTGCTGCTGTGGGACCTGCCGACCTTTGTCGAACTGGGGGTCGAGCGCTTCAAGATCCCGGGCCGGGAGCGCACCACCGCGCTGATCGGGGCCATCGTCGGGTTCTACCGCCGCGTCCTCGACCACATCCTCGCGGGTAATCCGGACGTCGCCCAATTCGCCCCGGAATGGGAGGAGATCAAGCGTCGCTGGACCCACGAGCGGGTGCGCCGGGACACGGGGCGGCTGGATCAGGCGGCCTAGGTGAACCTCTAGAAGGAATTTGTCCGCAAATGAACGCAAATGAACGCAAATGAACGCAAATGAACGCAAATAGGAATGCTGCCTTGCCGGCCCCTGGCCCGCTCTACCCGTCTGAGCAATTACGCTCGATGATAAGGGTATGACCGCCAATTCACCCGAACCCGGCAGGCCCGCGGGGCCGCTCCTGGGGCGCATCAGGCCCCTGTCCGCGCTCGGGCGCGGCCATGCAGACCGGTTCGGGGCCAAGGCGGCGACGCTCGGGCACCTGCTGGCCCGCGGTTTCACCGTGCCCGACGGCTTCGCCATCCCGGCCGACGCCTTCGGAATGGGGGCCGATGGTCCCATCAATGCCGCACTCGCCGACGCGATTTGCATCGCCTATCGCCGTCTGGGCGAGGGGAGCGTCGCCGTGCGCAGCTCGGCGTTCGACGAGGACGGCCCCCAGGCCAGCGCGGCCGGCATCTATGAGTCCGTGCTGGGGGTCGGGGATGAGGCGGCCCTGATCGCGGCCGTCCGCCACTGTCTCGCCTCGGGCGCCGCGGCACCGGCGCTTGCCTACCGTGCCGCCCAGGGCCGCGGCACCGCGGCCGGGTCCATGGGGGTGCTGGTGCAGCGGATGGTCCTGGCCGATTGCGCCGGGGTCGCCTACACGGTCGATCCGATCACCGCACGCCGCGACCGACTGTGCCTGAACGCCACCCGCGGACTCGGCGAGGCCCTGGCCGCCGGGCGCGTGAGCGGCGAGACCCAGGTCACCGACCGCGCCGGGACCCTGATCCGCGGCGACCGCCTGCCGGGGGCCATCCCGGTGCTGACACCGGGGCAGGCGCGCGCGCTCGCGGCCCTGGCGGACCGGTTGGAGGCCGAGCTCGGCGGCCCGCTCGACCTCGAATTCGCCTTTGTCGGCACCACCCTCTATTGCCTCCAGGCCCGGCCCGTCGCCGCCGCCGGGCTGGCCGAGTCGCAGGACGCGCGCCGCGCCCAGGTCTACCTGGCGGCCGAGCGGGTGCGTCTCCAGGAGCGGCTGCGGGGGCTGCGCACCCGGGGGGTGATCGGCGCCGGGGAGGCGGCGCTCTCCAACGGCAACATCGCCGAGCTGCTGCCCAACGCCAGCCCCATCAGCCTGGACCTCTTCCAGGCCGTATTCACGGCCCAGGGTGGCGCCATCGCCCGCGGGCGCCGCGCCCTGGGCTACCGGGTGCCGGACGACGGCGCCCTGGCCCTGTTGGAAACCTTCTGCGGCCAGCCCTATTTCAACCTGGAGGTCGACGCGCGGACCTTCGACAGCGGCTATCCGCTCGACCTCGCGGGCTATCTGGCGGCCGTGCGCGCGGACCCGAGCCGGGCGAACTATCCCGAGTTCGGACTCTACGAACAGGCCCCGACCCTGGCCGAGGCGCAGCGCCGCCACGGACCCGCCGCAGGACGCCGACGCTATGACGAGAGCCTCGCCTTTGGGCACCGCCTGCGCGCCAAGGCCGAGACGCTGCTGACGAACTGGCAGGGCGGCACGCGCGACCGGCTGGAAGAGGCGGCGGCGCAGGCGCGCGCCATCGACTGGGAGGGGCTGGGACTGGAGCAGGTCCTCGGCCGCTTGGCCGAGCGTGTTCGCTACCTCAAGGACCAGGCCTGCGTCGACTTCGTCATTGCCGCCCGCCTGGGCTTCTTCTTCGCCGAGCGCCTACGGGTCGCCCTGGGTGCACTGGACCTGGAGGACCCGCAGGCGCTGCACGGGCGGCTCCTGCTGGGTCTGGACGGCAGCCGTATCACCGACCTGTCGCTGGACCTGGAGCGCCTGGGCCGGGGCGAGTTGACGCTTTCCGAATGGCTCCACGTCTACGGACATCTGGCGCCCAACGAACTGGAACTGACCTCACCGCGCTACGCCGAGATGCCCGAAACCATCGCCCGCCTGGGCCAGCGGATCGCCGCCATGGACCCGCGGCCCAGCCGACGCCAGGCCGAACAGCGGGCCGACTACGGCGCGGCGCAACGGCAACTGGCGCGCGGGCTGGGGCGGCTGCCCGGCGACGAGGCCGCGACCCTGGCAAGCGACCTGCACCTCGCCCGCGCCTTCCTGCCACTGCGCGAGACCATCAAGTTCCACTACACCGCCGAGCACGCGGCCATCCGCCGCGGCCTGCTGCGCCTGGCGCAGTTGCGGGACCTGGCGCCCGAACTCGTCTTCCATCTGCACCTGGAGGAACTGAACCGCCCGCCCGACCTGGCGCTGCTCGAGTCACGCCGCACCGAGCGTCGGCTTGGCCGCCGCCTCCTGCGCGAGGGTCGCCTGCCCGCCGTGATCCAGGAGGGCGCGATCCAGACCCTGGGCGCCGCCGGCCGCCAGGCGCCGGGCCGCCAACTGCGGGGTCGCGCCATGGCCCCCGGGTGCAGCGTCGGGCGGGTGCGCGTGCTGGACCTGGATCTCGACGACCCCGAGTCCCTGCTCGTCCACCTGACCGGCAACGAGGTCCTGGTGACCCGCTCGGCCAACCTGGGCCTCGCCTCGCTGCTGCGCATCGCCGCCGGCCTGGTGGTGGAGGTCGGCGGCATCCTGGCGCACGCCGCCTGCCAGGCGCGCGAGAGCGGCATCCCCGCCGTGGTGCTGGACAACGCCACCAGCCTGCTCAAGGACGGCATGACGGTGCGCCTGGATGGCGCCCGGGGCCGCGTCTCGATCGTTGCGTATTAGCCCGGGAGCCCCCCCGGGAGCGCCGCACCCCAGTGCGGCGCGGCGGCCTTGAGCATCGTTCCGGCCGCCCCGGGCCGGAGTCCAAGGCTTCAGCCTTGGATGTACAGAACCAAGGCCGAAGCCCACAGCGTCGCTGCGCGACTTTCACGTAAAGGGCCGCCGACGGCAGCCGCACCCCTGCCCGCGACCCGGGCCGCGACCAACCGCACAATCCGATCGCTCCGGGCCATTGCGCCGGGGCGGCGGATGCGGTTAGTCTTCCGCCGATGTGTCCCGCCCCCCCAACGCCCACTCCAGGGCCCCACGCGTCGCCGCGCGTTCTGAGTGAGCGCGTCCACACCCTGGGTCAGGACCTGCTGCGCCGCTACGGGCAGCGGGTGCACAAGCTCGCAATCAATGCCGGCTTCACCTGCCCGAATCGCGACGGCACCAAGGGCACCGGCGGCTGCACCTTCTGCAACAATCAGTCCTTCAGCCCCAACGCCCAGGAACCGCCCAGCGTCACCGCACAGATCGCCGCGGGGCGGGCGGTGCTGGCGCGGCGCACCGGGGCGCGCCGCTTCATCGCCTACTTCCAGGCCTACACCAACACCTATGACCGCATCGAGCGGCTGCGCGCGCGCTACGACGAGGCCTTGGCGATCCCGGATGTCGTCGGGCTCTCCGTCGGCACCCGCCCGGACTGTGTGCCGGAGGCGGTGTTGGACCTGCTGGCCGGCTATCGCGCCCAGGGCAAGGAGGTCTGGCTGGAGTTGGGTCTGCAATCGGCGGACGACGAGACCCTGGCGCGGGTCAATCGCGGTCACGGCTTCGCCGAGTTCCAGAGCGCCGCCCGCGCCGCCCATCGCCGGGGGCTCAAGGTCTGCGCCCACCTGATCATCGGGCTACCGGGCGAGGGCCGGGACGCCGCACTCCGGAGCCTGGAGCGGGTCCTGAACCTGGGGGTGGAGGGCATCAAACTGCACCCGCTGCATGTGGTCCGACACACCCGGCTGGCCCTGGAGTGGGAGCGCGGGGACTATCTGCCGTTGGCGCTGGATGACTATGCGGGCATCTGCGCCGACCTGATCGAACGGACCCCGCCCGCGGTGGTCTTCCACCGCCTGACCGGCACGGCCTCCCGCTCCATCCTGCTGGCGCCCCACTGGTGCGCCTGGAAATGGGCCGTGCTCAACCGGATCGAGGCCGAACTGTACCGCCGCGACACCCGCCAGGGCGCGCGTTGCGCGCACCTGGAGCCGCCCTGCCTCGCCCGCACCGCCTGACCGTCTATTCTCTCTAGCTACCGGAGTCCACCCATGGAACTCGTCTGCCCCGCGGGCAACCTGCCATCCCTCAAGGCCGCCGTGGACAATGGCGCCGATGCCGTCTACATCGGCTTCCGCGACGACACCAACGCCCGCCACTTCGCCGGCCTCAACTTCAACGACAAACAGTTGGAAGACGGGCTGCGCTACGCCCGGGACCGCAAGGTCAGGGTGTTCGTCGCCATCAACACCTTTGCCCAGCCCCGCGGCTGGCAGCGCTGGGCGGCAGCCGTGGACCGGGGCGCCGATCTCGGCGTGGACGCGCTGATCCTGGCGGACATGGGGGTCCTGGACTATGCCGCGCAGCGCCACCCGCAACTCGGCCTGCACCTGTCGGTGCAGGGCTCGGCCACCAACCCGGCGGCGATCCGCTTCATGCACCGCCATTTCGGCATCCGCCGGGTGGTGGTGCCGCGGGTCCTGTCCATCGCCCAGGTCGCGCACGTCATCGCCGCGAGCCCGGTGCCGGTGGAGATCTTCGGCTTCGGCAGCCTGTGCGTCATGGTGGAGGGGCGCTGCCTGCTGTCCTCCTATGCCACCGGCCAGTCGCCCAACACCTACGGCGCCTGCTCCCCCGCCGCCCATGTAGAGTGGCGCGACACCCCCGACGGCCAGGAGACTCGTTTGGGCGGGATACTGATCGAGCGGCGCGGGCGCGACGAGCCGGCCGGCTACCCGACCATCTGCAAGGGCCGCTACGAGGTCGCGGGCGACATCCGCTACGCCATCGAGCAACCCACCAGCCTCAACACCCTGGACCTGCTGCCGCAGATCATGGCCGCCGGGGTCGCCGCCATCAAGCTCGAAGGCCGCCAGCGCAGCACCCGCTATGTCTCCGAGGTCACCCGGGTGTGGCGCGAGGCCATCGACTCCTGCACCCGCAACCCGGCCGCCTTCCGCCCCCAGGCCGACTGGATGGACGCCCTGGCGCGCGTCTCGGAGGGCACCCAGACCACCATCGGGCCCTATGAGCGGACTTGGCATTGACCGGGCATCCGGTGCTATGTGGCACCCCGCCTAAGTAACCAGTCAGGAACGAGTTTTTTCGTTGTCGTTGTCGTTGTCGTTGTCGTTGTCGTTGTCGTTGTCGTAATCGTAATCGAAGAAGCGATGCAATTAGGGGTGCGAAAGAATCCGCGGCACAACGATAACCT
>NZ_CAIKKU010000173.1 GCF_903828115.1 uncultured Thiodictyon sp. | reverse complement strand
TTTATCTGTTCAGTAGAACATCTTAAGTTCATCATTTCTGATGCATGGAGCGAGGAAAGCAAAGCCATGAGCTATGCCAAAAGCTGGATTGATGAATTTACACCGTGGATCGAATATAGGGATTTATGCGTTTAACTATAGCTTGTTCTTGTCTCGTTACTATGCGCCCCGTACCATCATCGCCCACTTTACCGCTTGAGCGCCCGACCCAGGATGCAGACACCCTTCCCCACCCGCGCCGCCATCACCGGGGTCATTCTGGCCGGCGGCCGGTCCAGCCGTCTGGGCGGTCTCGACAAGGGGCTGCGGCCCTTTGCCGGTCGGCCGCTGGTCGAATGGGTCATCGCCGCCCTGGCCCCGCAGGTCGACACCCTGCTGATCAGCGCCAACCGCAACCTGGAGCGCTATGCGGGCTATGGCCTGCCGGTGGTCGCCGATCTGGACCCGGGCTTCCAGGGACCCCTGGCCGGCGTCCGCAGCGCCATGCGGGCGGCCACCACCGCGTGGCTTGTCACCCTGCCCTGTGACGGCCCCTACCCCGCCCCCGACCTGGTCGCGCGCCTGCTGCTCGCCCTGCGCACCCAGGCCGGAGACCTCGCGGTCGCCACCGACGGCCGCCGCCTGCAACCGGTCCATGCCCTGCTGCCGGTCGCGCTGGCCGCCGACCTGGAGACCTTCCTGGCCGCCGGTGAGCGCAAGCTTACCCGGTGGTATGACCGCCACCGGGTCGCCCTGGCAGACCTCAGCGACCGGCCGGACTGTTTCGCCAACATCAACACCCCGGACGACGCCTGGGCGCTGGAGCGGCGCCCGCCCTGACTCGCCCGTAGGGTCCGCTGCGCGGACCAAACGCCCCCGCCGGCCGCAACGACCATCGAGTCCCGCACCGGGCCCCCTCAGTCGTACTTGATGTACTTGAAACGCGGATCATCCGGCGTCCCCTCCAAGGCGCTGTCCGGTCCAGGCCGCCAGCCGATGATCTCCTCGATCTTGCGGGCCAGCTCGAAGTCCTTATCCGTCACCCCCTTGGCCGAGTGGGTCACCAGCTTCACGATCACGAAGGCATAGGAGACGGCCAGGTCCGGGTGGTGCCAGGCCGCCTCCGCCAGGTGCCCCACCGTATTGACCACCATCAGGGTGCCCTTCCAACCGCTGGTGCGGTATTTGCGCCTGAGCCAGCCGTCCTCGTAGTACCAATGGGGCAGTTCGGCCGCGATCCGTTCGCGGATCTCGTCCTCGTTGTAGACCTTTTCATCGGACATGGTTGCAGTCTCTATTCAGGTCGGATGGGGTATTTGCCCCGTCCGCAACGCTTTCTCCGGACCCGCCGGCCCGCGGTACGGATCGGCGATGGAAAAATAGGTGTCAACTTCGCGTGGTCAATGTAGAAACATAGAGATTCTCCACCTGCGCCCTGGCCCAGGGAGTTCTTCGCAGAAACGTCAAACTCGATTTCACGGATGGCTCGTGCTTGAAGCAATTGATGTTGATCCGGTCGGCGAGACCATCCCAGCCGTAACGATCGACCAGTTTCAGGACAACGGTTTCCAGACTGACTCCGTGTAATGGATTCTTCGGTTGCTCACCAGTCATGGCTCAGATGCATCCTTAAGTGATCGTGTCAGGCTTTCTTTCTCGCTATCTCTCACGCGAGGGTGCGGGGTATTGGTCACACGTCTGACCACGCGGCATCGTAGGGTGGTCCTCACGGGCACCCCAAAAAGGCGAAATGGAAGGGCAGGACAAAGTCATCCATCAGTCTGCCCATTGCCTTATCGAGGCCGGCGTGATCCAGCCCACAGGGCACCGACGGCCAGCAGTGCCCAGGGGCCCGGCACCGGGACCTCGATCGGAAGCGCGTCGGCATCACTTAACGCAATGTAGCTCAGCCAGGGAGCGGTGGTGCCGTCGGCCAGGGCCGTGAAGTTGATCGTCGCCAACCGCCAGGTGCGCCCAGCCGGTTCCTGCAGCAGGGCCAGGGCAGCCCCATCGAGCACCGAGGTCTCCGCCAGGATGACCTGCCCAGGCGCCGTGAGGTCCTCGTTGATCACCGCCTCGAACGCGACAGGGTCACCGAGCAGCAGGCCAAAGTCGATCGCGATGGCGCCCAAGAAGGCGGGGTCGTAACCGAGGCTGATATCGAAGGCAGCAAGCACGCGGTCCAAATCGCTGACCACCAGCTCGAACGTCACCGATTCACCCCTGCTGAAGCTGCGCTCGGGCGGGTGCAACCCGACCGTCGCGGCGGCGGCCGCGCGACCGCCAAGCAGCAGCAGGATCAGGCAGCAACACCTGAGGTATCGAATAGACACATAGCACCCCTGGGACTGGACCCCGTGTGAACGATCAGTTGGAGTCGCCGCGCATCACCCTCAGGGTGCGCACAGCGGCTTGTTGCAGCGCAAGGTACAGGCGCGTGAGTCGAGCACCGACACCAGGCCGTCGTGGTCCGGGTCACGCGGATCGGTCGGGCCGGTCGCACGCTGGCGCAGGGCCTTCACGATGGCGGTGATGTCGAGGCGGTCGATCCGGTCATTGCCGTCGGTATCGCAGGGCCGCGGGCCGACCAAGCCGTCCGTGGGCCACAGACACCACTCCCTCAGGAGCCCCGCCCAGGGTTCCGGCGTGGCGTCCTCGACGCGCAGGTTCCAGGTACCGGCCAGATCATCGCCGACGAATCCGCTCAAGGGTACCGCTGGCCTCAGGTTACCCGCGATGGCCGGCGGCGACGAGGCACAGGCATCCTCGGCCGCCGCACCGGCCGCGTCGTCGAAGACGGCTTGGACGCTCTCCCCAGCGCAGCCCCACTCGGGGTCGAGCTTGGGCAGGCCAGGGCGATCGAGCAAGGGCACCCGCCGCCCCGTCTCCTGATGGGTCAGGACCAGTTTCAGATTGCCGACCCAGCCATGATAGAGATCGACCGAGACCCTGAGATTTGTCAGCCGGCTGCCGGGGCTGGGGGTGAGGGCGTCGTTGAATGCCCCGATGAAAAACTGCCCCGGGTAACTGCAGGCATAGCGCCCGGTCGTGAAACGGAAGGTCGGTGAGTAGGGGCCGTCGCCGCAGAAATCGGTCGCCCGCACCCGCCAGTAATGCTCGGTCTCGGCGGCCAAGGGGGACGGTTGGTCCGTGGTGCCGCTATTGTAGGGCGGCCCCAGACTGTAGACGACCTGCTCAAAGGCCGGATCGGTCGCTACCTCCAGGGTATAGGTTTGAGCCATGGGCACCGCCTGCCAACTCAAGCTCGGTCGTGACCCGACACCGGTGGCACCATCTGTCGGCACCCTGAGCACCGGGGCCGCGGGGAGCCTGCCCAGGTTGACAAAGGCATCGAGCCGCTTGCTCGGGACACCGCTCGCATCGCCCCGGATGCCGAAGCCGTAGCGGCCGCCGACCAGATCCTGGTCCACCTGGAGCTGCACCGTGCTGCCCCCAGGTGGAGCCACGGGATTGACCGTGAAACCACCCGTGAATCCGGCCGGAAGGTCGATCAGACTCAGGGTCACCGGCGCCGTGAAGGCTCCGTAGGCACCGACCTCGACCGCGACCGCGACCTCTGCGTCCGCCAGGGGCGCTGCGCAGACCCTCTGGTCCAGGTCGGCGGCGCCAAGGCTGAAGCCGGGGCCAGCGCAGCCGGCGAAGGAAAAGGCGCCGATCCGGGTCATCCAGGTACTGTTGGCAATGGCGTACATATTGGTGTACCAAAAGGTGCAATCGTCCACCGGGTCCACGGACATGGCGCTGTAGTCGCCCCAACGATTGTACGTCATGGAGCCGCTGCCGACGGCGAGGCTGGCCTCGGGCTGGCTCATCACCCCCTGGGGGTCCCCGGCCAGACGGCCGGTATAGCGCACGGCGGGGTAGGTCCCGGTGCTGCTGACGCTGTAGCCCAAGGCCAGGTTGCCGTTGCGGTCCATGGCGATGCTGCCCATCCAGCGATGGTCAGCGTCCGGGGCAAAGGTGCCCTCGTCGAACAGGGCCCAGTCGCCGCCGCTGCGGCGCAGTTCGAACCAGCGGATACCGCCGTGGTCATTGCCGTCCACATCGGTGACGAAGTTACCGACCAGCGACTCGAAGGCACCGCGATTGCGGTACTTGAGCCCCCACATGACGATTTCCTTGACCGGGTCAAGCCGGCCGCCCCCCGGTTGCGGGAAGCACTCTTGGAATAGCGACTCGCAGAGGTCGGAATCGAATTCGCCGATCCCGATCCGCCAGGGCCCGGTGAAACTGCTCGCGGCCGGATCATTGAAGTCGGCGTGGAAGGCCCAGAGCTCCAGCCAGTCCTGGGTCGGGTCATTGGCGCCCGCAGGGGCATGCATCTCGTCGTCGATGTGGCGAATGAACCAGTTGGGCGACCCCGCCGGCGGCGGCAGGGGGCCGTCGTGGTCGCTCGGCAGCAGGGCCTGGAAACCGAAGCCGGGCAGCGGTGGCGCCTCGGCGAAAAACTGAAAGCTTGCCGGCCGCCCCTCCAGCATGGCCGCGCGCTCAAAGGCATAGGCACCTGGGCTGTCTTCATTGGTCGATAGATAGTAGGCGTCGGGCCAAACCGCGTATTTTGGGTAGTCAGGAAAGCTCAGAACCGATTCGAACGCGTAGGCGTACCAACCGCTGGTGATGGGGTCCTCACCTCGCGAGACATAGACACACAGGACGTTCGCAATTCCGCTGAACTCGCTCAGGAACCAGCGCCCGGCCAGCGCATCGTAGAGCACGATCGGGTCGCCGCCGCCCGCGGCGCAGGGACCGCCTGGCGGGGCCAGACCCTGAAGCAAAAAGGGAGCCAAAGCGCTCGATCCATCAGCCTTGTGGTAGATGGCGACGAGGCTCGAATCGTAGGCGTTGATCATCTGGATATAGTAGTCGCGCCCGACATCGCCGACGACATCGGAGGGTATGGCACCGCTGAACCCCTGCCCGGCCCGCAGGACCCGCGGCCGCCCGAAATCCGCATCGGCGCCGCCCGCGGCAGCGCCGGACTGGACCGCCAGCAGGGGGTCCGGCCCGGGCGCCCGACCGGCAGCGGTCACCGCCGCGGTCAGGCCCTGATGATTGTTGCGCCGGGGAATCGCTTTGATCGCCATCCCCGGCTGCCAGCCGGGGGCCGGGGACAGGGTGCGAACGTCGAGATCGCGCACGCTGGGAACGAACCGTTGAGAGGCACTCGCCCCCAGGAAGGTCTTGGGCGTAGCGGCCGGGGCCTGGGGGCCGCTGACCGCCAGCCCGGGGCGTGCCATGAACGCCGCAACGCAGGCAGCGGCGAGTACACACCAGCGGGCGGACCGGCCGATGGTCGCGATGGTGGTCATGGGGGTCATGGGGGTCATGGCGCTTCCTCCACTGATGGGCTGGCCGGATGACTCGGGTGAACGCGTGGCGGACCCTCTGCGATCGGATCGCCTGGCTGCCAGGGGTCTGCCGGCGTCAGGGTGCGCAGGTCGCGCGTGAAGGGTGCAGGGACCCCGCTGGCGTAATGGGGATGCGGGCGCTGGTAGGTCGCCAGGGAAATGGGGCCGCTGGCCGAGTCGATCCGCAGCAGGGGCCCACCGCCCGCGACCTGGGCCTCCAGGGAGCCATCCGGATCGGCCCTGACCACCGCGGTGTCCTCGGCCCACTTCGTGGTGGGCCGACCGGCGCCGCTCTGTGCCCGGATGGTCAGGGGCAGGTCGGCCGGAAGGGTGACGGAGATCGGGCCCGCGGCGGAACGCAGCCCCAGCGGGCGCTCAAGGCGTGCGCCGGTCAGCCGCACCGAGATGGCACCGCCAACCGTGGTCGCCTGCAGATGCCCTGCGGCCCGGATCGAGATGTTGCCCGCGCCGCTCTCGGCCGCAATGTCGCCGCGCAACCCGGCGAGCTTGATGGCACCGCGCCCGGTATGCGCCTTCAGGGTTGCGCCCGCGGGCACCAGCACGGCGAGGTCGGTACGACCACCGAAGGCAACAGGATCGGCCGCGGCAGCCTCGTCGGCATCGGGGTAGACCACTTCGATGGCGACTCCCCCGGGCTCCGCGGTGATCGCCACCGTGGGCCTCCTGGGGGTAGGACCGATCAGTTGAATCATCGCCGACAGGACCAGGGTCTCACCATCTGCAGGTTTGGCGCGGATATCGCCGAAACGGTTGACGACCCGCAGGGTCTGGCCGGCACGCAATACCATGGACTTCGTCAGGCCCTCGACGACGAAGGGCACGGGGGCCGCGGCCGACGGGGGATCGACCCCCGCTGCTTCAAGCACGGACCCGCGAATCAGGCCGCCGCACAAGACCAATCCCGCAATCCCCCAACCGATCGAAAGACCTGTTCTGTTCACCTGAAGGACCTCAGCACGTCGATCGCCTCCACGCCTGAGGTCAGGCGCGCGACCCGCCTCCGCAATTTACCTGACCGCCGCCAGGCGTGGTCAAGATTAGACGTGATCATGGGAACATACAAGGACAGTTGCCTGGGCAACCGGGCACTGCCCTGCGAATGCTGAATGACGCGGCAAGGCGGCAAGGTTGGGCCACAAGGATGCCAAAGTCCTGGTCGAACGGACCAAGCACTGTGTCGCGGAACAGAAGACCTGCGACGGTGCCGAAGCGATCGAGATCTGGACCTGCGACGGCCGGCAGATTCGGATGGCGCCGCTATCGGACTTCGCCTGCGATCAGACGGAGCGCAATCAGAAACCCCTTCAGGAATAGAATGGCGGACCAGCGGCGGCGGGCACGATGATCAAGGCGCGCCATTCATCGCAGCGCGATGGCACGCCGCATCAGCCCCAGAAGAGCGACCGCGTGACCTCCCCATCCCGTTCGATGCGGTGGTCGAGGACGCGCACCCCGGGGGTCGCCGCGGGCTGCCAGTCGTGGCTCGCGATGACCGCACAGGCCCCGGATTGACGCACCAGGTCCAGGAACAGCGCGGTGATCCGGGCGGCGTTCAAGGGGTCGACGGAGGCCGTCGGCTCGTCCGCCAGCACCACGCCGGGGCAGTGGGCCAGGGCCCGGGCGATGGCGACCCGCTGGCGCTCCCCGACCGAGAGTTGGCCCGGGTGCTTGTCGAGTTGGGCACTGATGTCGAGCCGCTCCGCCAGCCGCTCGACCCCGCCGTGCGGGTCCCGGCCCAGGAGCCGGCAGGACAGGGCGATGTTCTCCCGGGCGGTCAGGAAGGACAGGAGCCCCCCGGTCTGCAACACATAGCCGATGTGGGTCCCGCGCAGTTGCGCCAGGCCGTCCAGGTCGTCGCGCTGCCACAGGCGCCACAGGTCGGACGCGCCGCGATGCTCGGGGCGGAAGCTGAAGCACTGGGCCTCATCCGGCCGCAGGGCCAGGGCCAGCAGATCCAGGAGCGTGCTCTTGCCGCAGCCGCTCGCCCCGCGCAGCACCACCACCTCCCCCGGGGCGATGCGCAACTCCGGCACCCGCAACTCAAAGGCGGTCCCGCCGCCCACGCGGCGCTTCACCAGGTCCCGGCACAGATAGACGGGCGCTGAGGCCGCCATCAGGGCAGCGCATCCAGGGGGACCGTGGTGACCGATTCCCCGGGTGGGGCGCGCGGGTTCAGGCTGATCCAGCGGTCGGTGTCGTCGTGGATCTTGCGGTACAGGGCGATCTTCTCCTCGATCACGTCCAGCACCTCCTGCTGCTCGGCATAGGAGCGCGCGACCCAGCGCTCCTGGGTGAGGTTCATGACCTGGCTGGTATAGGGCAGGCCGTCCAGCCAGGCCCCCACCAGGCCCAGGTCCCCCAGGCGCTTGACCTGCAGCGGACCGACCTGGTCCGGGTCGCGCGCCAGGGCCGCCGCCGCCCCCCGTAACTGGTCGAAGAAGTCCTTGGTACTCAACTGGGTGCGCTCGCCGGCGGCAAAGATCGCCTGCAGGGTCTCCTGCAGGTTGCTCAACTGATTCTTGCTGATCATCACCCGGACCTCCAGGGTCTTCTGGGAGGGGTCCAGGAGGTCCCGATCAGCGACCCAGGCCTCGATCAGCCGCGGCGCCCGGCTGCCGGTCTCCCGGCCCAGATAGGCGAGTTGCATGGCGCGGCCCACGAGCGCGGTCTTGCGTGCCACCGGGTCGGCCTTGGGACCCTCCGGCACCTCGATCGGGCGGTCGGCGGCGGCGCTCTCCAACTGGCGCAGCAGGGCGTCGCCCAGGGTGTCCACCTGAGTGCCGAAGGCGTCCACGGCGCCGCCCGCCACGGGGAAGTAGAGGTCGCCCGCGTCCCCCCAACGGCTCAACTCACGATACTGCCGGGCCGCCTTGTCGTGGTTTTCCAGGCCCGCCCGGGTGAGCAGGTGCAGCACGGCGATGGCGACCTTGCCGCCGCCGGACTGGTCCTTCTCCTGGGCCATGAGGCGCAGGCGCGCGGCGGAGAGCCCGGTGCGTCCCAGTGGATTCTTGGCGTCCAGGGCGCCGGCATCCGTGATCAGGACGATGTAGCGGGCGTCGAAACCGGTCCAGTCGATCCGCTCCAGGGCGTCCTGGACGCCGGCGAAGGCGTCCTCGTCGAAGCCCTTGCTGGAGACCTTTGCCTCCTCCACCCCCGCCACCTTGGCCTGGAAGGTCGCGGGGTCGCGACCGTCCTCCAGGGTCGCCACGACCCGGCTGACATAGTCGAGCCCGGGGGCCGCATCCACATTGCTGCGAAAGGCGACCAGACCGAAGCTCAGGCGCGCGCCCAGGGGAGAGCCCCGGAGCCGGTCATAGATGCGGCGCACCGCGGCGCGCGTGCGTTCGATGTAGGGCCCCATGGAGATGCTGGTGTCGATCACGAAGACCACGCCGGCCCGGTAGCCGACCGGGCGGTTCGCCGCCGGCCCCGGGTTCGGGCGGGCCGCGTCCTGCGGCCCGGGCTTAGGCGCAGACCCGGCCTCGCCCGCGCCCGGTGCCGACAGCCCCTGCTCGCCCGCCTGGAGGGTGACGGCGGCCACCTTCAGCAGCATGGTCTCGTGGCCACTCGCCAGATAGACCGACTCGAAGGAGAGGATGGGCAGCAGATAGAACTGCCGGTTGGGGTCGATATAGGTATCCGGCTCCTTGGCGATGACCGGGAAGTCCGCGGGCAGCGGGGCGGACTTGAGCGCGGCACGCAGGCGCGCGACGCCCGGCCCCAGGTCCGCGGCCTCCAGCAGACCGGCGAGCCGGTCGTGATCGCGAAAGAACAGGGCCGGATCACGCCTGGAGGTCCGCGTAAAGGCCAGCGTGAGCGTCTGGTGCCAATCGATCACCTGCCCCGCCTCGATCCACCCCTGGGCCGGGCCCGCCGCGGCGGCGCCGACCTCCACCCAGTCCTGGCCCTGGGCGCCCTGCCGCCCGAAGACGTAGAGGACCGACAGGGGCGGCAACGGCGGCCCCGGCAGGACGGCCCCCCCCGGGGCGGCGAGCAGGCGCGCCGCCGGCCGGGTCAGCACCCGCTGGTAGAGCCCCGGTTTGTCGGGGACGGACAGGGCCGCGCGCGGCGGCGGTGCCGGCGCGGCCGTGACCATCGCCAGCCCGAGCAACAGGGCGGGCGCCAGCAGCGCCGACAGGACGCGGGGCAGGAAAGACCTCATGGCATCATCAGCTTGGTTTGGTACGGAGGCAATATGGTTATCCGCTGCACCAGGAACAAGGGCAGCGAACCAACGCGGAGCATTGATCTGCCGCGGCGCCACCACCATTTAAGGGCGCCGAACGTTGGTTGGGGGGCCGGCACCAAGCCGCCGCCCCGTTCGCTTACCCTGATCACGGTCCTGTTCTTCGTTATGAACGGCTGGGCGTCGATCTTCATCGCACTGGCCGCGCGGCGCGCGGCGCAGGCTTAAGGCTCGCGTGCGCGGGGGGCCTTGGTCATCATCCTCCGCCGCGCCCACCGCACGGTCGCTGGTCCGCACAGCGGACCCTACGGGTTG
>NZ_CAIKKU010000172.1 GCF_903828115.1 uncultured Thiodictyon sp. | reverse complement strand
CGCACCCCGGCGACCCGCTTCGACGTGGCCTTTCTCAACCTGGCCGGCGGGATCAGCCCGAGCGCCATCGCCCGCGCACTGGCCGAGCAGGGCCGCGGCAGCCTGTGCTTCTACGGTCCGCCCGGGACCGGCAAGACCGCCTTTGCCGAGGTCCTGGCCGAGGCCCTGGACCGCGAACTGGTGGCGCGTCAGGCGTCGGACCTGATCTCGCCCTATGTCGGGGAAACCGAGCAGAACCTGGCGCGGTTGTTTCGCGAGTGCGACCCGGCGCACTCGGTCCTATTGCTCGACGAGGTCGACAGCTTCCTCAGCGATCGGCGGGCCGCCCGGCACGGTTGGGAGCGTACCCAGGTCAATGAGCTGTTGCAGCAGATGGAGCGCTACCCCGGCATCTTCATTGCCGCCACCAACCTGATGGCGGGGATCGATGCGGCGGCCCTGCGGCGGTTCGATTTCAAGCTGCATTTTCGGGCGCTGAACCCGGCGCAACGGCTTGCCCTCTTCGCGCGGGAGGACCTGGACGATACCACCGAGTCGGTCGCGCCCGAGCTGGCGCGCTATCTGGAGACGCTCCAGGGATTGACGGCGGGTGACTTCGCCAATGTCTGCCGTCAGCGCATCCTGCTCGGGGAGGTCGTGACGCCCGAGCAATTCCTGCGGCGGCTGGCGGCCGAGTGTCGATTGAAGCAGGTGGATGGGCGGGAAGCGGCATAGCCTCCCCGTTCTCGTGCCAGCGCTCCGACGGTGGCACGCCTGTGTCAGGCGCTGTGCGCCTCGGACGATGGGCAAGGCCCCGGAGGTCGAGGCTTCAGCCGGTCCGGTCGGTCGTCAGCCCGACCGTCAAGCCGCCGCGCCGCCCAGCGCCCTTAACCTTAGCGTCCCCGACCTGATTGCACGCGACTTGACGCGGGTCCGGGGAGGGGAGAATACTGGACTCGAGGAACCGCCAATGATCAATCTCTTCGACTGAGCGGAACGCGATGCAACTTACCCTGCAAATTCCCGACGATCCTGCCGCGGATTTGCGACCCCGCGAGGGGCGCTTGCCGCGCATCTTGAGCCTTGGTTTGTCCTGGGTCGACGCCGGCGAGGGCGAAACCATTTTCGCGCGACTGCGCCGGATCCGCATCCAGGGGGCGGCCGACCTTTCCACTCATCACGATACTTCGACCATCGGCGAACAGGATGCCTGAGTCCGTCTTCATCGATGCGGGATACGTCATTGCGTGGTCGATTGTGTCTCCTTTGTCGTCATGCGCCGAATGGCGCTATCGACCGCCATCGCCTTCGACCAGCATTTTGTTCAGGCAGGGTTCTTGTTGCCTCATGCTTGATCGGTCCCGAGAGTGGATAAGGTGCGCGGCACAATGCCTTTGGACGGGTGCGATGCTGCGTCGCTCCCCGTGGCTTGGTGGATGCACTGCGCTTATCCTCCCTACGCGCTTTTCAGTAGCCTTAATAATGAGATAAGGAGGAGAGATGAACTGGGTTTGGAAATTGTATGACGAAGAAAGGCGGCAATACGCATTAGCTAATGATCTATGCCTGATGCAGATGGCGTATGGAGAACAAGAACAGGGGCAGGTTACGCAACATTGGGGCCGGTTTCCCCAGATAGCTCAAGGCGATACCGTGATTGCTGCAATCGGCAAACCATTTACCATATACGCCATCGGCGAGGTCTCGTTACCTCGGCTTCCAGCAGACAATCACGATACGGTGCATCGCACTACAGCAAATCACGATCATCTGTTCGAGGATGGGATCGTATACTATGAGGATGCACCATTTTTTTACGACGACTTGCGGCTGGCTAATGGCTTTGGTGGAGGTCATGGTGAAGGATGGGCGCAGCGTGTTGACGTCGTGCAATGGCATCATGTTGTGCCGCATGGTGTGCGCGTCGTAGGTGTTGCAGTTCATGTCGGCCCGAATTGCGGCATTCATCAACAGGTCCTCTTCTGCGTCGATGATGATTTTCGTACCCAATGTGAGCACAAGCTGAGAAATATAGCTATGGCAACTATTGAATCACTCGTCCAGGCGACTAATTTCTTTCGCCAGGTTGTGCTGCAGGGGCCACCTGGAACGAGTAAGACATTCGCTGCTGCCAAGCTGACGGCTCATCTCTGCGGTTTTACCCCTGATGCCGCCGTTGTTAGGGATCATCCACAGTATGGTGAATTTCATGCGCTCAAGGGCGACACCTGGGACTTGGTTCAGTTTCATCCAGCCTATAATTATGAAGACTTCGTGCGGGGCATCCAAGTGAGCACTGAAGGCGGCGGTGGTCAGGGCGTCCAACCACCTGTCATTCGCTATGACACTGTTCATCGCGTATTTAGCGAAATGTGCATGAGGGCGAGCGCGCCCGAGAACGCGCAGAAGAAGTTCGTACTTGTCATCGACGAGATAAATCGTGCCAATCTTGCCGCCGTCCTCGGTGAGTTGATTTACGCGCTGGAATACCGAGGTCAATCGATCCGTACCCCGTATAGCGTGAACGGGAACGGGTATAACCTGTCGGTACCGCCGAACCTGTATGTTATCGGTACCATGAACACCGCGGATCGGTCCATCGGGCATATCGACTATGCGGTGCGTCGACGGTTTGCTTTCGTTCCGATGCTGCCGGACCCTGAGGTGCTAACGCGGCACTATCGCCAATATCCGCAAGTCGGGGTGTCGGCACGCGCATTATTTGACGCGGTGGCAGGTCTGTTTGCAGACAACTCCAGGCTGTCGCGCGAGTTCCATCGCGACGACGTTCAGCCGGGACATACCTATTTTCTGGTAGACGAGAATCTTGACGTCGCCGAGGCATGTAAGCAATTGATTTATAGATTCGTATATCAGGTTTTGCCATTGTTGCGCGAATATGTTAAGGATGGTGTTCTAGCCGGCAGCGCGGAACAGTTGGTCGTTAATGTTGAAAATATTGGTTATGGAATAGTTCTGACTCAGTCGCTTCCTCCTGGCGAAGTGGTGGAGCAGCTGCGGAACGCGCTGTGTCCCGGATTGTAGCCGACTGCCGCTGTGCCTGAAATTACTCCCCAGGAGCACTAAATGAGCTGGTGGGTTTCTCCGGAAACACTGTGCGGTCAGAACGCGCATGGACATTACCTTAAAGAGTGGGAGCGCGTCGTGCCCCGTGTTCAAGCGATCAACGGTGATGTTGACCTCGCCACTTTCACCCACTGGGGGCAGGACCACATCTGGAATGAGGCGGTCGACGATGAAGGGGGCGATGCCGCCGACAATCCCCGGACACTGGGCTTGCATTGGTCGCGACGATCAATTCATGCCTCCCATTTTATCGGGGCGGTTCGGTTGGGGAATGAAGCGGATGCTGCCCCACTAATTATTTTGCCCAAGGTCGAACGGATGGACTTGGCGGGGATGTTCGCCGCCGTCTTGGCAGCGCCTCAAGAGCACACCGGCACACACCTGGATCATCTTTTTGGTTGTGACGTCGAGCAGGATCCCATTGATGGCGTAGACCTCCCGGATCTCACGTTGCTTGAAGTCATCGCCTATCTTCATGCATTGTCACGATTCGTCCAACGCTCACTCCGACAGGGATTCATGCAGATCAGAACAAACTTGGTTGGTAAGGTTCGGGGACGGGTGCTGATCGCTGAGCAGATACGTCAGAATCTAGTCCATGCCCGCGCTGATCGCATGGTATGCGAGTTCACGGTGTTCAACCTGGACACGTTGGAGAATCGCATCCTTAAGGCCGCGCTTCAAGCGACTACGAACTGGTTGACGCGGCAGGCGCTACCTGGCTCTCTCGCCGCTCTATTGCATAGTTGGTCTGCTATTTCACGGACCGGCCTGGCTGGCGTGCCCGAGTACCGGGTCAACCCCAGAGACTGGGTCTCCGCTCGGAAGAATGGCTTAATGGCCGCTTATGCAACGCCATTGGCCTATGCGCGTCTGGTGTTGACCCGTCTCCACATCGCCGCAAGCGGGCAGGCAGCCGAAGAAGGGCATCGGACACTACCGTTCTTTCTCGACGCGAATCGGCTGTTCGAGGGATGGGTCGGTGTGTGCCTGGCTGCCGCCAATTGCCACCCAATTTCCCAAAAGACAAGCCCTCGAACAATTTGTGGCAAGAGAGTCGAG
Organism: uncultured Thiodictyon sp.; assembly: GCF_903828115.1. Classification (GTDB taxonomy): domain Bacteria; phylum Pseudomonadota; class Gammaproteobacteria; order Chromatiales; family Chromatiaceae; genus Thiodictyon. The sequence goes on along the minus strand of NZ_CAIKKU010000172.1, from coordinate 1,261 downwards.
TTCACGCCGGACTTCGTGTTGACGGATCCGCACGCCGTCGTGGATGCAAAGTATAAGCGCCTGGACCCACGGCGTAATCAGGGCCGGATTCCGGTTACGGATCTATATCAAATCATTGGTTATACACGGCTTCTGGAGATTCCAGGGCAGCAGGGCTACACGCAGGCATGGCTTGCGGTTCCTCATATAGACCCCGCTATTCAACACCTTGATCTAGGCAGCGCTAAAACGGCATTCGGCAATAATTGGGCTAACCGGATCGGTACTACATGGCCTGACGGATACATACTTGGATGCGTCTTAGTCCCGCTGCCAATCCTGCAGATCCCAGGGGGTGGGTGAGATTTGAGAATCTCCGCTATGATGCCCAGGAGAGGCACCAGCTGACACTGGAGCTGAGCGCTAGCGCGACTCTTGCGCAGCAATTTGTCATCGCAATTTAACCACGTTATCCTCTGAACCCCTACCCCCTGGCAACAAAGAATCATATTCCGGAGCTATTATGGCAATAGGTGTTGGTAATGCTGATGATGAGTACTTAAATGAGTATTTAAGACAACTCGATGACGAGCGGAAGCGCAGCGAGGAGTTGGAGGCGCGCGACCGCGTGAACTGGAATGAGCCTTTAACAATGAAGCTTCAAGACATTCTTGAGGGCGATACCCCAGAAGCTAAGGATGCGCTTGATGAGCTATTTGGTGATTTGAAAGAAGAGAAGATTCTTTGGTATCCAAGCGCTGGTTTTGACTATCGGGACATATTGGAGATGACGGCGCCGAGGCTCGAACAAAATGGTATCAAAGAACCTCCGAACATAATATGTCATACTGATTACAATCTAGGGTTGACAGGCTTGGACAGCGATATTATAGATACACACCCAGGGACAACGGTTCGGATTATGGAGAAGTACGCGCTTTCACTCAAAGAAGAGGCGCAGGTTTTTTATCGAGTAAATCCGGAATACGTTTCCTTTGATTGCGCACTTTTACAACCTACAATTTATTTGCTTAAGCTTCGGATTACGTCAGATGCTCTTGGGGAAGTAGCCGCGACCGTCTTTTTCTTTTTTTTTGAGAATCACAACTTCCTTGCGCAAATAATTCTCAAGCACGGGCTTCGTATTACCCATTTTATAGCAACCTAATGTAGCATCCGGACAAAAAAATTATTAAAACTTTTTGAACTTTCCTCTCGTCTGATTGTCTATCATTTCCAACCGAGTTAAAAAACTTATTCGAGGTGGGTCATGAAACCAAGT
>NZ_CAIKKU010000171.1 GCF_903828115.1 uncultured Thiodictyon sp. | reverse complement strand
GCCGGCACCCCACCCCCGTGTCATTCCGGCAGGATGCCGGAATCCAGTGCCAGGGATGGTTCCTCGCAGCGCGCACGGGGTCTTGGTTAGGGTTCCGCGCCTGCCTCCCGAGCTGGAAAACAAACTCTGGCAGGAACTTACTACCCTGGAGTGCAACAAGCGTATGCCTTACGTCACCTCTGTCGAACGGATCGGGTACCAGCGGGGTCGTCAAGAGGAGGCCGGTGCCCTGGTGCAAAGGCAACTCCGGCGCCGATTCGGCCCGCTTGCTCAGGAAACCGAGGATCAAATCGTGGCCCTGCCGCTGGAGCGAGTCGAGGCACTTGGCGAAGACCTATTGGACTTCAACTCCCTCGTTGACCTGGATGCGTGGCTGCGTCGGCACTGAGTCGGTGCCCCGCCAGGTCTAGCGGCCTGGGTCAGTCGTGCCACAGTGGGGTAGCCGCCGCCGGTGGCGAGGCTGATGGTGAAGTGCGAGCGGTCGATGCGAGCGAGATCACCCATGTTCGCAAAGTCGCGTGATCGCGCCTGGTATTCGCGGCACCGCTGATCCTCCCGAACCCGAGATTCAACCATGGCCGAGCGCCCCGACCAGCCCACCCCCGCGACCGACAACGACACCCCCTGGAAGAACGCCCTGGAGCACCACTTCCCGGAGTTCCTGTCCTTCTACTTTCCGGACGCCTATGTTGAAATCGACTGGAGCCGTGGTTACCAGTTCCTGGACAAAGAACTGGCCCAGGTCGTCCAGGACGCCGAGTTGGGCAAGCGCTTCGTCGACAAGTTGGTTTGTGTCCACCGCCTGGACGGCGCAGAGGACTGGGTCTACATCCACATCGAAATCCAGGGCGGCCACGACAGCGCCTTCCCCAAGCGGATGTTCACCTACAACTGCCGGCTCTTCGAGCGCTACGACCGCCCTGTCGCGAGCCTCGCCGTGCTCGCGGACGACAGTCCCAACTGGCGTCCGGGCGCCTTCGGCTGGGACTTGTTCGGCTGTCGGCACGTCCTGGAGTACCCGCTGGTCAAACTCCTCGATTACGCGCCCCGCCTGGAAGGCCTGTTGGCAGACCCCAACCCCTTTGCCCTGGTCACTGCCGCGCATCTGCTCACCCGCCAGACCCGGGGCGACGCCGAGCGCCGGTATGCGGCAAAATGGCGCCTCGCCCGGCTGCTTTATGAACGGGACTGGGACCGCCAGCGGATCATCGACCTCTTCGCCGTCATCGACTGGATGATGCGCCTGCCCGCCGCGTTGGAAACCAAGCTCTGGCAGGAAATCACTACCCTGGAGTGCAACAAGACCATGCCTTACGTTACATCTGTCGAGCGCATCGGATACCAACGGGGTCACCTGGAGGGCCATGAGGAAGGCCGCCGCGCAGAAGCCTCGGCGCTGGTGCAAAAACTGCTGCGGCGCCGCTTCGGCGTACTGGCTGCGGAGATCGCCGAGCGCATCGCCGACTTGCCGCTGGAGCGAAGCGAAGACCTGGGTGAGGCGCTGCTCGACTTCACCGCCGTCGCCGACCTCGAAG
>NZ_CAIKKU010000170.1 GCF_903828115.1 uncultured Thiodictyon sp. | reverse complement strand
GCTTGGTTTTCGCCGTTAGCTCCCACGGTGGGGAGCTTTACGGTGATGAACCGACGCCATGCTCCCCCAGGTCTCACGAACCTCTCCACAGGCTGCCACCGCGGAACTCGCGGCGGACCCAAGGTGTGGTAAATCCACGATCTTGGATAACCAAACTATACAACGATTTCGCCTCAAGTTCTGCTAGAGCTTTGATGGTTAATAAGAAATGAGTAGGTTTTTAAGCGACTGTATCAACCCCTCCCAACTCGCCCCGACCACCGGGTGGCCCGCCAATGCGTTGTGGTCAGGGATACCGAGCAGGGCCTGGACCAACCCGGAATCGCGGACATAGACCTTGGGTGACTTCACCAGGCGCTTGCCGGTATTGGCGCAAAATGGCAACAGACGGCGCACCAGAAGCAGGTCCACCAACAAGTCGATGTAGGTCGCCACCGTTGGTGAGCTGACCCCGAGCCCCGCGGCCAGGCGCGCCGCGTTGAGCAGGGTGCCCTGATTATGGGCGAGCATGGTCCAGAGCCGACCCAGGGTCGCGGCCGGTATCCGGGGACCGAACTGCGGCACGTCGCGCTCCAGGTAGGTGCGGATAAAGTTCTGACGCCAGACCAGGCTGTCAGCATCGGACGCGGCCAGCAGGCTGTCCGGAAAGCCCCCACGCAGCCACAGCCGATTCACCGCGGCAGGATCCGGGGCGGCCTCCAGGCAGTTGAGCGGGGCCAGGTCGACATATTCGATACGTCCGGCCAGGCTCTCACCCGATTGCCGCAAGAGATCCATGGAAGCCGAGCCCAGCACCAGGAAGCGGCCGGTGCGCCGCCCCCGCCGCCGGCCCTGATCGATGAGCCCGCGCAGGGTCTGGAACAGTTCCGGGACCCGGTGGATCTCGTCGAGGATGAGCAGCCGGTCCTCGTAGGCGGACAGAAAGAGCGCCGGATCGGCGAGTTTGGCCCGCTCCTGGGGTAGTTCCAAGTCCAGGTAAAGCGCCCCCGTCTGCTCGGCGATGGTCAGGGCCAGCGTGGTCTTGCCGACCTGACGCGGCCCGATCAGGGCGACCGCGGCCTGGCGGGCGAGGGCCTGCTCGACGGTCTGGAGTGCGTGGCGCGGGAACATCCTTGCAATCTTAAAGCCTCGCTTTCGATTTACAAGGAAAGCTTGGGTTTGCATCATCCCAACCGGCGATGTAGGGTTGGCTCCACCATCGTCTCGGAGCGACCCCCGATGTATCGAACACAAATCTCGCTCGACTCGGAGCAGCACCGCAGGTTAGGGGAGGAGGCCCGGCGGCTTGGAATCAGTGCGTCCGCGCTGATCCGGCGCCTGGTGACGGAGTACCTGGCGACCCCCGATCCAGACGACGAGGACCCACTCGCCGCCATTACCGGCATCGCCCACGGCGGCGGCGAACCCACAGGCCGCGAACACAACCGCGTCCTTTATGGCGACCGGCCCCGGTGAGACGGGTCTTTGGGCCTTGATCATGGTTACGGCCGTAGGGTGGACAAGCGCTAGCGCAGTCCACCGGATCCCGCTCCGCCG
>NZ_CAIKKU010000169.1 GCF_903828115.1 uncultured Thiodictyon sp. | reverse complement strand
GGATTCCGAACTGGGCATACGCCAACATGGCATCTCTCGACGAGGCGCTTACAGAAATAATCGGCTCATTTGGCGGAAAGTACAGAATCCAATTCTCTCACTGCTGATATAGATCTACAGTTATTTCACTTGAGGTACTTACTGCGGCAAAGTCTTCTACCCGCATGTGACAGGGATGTAGGTGTGGGAAAATATTCATACGCTAACCACCTCTTTTCCGGGTTCCGAAAGCTGTCCAGGGCCAAGCACTTGGGGCCGGGAGTTTTGGCAGGGTTTGGCCGGATTTGGGCAACCCCCCCCGGAAAAGCCCTCCAGCGCTAACCCCCGCCCCTCTGGCACCCCCCTGGAAAAGCTTAAAACTTCAGTCTCTTAAGACGGAATGTTAGAGCAATCTTCATTCAAGCAGCATAGGTATTGTATGGCCCTTCTTCGGAAATGCGCGATCCAACAGGCGGATGAAGTCATCCCAGCATGCGGACGCGCGCATAAATCCGATGACCGCATGAATATGCTGCGCCAAGGCGGGGTGCCCGATATCTTCTGAGAGCCATTGGTGGTGCTTAGTACGCCGATTACCGCGGTCATTCTTCGGGTTGATCCTTTCCAATTCTTCCACGATCCCCGGAGCGAGACGCTCATACACAACATCCGTTGTATATCGACCGACTACGCCAGGACGTGCAACAGACAGCGGGTTGTAACCCCAGCCTTTCAGGCGGAACATCTCTTTGTAGAACTCGTCAGGGAAACGCTTAGCCCAGGCAGCGAACTCGGTGCGCAAGAATTTATCCAGGATCGCCTGGAGCGCCATCCGGTCGCGAACCTCTTGGTATCCGGTAGCTTCGTCGACCAACGCGACGACGCCAACATGGGCCAAGCCGCGCATCAGTATGTCAGCTTGCTGCGCCTTTTCTATCTGCTGCGCCTGCAAGGCCCCCGCGTCTCTCGCTCGAAGCCAGATTTCGCAGGCAGCAGGAAGAACCGTTGCATCATACCCGGTGACCGTTCTTGTCCCGTCAAGGTACTGAACCGGCGCGAGGGGCCCATCCATAACTTCTTGAGAAATGAATGGCTTAAGCCTGTCTGGCGCCAAAAACAGGGGAACAGGGGCACCTGCTTCAAGTTGCGATTTTTTCAGCCTTTTCGATGCCCCGCTGCGCGATCCAAGCAGAGCGTTGGTGATGCCGTTCTCCGTCAAGACCCGTCTCCCGTTATCAAGAACGGCGCAAGGGATTCGGGTATCCCCGATCACGATCTCCCCGCGGTGTGTGGCTCTTGGGATACCCCAACGGGCCGCCGCAGCCGTCTGGGCGATCTGCGACCGTTCTTCGGGAGACAATTTCTCGGCGCGTGCGATGCCACCGGCAGAGTTCGGGCTTTTCTCGGTCATGCTTGCGGGCTCCTGTACTATGCTTGCAAACGCAAGCATACCACAAGACTAGCGCAAGCATAGATGTTCTGATTCTTGATCTAACGCCATGTTCCAAGAGATCCTGCTGGTGGACTTGCAGATTGTTGTTGGAGGACGGTTCGGCGAGAACCTAGAGACTGCTCGGGCGCAATGACCATGCGCCCGCCGGCATTGAGCGGCCCCAGGGGCGCACCGTGACGGCCTAGCGTTGACCCACATGTCATGGTCCAAGGCGCCGCCCTGGCAACGTCCCATGACCCGCTCACTGTCCCACCAGTACGCCCACGCCCAAGGGCCGGGGTAACCGAGTCGTGTGTTGTCAGTGTCCTGTGGGACCTGCTAGTGCGCGTGGGTCAATCCTCAGCGCAGTTCGCCGACGGAACGGCACGACAACCGATGCAGAAGTTGTCGGCGAGTTGGGCGCGAGCGAGGGCGTGCCATTCCGGTACGGTGGCGGCGGCGGCGTCAAAAGCAAAGGCCAGTTGTCCGTCTGGTACAGGTCGACGCCGAGGACTTTGCACCCGTCGATTCTGGTAACCCATATCCTGCAACCTCTTCGTTGATCTGAGCATATTACGTCTTGGCTCATCCTTCCAGCGCCCGAATCAGCGCGTCCCGATCCGTTCGCCACTCCCGTACCAGCGAGATTACGTCGTCCCACCGCGATCCCGCTTCCTTCCCGTCGCTCTCCACCGCCAGCTCTTGCAGTTGCTCCAGTTCTTCGAGAATCGGCGTCTTCCAGGATTCGTTCGGCGGTAGCGGGCCAAATATCTTGAGTCTCGGTCTCACCAAGCGATTTAGCAGCATTACCTGTTGTGGACTCATTGAAGCGCTCCGAGGTCGGGTTATAGACATCCCTGTATTGCTCTGCTTCTCTTTCGCCGGTGAGTCCGAAGGATTCTGCTGGGCGGACAGGCGGGCCTTGCTCCGCTCCTTGGCGCGGTTCAGTAGTTCCTTGGCCTTCCTGTCGATTTCCCGCATTGGCGATCTCCCTTCCCTGGAAACTATTCGATCCATTACCGCGCGGATGGAAGCCTCGGGCCAACGAGCGAGAATCTTGGGCAAAGCGTTGAGTGCAATGCCGTCCCAATACCACCGATCGGCGTACCGCTCCAGCAACGCTTCGTTCCACGGAAGGGCTGCATTAGCGCTGAGGCTGCGCCAGTCCCATCTGTCCGCGTAACGGTCGAGAAGCGAGTCGCTCCAAGGCAATGCGCAGTTTCGGCTCAGCCACTGCCAATCCCAGGACTCGGCATAACGCGCGATCAGCCTGTCACTCCAAGGCAATCCCTGAGTCTTGCTCAAAACCTTCCAATCCAAATTATGCGCGTAACACTCGATAAATTCTTCGCTCCAAGGCAAACTTTCGTTTGAGCTGAGCGAATCGTACCAGCGGTCGTGATAACGCCGCATATAGAAAGGGTCACATCCTTCCAGCGGTAAGTAGAACATATCGCGCCGAATCCACCAGACCCATCGCTCCTCGTAGCGACGAACTAGGGCCTCGCTCCACGGGAGGGCTCTGTTCTCGCTCAAGAGTCCCCAATCCCAGCGATCGACGTAGCGCTCTAGCCACGCTTCTGTCCAAGGCAATGCCTCATTGCAACTGAGTCTGGCCCAGTTCCATCGCTCCTCGTGACGATGAATCAACGCTTCGCCCCAGGGGAGACCCATATTCTCGCTCAAACAGTTCCAATCCCAACGATGCGCATGGCGTTCAATAAACGCTTCGGTCCAGGGTATAGCTCCATTCTTACTTAAGAGTCCCCAAGTCCACAAATCGGCATACTGATCAACAAGATCGCATGCCCAAGGAAGATTTTCGTTTTCGCTTAACTGCTCCCAATCCCACATTTCGGAGTAGGAAGCAATAAGTCTATCACTCCAGGGCAGCGCTTCGTTGCCGCTGAGCTCCACCCAGTCCCAGCGTTCAAAAAAGGTGTCTATGAGAAGATCGTTCCAGCGTAAAGCCATGTTGCGACTGACGCAAGACCAGTCCCACGAGTCGACGTAGCGCTCAATCAGCACTTCGCTCCAGGGCAGTAAAGCGTTCTGACTGAGAGAGTGCCAATCCCATCGATCCGCGTAGCGCTCAATCAGTGCTTCGCTCCAGGGCAGCACTTGGCTCTTGCTAAGAGACTCCCATTGCCACAGGTCGGCGTAGGGATCGATCATCGCTTCGCAACATGGATAATGCCGTGAGACCGCCTCAACAAAGGCCCGCGACGCCTGCGGATGCGTCGCAAAGAACTCGATATACCGCTCCCGCTCGATCCGCGCAAGCGTCTGTCCGGCAATCCGCAACTGCCGGTTGGCAATGACCAGCGCCTTGGGGCTACTGACAACCAGTGCGCCGGGGTTGGATTCAGGCGTCTCGCTCATGCTCGGCAAGCTCCGCTTCCAATTGTTCGATGGCCTGTTCCAGCGCAACCCGCTGTTCGGTGAAGTAGGCGTCCCAGTCGGTCAGGTCCTTGAGGGTGCGGTAGGTGTCGGCGCGGTGCAGTTGGTGGACCTGGGCGGCCAACTGGTCCAGGTCGCGGCGCAGTACCGTGATGGCGTGACCCAGTGACTCGGCCTCGGTCAGGGTCAGGGAGCGGTCGACGAACAGGTGTCCCTCGCGCACCGCGGCATGGATGGCGCGCACGCCGCCCAGATCGTTGTTGCGATAGGCGGCCTGGAGTTGGACGAAGAGCCGGTTGGCGTGGTCGCGGTCGGCCGCGTCCACCTTGTCCGGGTGGCATTTCTGGCTGGCCTGTCGATAGAGGCGTTTGAGTTCCTTGAGGTCGTCGGGCGGGAGTTGCGGGGGCGCCGGGGTGTCGCGGGCGGTCTCGTTGGCCTCGCGGTAGTCCTCGTAGTCGGCGCGGGCGCTGTCGGCCTCCGCCGCGGTCTCCCGCTCGACCGCGGCCTGGCGGCGGAGCTTGTCGGCGCGTAGCTCCAGGTAGCGGGTGATCAGGTCGCCGATCTCGTGACTGGTGCGGAGCGAAAAGGCATGAATCAACCGCTCGATCTCGGCCTTGTCGTCGGACAGGGCGGTGACCTGATATTCCAGGCCGCGCAGGGTTAGGCGCAGATCGGCGATTTCCTGGTCTGTGGCGATGGTCAGGGCCGTGGCGCGCTGGAGGTAATCGTCGATCCAGGTCAGTGCCGTGGCGGTGTCGCGGCCTTGCAGGGCAGTGAACAGGGGTTCGAGACGGGCCGCGGCACCCGCGGGGCGGAGCTTGTCGAGTTGCGGGGTGAGGCTGTCCCACTCGTCGAGCAACAGGAGGTTGCGGACGATCTCCAGACGACGGCGCAGTTGGGCCTGGTCGATGGCCGGGGTGCTTTGACCGTGTTTGGCCAGGAGGGCGTCGAAGGCGTTGAGGTAGTCGGCGGCGATGCCGGTCTCAAGGTCGTCGTCACCGGCGGCGATGACGGTGATGCTCTCGTCGTTGGCCTGCGCCCGCCTGGTCCAGTTGTAGGACCCGATGATGACGGTCGCGCGGTCGATGACACAGAACTTGTGGTGCATGATCGGGTCGCGGTCGCCGCCCGTCGCGATCAGGGAAACCTCGCCGCCGCAGTC
>NZ_CAIKKU010000168.1 GCF_903828115.1 uncultured Thiodictyon sp. | reverse complement strand
GTCGTAATCGTGGTCGGATTATTCGATTACGACAACGACAACGACAACGACAACGACAACGACAGCGTACCCGGGATCTCGGTCACCACATCAGGGCTGATCGCACCCGCGCGGCAGGCACCAGTCGGGCGCGTCACCCGCAATCCCAAGAACCCAAATCCGGCAATTGCTCACGCCAAGCCGCCAAGACGCCAAGAAGAAATAAAGGGATTTGCGCAGCAGCCGGATTGCCCGATGGGTGAGCCAAATCACTTCAACAACGCCTTGAAATTCCCTGGCGAGCTTGGCGCCTTGGCGTGAGCACTTGCAGGACTCTAGGATGAGGGAGTTGCGGCCGCCGTCCGCCGCAGCGTCACCCTCACCCAGCGCTCATCCTTGTCGTGTTCCAGTTGCGGCACGGTGCCGTTGAAGGCGCGCATCGCGCGGATCATGCGCGGGTAGCCGCTGCCGCGCTGTTCCATCAGGCGCAGGTCCCACAGCACGTTGGCGATGGCTTCGTTGCGTGAACGCGGCGTACCGCCGGCCAGGACCGACTCCGGGCGCTTGTGATTGGGCAGGGCGCCCGGGCTCGTTACCACCACCCGGTCATCGAAGACCTCGACCAGGACCCGGGAGCCCAGGATACTGTAGTCCCGATGCGCGACCGCGTTGACCACGCATTCGCGAAAGGCCGCCAGCGGCACCGGCCACTGCTCCGTGCGCTCGATCCCGACATAGCGCTCGCCGTGCCCGAGCGCGCGCAACCAGCCCTCGGCGCGCTGCACCTGCTCGTCGAGCCGGCCGCGCGCCTCCCCGGCCAGCAGCACCGCGGCGCCGCGCTCGGTCCCGGCATAGGCGACCAGATCCACCCACAGATTGCGCGTCGGCGGATACCCCTGGGGGTCCTTGCCGAAACACAAGAGCCCAAACAGGGTCGCCCGCAGTGCGCCGTCGAAGTCGCGCCCCAGCACCTCGCGATTGTAGAGGTCGATCTCCAGCGCCATCCCCGGCTCGGCGTCCAGGTCCACGCCCTTGCGCTGCATGTAGTCGCGAAAGGCCTGCGGCGCGATGGCGTCCGCACTGGTGCCGGGCACCACGCGCTCCTCGGTGAAGACCAGACCGTAGGTGTTGTACAACTCCTGCAACTCTGATCCCGTCGGCTCGTCATTGCCGCGGCCCCGCCGCACCAGCACCCGGCCGCGGTGGCGCAGGGGCTCAGGCCCACGCATCCGTCCGACCTCGATCCAATGGACCCAGCCCTGCGCGTCCTGTCGGCGGCCGAGCCGTGCCTGGACCGGGGCGTTGAGACCATTGTGAATGGCGTTGGTCAGCCGCTCCTGGACCTCCTCGGCGTCCATCGGCACCCCGTCGATGCGTCCGTCGTTGGCGACGCCCAAGACCACCAGGCCGCCCTCGGTGTTCGCCAGGGCGCAGACGGACTCCAGCCAGTCCTTCTCGCTCCAAGAGCGGAAGCGGCCGAGTTCGGTGCGCTCGTCCTCACCGGATTGAATGCGTTGCAAGACCTCGGTCCAGTCCATGTGTTTCCCCTCAAAAGCCGTACTTTGCCCTGCGCAACCGGAAGGCATCGTCGCCGCCATCCAGAGTGCGGATAATCGCGCTTCGGACCCTCGTGATACCGCTCCAGCGGTTTCACGCCTGTTTCAAGCGCTTTGCGCCGTGAGGCCGACGTACCGGATCGCGACTGCGACAGGTGCCGGACGGTTCCGGCCGCGCAGCGGCCAACCCCTGGGTGACACTGCTGGAGCGGTGTCACCAGCGCCGTTTGCGCCGCGCCGTAGCGATAGGTTCCGGTACGTAGGCGGAACGCCGAAGGCGGTTTCGCCGCTCTTGCTCCTGCTGGGCATCTGCCACACAAGCTACGGGTTCAGACATAAACCTGTCTGCCTTCCCGCAACGCCCAATACAAGGCACTACCCGGCTGCCCGCCCCAACGCGCCACCTCGTCCGCGGAATAGACCAGCACGTCGACCGGGATGCGCAAGGGCCGCAACGCGCGCCGCAACCGGACCATTTCCGCCGCGCGATCGGCGACCTGCGGCTCGATGATCAGCAGGTCGAGGTCCGAGTCTTCTCCCGCATCGCCGCGGGCATAGGAGCCGAACAGCAGGATACGCTGCGCGTCGGCGACCTGTGCCAGTACGCGGACGGCGGCATCGATCTGTTCCTGGCTGATCATCGGGGGCGCTCGCTACCGGTTGGGCAGTCCCTCGGGCACCTCGTCTCCAGGGCGCGGCGGTTCACTCCCGGACCGTCCCAGTCCCGCAGCGGGTCGCGGCCGGCAGGTAGTCGGCAAGGTTGAAGGTGGCGATCAGCTCGGCACCACCGTTGACCGCTGCCTCCAGGACCATCTCGTCGTTTGGGTCCCGCGACTGGGGTCGCGGTAAAGCATGGCGTCTTACCGGGACGTACGCAAGCCGCCTCGGGGGCCGGACCGCTGCTAAGTCCGCCCGGCGCTTGCCGTGACACGATCGCCGCGTCGCCTCCCCGCAGCGCCCCTGGGCGATTGTCTGGCCCCTTTGGGGTGGGCCGTCCCGCCCTGATCGGGCGTCTTTAGGTGAACTCCGGATAACCTTTGCACCCGCCCAACCGACCGGAGGTCGAGGCTTGCGCCGGACGGGGCGCTGCGGCCCGCTAACGGCCATGGCGCCCGCGCCACCCCGAAAGATGAAAGTTGCGGGCGCCATGGCCGTTCCCTCTCCCCGGCCCTCCCCCAGAGGGGGAGGG
>NZ_CAIKKU010000167.1 GCF_903828115.1 uncultured Thiodictyon sp. | reverse complement strand
GGATTCCGAATTGTGCGTACGCCAACATGGCATCTCTCGACGAGGCGCTTAGAGAAATACTCGGCTCATTTGGCGGGAAGTACAGAATCAAATTCTCTCATTCCTGATATAGATCTACAGTTATTTCACTTGAGGTACTTAGCTTCAAATACCGCAAGTGTCCAGATCCCTACAATCTTAAAGTGCTTTGTGATTTTAGCCATCAGGCGCGCTTTATCCAGGACAGCTATCCGGGAGTTGAAGCGGACTGCAAAACAACTTATGGCGTCTATAACTGGCTAAAGGAAGGTAGACCGCTGGCTAGCCAAGACGGATTCACTCCTCCAAGATGCAGCGGTGACGATGTAAAGGATACCCCTGACATCGACTCCAAGCAAACCGTCTACCAATTGGCGCTCTACCGTCTCCAACAACTGGGTATCGTCCGAGACTATACTATTCAGTATTTCGGACGGAAAGATAAGTGGCGCTTCGAGGTGGAGTTTAATACGCACTGGTCGCCCCAAAGCTTGCTTGATCATGTAATGCGTTTCTTGGAGCGCAGCCGTCGCCCAGACTCCGATGACGTGGCCGAACCCATGCAAGTCTTAACTGCACTGGCTGCGCAATGTGGTTCCCCACCATGGGCGGCAGAACATTGCCGCACGGAAGAGGCACTGCTCAAGAAAGCTATCGGTACTCTGTTGCGGCGGGTATATGCGCGGGTTCGCACGATGCGTCTGCAAATGCTGCGCAATGAGTTGGATTATGTGCGAGCGGCTGAGGGTACCTGCCGACGAGTGACGTTACTCAATCTTTTCAACGACAAACTTGTTGCACCTGATTATCGCTGCGAATTCTGCGATATCTGCGTACCCGACCTGAATTTCGATCAGGCACAAGCGACCGATGCCGTCGGTAACGTCGATCTCGAAGAGCTGCTCTTGCGACTAAACGATTTGCTCGCGACGGCAAAACCAGAACCAGCCAGGCTGCATGATTTTATTCGCCAGGTAGAAGACCGCGGCGTGTTATTGGGGACGCTGGCCCGGGCCACCCGCCATCTGGAAGGTGACCCCGCCTCGCTGTCGGCACTGTATCTGGCGGGCGCACTGTCATGGCGCATCCCTGCCCGTCAGAATCAGGCTCTCGGCTACTTCCGCGCTGGCTTTCAACAAGGACATCAGCAAGGGGTGACGCAGGATATCCTGTTAGGGCTATTCTATCGCACTGGCGCTGAAATCGACCCTGAAGAGGCGGTGCGCTGGCTGAACGGTATTGGCTCTCGTTTGGCGCCCAACGATTTCCTCACCTGGGTTCAATCGCAGGAACTGCTTTTGGGTTGCGATTCGGCAGCTTATCGCGTCCTATCCGCTATTGCTAAGGTCCGTGCCCTGGGTTGCCTGAAAGGACCACTTCGCGAATTAAATGCGCTCGCCATTTCTCTGAGTAATAAGAGATCCAAGCGTCCCCGCCGTATGCTCTCCCTGAAGAAGCGACTAGATCAATGAAGCTGGAATCGTTTGAAAACGAAATCGTTCGACTGGAAAGCCAACTGCAAGACGCCATTGCCGCTCTGCGGAGCCTAAAAGACATTCAGGCGATCTTCCAGGACATACAGCCCCGCTATGAACGCCTCAAGCAGCTAACCGACGACGCGACGGGTTTTGAGGGTCAATATGAAGCTGTCCGACAACAGGCCGAGCAGTTAGCCCAACTCGAGGAGCAAGTGGGTCGGAACGGCGCCGAATGGAAAGCCGCGTTTACGGAATATCAACAGACTTACAACAAATCGCAGCGGGAAACCGAAGCAGCGATAGCGGCGCTAGTCCAGCGATGCGAAAACCAGCAGAATGGATTGAACGCTTTGGCGGCAAATTGTCAGCGGAATCAGGCCGAAGTTCTCCAGCACATAGAGCGATCAACTGCCGAGTTCCAACAGGCCAACGCCATATTGGATAGACAGCTTGCCTTGGTCCGTGCCGATCTTCGAGATCTGGCGGGAAATTTTATGAATGAGTTGGAAAACAAATTTGGGCAGCAGATCAGGCAGCGGTTCCAAAGCGCGCTTTTGGTTGGCTTCTTGGCGCTGGCGGCGGCATTGGGGGCACTGGCGGTTCTACTATTGAAGTAGAAAGCGCATAAAACGTTACTGCCCGAATCGGAGGAGTATCCAGTGCGTTCACATTCTTTCCACTGTTTCGGCATCGACACGATCGCGCTCGACGCCGGACGGGGTATTCGACCAGCCCAGACCTCTGAGAGATGGTTGGCTTATGCGACTGTTGCCGCAAGTACTTGATGTCGGTTACGCTCAATTCGGCAATCGCCGCGCTGGCGGCGGGGGCGAACCGGGGACAGACCACGGAATCGCGGATTCCGGTCTTGCGCCGCAGGGGTGCGGCTGACGGGGCTTGTCGCTACGTGGCGCGGAGCGCCAGAGGATGCGTTACACCGCAGCGCGGTGTAACGAGGGGACAATCCACATGAGAACCGCCAATCAGGGACCAATCAGGCTTTCCGCTGGAATCCCGAGCCCCCGATGCAGTCGCCGAATCATCGCCAGACTCAGCGAGCGTTTGCGCGCCAGCACTTCATAGACCCGATGGGGTGGGCCGATATAGGGTTTCATATCGGCCACCGTCAGGCCCTGCTGCTCCATTCGGAACTTGATGGCCTCGATCGGATCGGGTGGCGGCACGGGATGATGTTGTGCCTCGTATGCCTGCACCAAGGTCGTCAGCACGTCCAAACGGTCGCCGTCAGGGGTGCCGAGCAGCGGATCCTCACCCATCTGTCTGATGTCAACTATCTTGGCCGGTCGATGACAATTATCTTGGCCGGTGGTGGGGCCTGAGCGATAGGGCCAGTGAGTGCGGTAGGGCTGAGGTGGTGGGCG
>NZ_CAIKKU010000166.1 GCF_903828115.1 uncultured Thiodictyon sp. | reverse complement strand
GGATTCCGAATTGTGCGTACGCCAACATGGCATCTCTCGACGAGGCGCTTAGAGAAATACTCGGCTCATTTGGCGGGAAGTACAGAATCAAATTCTCTCATTCCTGATATAGATCTACAGTTATTTCACTTGAGGTACTTATATAACCACGGATAGAACGGCAATCGCACGCAAACCATCAATATCTTGACGGTATGATAAATGCGTGGAATTGTTGATGTTAAGCATGTTTTTCTTTTAATAAAAAATAGGAGAACTGGTTCTGTGTCACGGCCCCGTCCGAGCCGAGGCGTCTGGCTTGAGCCGCCAGCCGTGGAGTTTACCCCCAGGCCCTTGGTCGGGGTAGCACGCCCCTTTCTCGATCCGCCACCCCGGCAGATCGGCAGATCGCACCGCGTCAGGGTGTCAATGCTACCGGCCTGCGCAAGTTGGTAGGCCGCCTTCCCCTGCGGAGTGTTCGCCCAGGCCGCCGCGTACCCCTCCACCAAGCCCGAGGCCCGGCCGACGCTCTCCATGTAGATCCCGAACCCCAGCGCGCACGCAATCAGCACCGCGAGAGCCAGGGACAGACCCACCCCCCCAGCGCAGTTCTCGGGTGCCGGCCACCTGATCCGCGACCCGGTGAGCCGCCGTCGCCACCGCCGCGGCAAGGTCCGCCTTGGCCGCTTCCGCCGCCGCCCTCGCCGTGGCTTCCGCGGTCGCCTTGAACCCCGTCAAGGTGTTTTTGGCCGCCTGTGCGATTTTCGCCGGGAACGGCTCTTGCTGCCCGGTGTTCCAGGGCCATCAGGACCTTCCACCGACTCGCGCAACTTCAAGGCGTTGTAAAGCCGGGAGTATGACCGAGGCTCAAGTCCGACTCAACCTCGACAACCCCAATTTTCAGGAAAGTTCCGGCCAAGAACCTGTGCGACTACATTAACCTGGGATCGACGCGACTGCGTCAGTGCCGCAACTGGTGCGCCACCAATTCCCCGAGGGCCTTGGCGCCCGTAAACTCCACGGTCTTGTCGGTGTAATAGTTGGCCTGGGTGTACTGGTTGATGCCGACGGCGCGGGCGTCTTCGACCGTTGCCAGGACATAGGCCGGTTCCTGGCGCCGGGCGGCGTCGAGCCAGATGATCTCGGCCTCCATCAGGCGTTGCGCCGAGGTGGCGGCGATGACGATCAGCGGGACGCGGGAGAGAAGATAGACATCCGCTCGCAGGCTTTGACTCTCGTCAACCGGTACATCGAGCCGCGCCTCGACACCGAGCGACGCGGCGGCGGCTTGGACGACCTGGACCACACGTTCACGGAAATCGGACACCGTCCGCGCCCGTCGCAGACAGGCGAGTGCCATGACTTGGGACGATGCCTCAGCGACCGCGAACGCCGCCTGCTCAAGGTGGGCGGCGCGCGTGGTCAGGGTCTCGCCGAGCGCTTGCAGAAATCGTTAGTATTCATAGGAGTTGCTCGTCGTCTGGGGCGATGCGTACCCGCAACGGACGCAGATGTCGTTGACCAGGTGCGGCCTTGATCATCGTTCCGGCCAGCGGCCACCTCCTGGAGTTTAAGGCTTCAGCCTTGGTCCCATGCATCCAAGGCTGAAGCCTTGGACTCCGGCCCGGGGCGGCCGGAGCGATGATCAAGGCCGCGATCTGTCACGCTCTTTCAGGGCTAAGACGATCTCTGCGGACGACCCAGGGCGTTGCCCTGGGCTGGTATGTGTGACCCCGTTGGGGTCAATGCTCCCGCCCGGCGCCCGGACGCCTTGATCCCGCGCGGGGTGCCTGCCGCCGCCGCGACCCTTAAGCCCCGCAGGGGCGCGACATACCAGCCCAGGGCAACGCCCTGGGTGGTCGGTTGTAAAGGAGCCCAGCCCTGAAAGGGCGTGACATCCCCAGGCCGCGACGGGTTACCGCTGAATCCTTGGACTCCAGTCGCGGGTG
>NZ_CAIKKU010000165.1 GCF_903828115.1 uncultured Thiodictyon sp. | reverse complement strand
GGCCCCGCGCCCGTAGGGTCCGCTGTGCGGACCAGCGACCTCCCCTACAGCAGGGTGGCCGGATTTATAATCAAGGCCTCGTTGTCGTAATCGAGGTTATCGTAGCGCCCTGGATTCCCTTGCAGCCCAAATGGCATCGCTTCTCCGATTACGACAACGACAACGACAGCGACGATGTCGTGGCCGGGCTGATCGCTTGCGTTGCTCGTCGTCAATACCCGTCACTGGCTGCGCGGTCCGAAAAAGATCCGGTGCATCCGCTCCGGACCGATCACGCGCGCCAGTTCACGGATGGTGCAATACATGAGGATCAGCACCAGCAGCAGGAGCTGGACGGCGAGAAAATGCGGCCAGACCTGTTCGGCAAGCAGCTTCTCGTTGCCGGCGATGATGCCGCCCGCCTGCCGGGCGAAGTCGATGAGACGCTCCAGGTAATGGATGAGCCCGGCGACCACCAGGTAGATTACGGTCTTCCAGGTGATGTTGTAGATCAGGGGCCGGTCCGGATAGCGATTGATGATGGGCAGCAGGTCCGCCAACAGGACGGCCTTGCCGAGGATCAGCGCCGCGACCGCGACCGACAGCGTGGTGCCGAGCGCGATGCCGGTACCCTTGAGCATCAGGGTGCGGATGAGCGCCACGATGTGCAGGGCGATGAAGAAGAAGAGCGTTGGCGGCAGGATCGCCAGGAACTCCTCTTTGATTCCGGCCGACAGCTTGCTCATGGTGTTGCGATGACCGTTCGCGTGAGGTCCGGCAGTTCGCTGCCGGCACTGGGTGTGACGAGATAAGTCTGCGTTACCACCTTTGGGGAACAGCGGACCATCGCCCACTGCCGGGTTATCAGCTAGGCGCCTCGATAAGACGAATGGTACATTCAGTACAATCAGGGCACAAGCCGCGCGTCGCCGGGAGTCCGAGGCCCTGGGCAGAGCGTCGGGTTCGGATCAGTGACCGCGGTGCCGAATGATGGGCATCGCTTCGCTCTGCCCATCCTACCGTCTCGGCGCCGGGCGCCTGCCTTCCGGGCTACCGGATCGCCCCCATGTTCAGGGAACCAGAACCATCCGCCAACCGCCGCCCCACCCGCCCCATGCTCGAAATCGCCAACCTCTCGCGCCAGTTCAACGGCCGCCGCGTGCTGCAGGACCTCTCGCTGCGCCTGCGCCCGGGCGAGTATGTGGCCGTCGTCGGCGAGTCCGGGGTCGGCAAGTCGACCCTGCTCAACCTGATCGCCGGGCTGGACCGGCCCGACGGCGGGCGGCTGGCGCTCGACGGGGCCGACTACGCCTCCCTCGACGAGGACGCGCTGACGCGGCTGCGGCGCGACAAGCTGGGCTTCGTCTTCCAGGCCTTCCATGTGCTGCCCCACCTCACGGTGCTCCAAAACGTAGCCCTGCCGCTGTGGCTTAAGGGGTACAGCGGCGCGGCGGCGGCGGGGCCGGCGCAGCAGCTCCTGGAGGCCGTGGGCCTGGGCGGGCGGGCGGGGAGTTGGCCGCGGGAGCTGTCCGGCGGTGAGCTGCAACGGGTGGCGATCGCGCGGGCCCTGGTCCATGGCCCGCGCCTGGTGCTGGCCGACGAGCCGACCGGTAACCTGGACCCGGCCAACGCGGCGATGGTGCTCGCCCTGCTTGCCGCGCGCATCCGCGGGGCGGGCGCGATCGGCATCCTGGTGACCCACTCGCCGGCGGGGGCGCAGACCGCCGACCGGGTGCTGCACCTGACGGCCGCGGGTCTCGCCGGGTGAGGCTGGCGCCGGTCTTTCTCGGTTCGCTCGCCCGACGGCGGGTGGCGACCCTGTTTTCACTGATCGCCATCGTCCTGGGGGTCGCGCTGGGCATGGCGGTGCAGGCGGTCCACGAGGCCGCGCTGACCGAATTCGGCCGCGGCCTGCGTACCATGGCCGGTGAGGCGGACCTGCAGGTGGTGGGACCACGCGGGGGCTTCGACGAGGCACTCTATGCCCGGCTCGCCGCCCGCCCTGAGGTCGCGGAGGCGAGCCCGGTGGTCGAGGTAGATGCGCAGATCGTCGGGCGGCTGGAATCGCTGCAATTGCTCGGGGTCGACGTGTTCCGGTTGGCGCCCGTCACGCCGGCCCTGCTGCCCCGGCCGCAGGAGGCGGCCGAGGCGGATGCGGGCAGGGACGCGGGGTCCCTCGCCGCCCTGGCCGAGGACAGCCTCTTTCTCAGCGCGGCGGCGCAGGATGCCCTGGGTCTTGAGACCGGCGAGCGGCTCCAGTTGCACGCGGGCACCCAGCCCCTGGTGGTCCGCATCGCGGGCGACCTGCCGGGCAGCCCGGACCACCGCCGACTGGCGGTGATGGACATCGCCGCCGTGCAGGCGCGGTTTGCCAAGCTCGGGCGGCTCACGCGCATCGACCTGCGGCTGGCCGAGTCGGTCGCACCGGGCGCGGCGCAGGCCGCCCTGCAGGCCATGCTGCCGGCCGGGGTGCTGATCGAGGAACCCAGGGCCGCGGAGGATCAGGCGGCCAACCTGTCGCGCGCCTACCGGGTGAATCTGACCATGCTCGCGGCCATCGCGCTCCTGACCGGCGGCTTCCTCGTCTTCTCGGCCCAGGCACTCTCGGTGGTGCGCCGCCGCACCGAGTTCGCCTTTCTGCGCGCCATCGGCCTGGCGCGGCGCGACCTCTTCGCCTGGCTGGTGGCGGAGGGCGCGCTGGTGGGGCTGGCGGGGGGCCTGCTTGGCGTGGCCCTGGGACATGGCCTGGCCTGGGGGCTGCTTGCGGTCCTGGGCGGGGACCTGGGCGCCGGGTATTTTTCCGGGCTGACCCCGCGGCTCCAGTTCCAGCCGGGGGTCACGGCCCTCTATGTGGGGCTGGGCGTGCTGGCCGGCGTCGCGGGCGCCTGGCTGCCGGCGCGCGAGGCGGCCACGGTGTCGCCGGCCCAGGCGCTCAAGGCGGGCGACGAGGCGGCCCTGCTGGGCGGTCACGGGCACCCGCGCCTGGGGCTGGCCCTGTTGGCGGCCAGCCTCCCCGCCTGCTGGATCGCGCCCGTGAACGGGCTGCCGCTGGGCGGCTATCTGGCGGTCGTGTGCCTGCTGGCGGGGGCCGTAATGCTGTTGCCGGTGTTGGCCACCGGCGTCGCCTGGCTGCTGCCGCGGCGCGGCCCGGTGTCGGCCCGACTCGCCGCGGCCAGGCTCGGGGCCGCACCCGGGCACGCGGTGGTGGCGGCGGCCGGGGTCCTGACCAGCGTCGCACTGGCGGCGGCGATGGCGATCATGGTCGCCTCCTTTCGCGGTTCGGTCGACGAGTGGCTGGACCAGGTCCTGCCCGCGGACCTCTACCTGCGCCCCGGCAAGGTCCAGACCAGCGGCTATCTGGATGAGGCGCTGCAGGCGCGGATCAGGGCCGTGCCCGGCGTCGAGGAGGTGCGTTTCACGCGCCACGACAGCCTGCGCCTGGCCCCCGGGCGCGCGCCGGTCGCCTTGCTGGCCCGGCCGGTGTCGGCCGACGGGCACGAACTGCCCCTGGTCGGGGCGGCCCGACCCGGCGGCGGCGAGCCGGCCATCTGGGTCTCCGAGGCGGTACAGGACCTCTACAGTTGGCGGCCCGGCCAGCGCGTTGAGGTACCGCTGGCCGGGCGGCCGGTCGCGCTGCACGTGGCCGGTGTCTGGCGCGACTATGCGCGCCAGACCGGAGCGGTGATGATCGACCTGGCGGACTATCGGCGTCTCACCGGCGACCCGCTGGCAAGCGATGCGGCCATTTTCCTGGCCCCCGGTGCCGCGGCGGATCAGGTCGCCGAGGCGCTCAAGGCCGCGGCCGGGCCGGGCGCGCTGGAGACCGCCCAGCCGGGGCTGATCCGCGGCATCACGCTGCGCATCTTCGACCGCACCTTTGCCGTCACCTATCTGCTGGAGGCGGTCGCGGTGGGCATCGGCCTGGCCGGGGTGGCGGCCAGCTTCGCGGCGCTCGCGGCGGCGCGGCGGCGCGAATTCGGCATGTTGCGCCACCTGGGCCTGACGCGCCGCCAGATCGGCTGGATGCTCGCCCTGGAGGGCGCCCTGGCGGCCGGGGTCGGGGTGCTCGGCGGCCTGCTGGCGGGCGGGGCCATCGGCCTGGTGCTGATCGAGGTCGTCAACCGGCAGAGCTTCCACTGGAGCATGGACCTGCGGGTCCCCTGGGGCTCGCTCGCCTGGTTCGCCGCCGCCCTGACCGCCCTGGCGGCCCTGGCCGCGGTGCTCGCGGGCCGCCAGGCGATGCGGCAGGAGGCGGTGTTGGCGGTGCGGGAGGATTGGTGATCCCGTCCGACCCCAACGGGGTCGAACATACCAGCCCAGGGCAACGCCCTGGGTTGGCGTTGTCGAGCCAATTGGGAACGGTTCACTGATAAGTTAAACAAGTCCATCAGGGAATGCCTGTCCCGTCGTTGTCGTTGTCGTTGTCGTTGTCGTTGTCGTAAT
>NZ_CAIKKU010000164.1 GCF_903828115.1 uncultured Thiodictyon sp. | reverse complement strand
ATTACGACAACGACAACGACAACGACAACGACAACGTACCCGGGATCTCGGTGACCACATCAGTTCTGATCGCACCCGCGGGTGCGGTAGGTGTTGATCTTTTCCGGTGGGGCGTTTAGCGTTCCTCCGCCCGACTCAGACCCGCCCTGCACGGACCCGCCCTATGACCAGCCCCGAGACCCCCGAACCGGCCGCCCGCCCGGCCCTGTCGGTCGTGATCCCACTGTTTGACGAGGTGGACAACGTCGCCCCCCTGCTGGCGCGCGTCCATCAGGGGCTGGCGGACTATGGGGGGGACTGGGAGCTGATCTGTGTGGACGACGGCAGCCGCGACGGCACCGGGGCGCGCCTGATGCAGGAGGCGGCGCGCCATGGGCCCCATGTGCGCGTCATCCGGCTGCGCCGCAACTTCGGCCAGACGGCGGCCATGCAGGCGGGCTTCGAGGCGGCGCGCGGGGTCCTGATCGCCACACTCGACGGGGACCTGCAGAACGACCCGGCGGATATCCCGCGCCTGGTCGAGGAGTTGCTGGCGCGCGACCTGGACCTGCTCCAGGGGTGGCGGCGCCACCGCCAGGACGCGCTGGTGCTGCGCAAGGTCCCCTCGCGCATCGCCAATGCACTGATCGGGCGGGTGACGGGGGTAGCCCTGCACGACTATGGGTGCAGCCTCAAGGTCTATCGGGCGGAGGTGGTGCGGGAGTTGACCCTGCTCGGTGAGATGCACCGCTTCATCCCGGTGTGGATGGCCGGGGTGACGGCGCCCTCGCGCATCGGGGAAACCGAGGTCAGCCACCAGGCGCGCCGCTTCGGCACCTCCAAGTATGGGATCTCGCGCACCTTCCGGGTGATCCTGGACCTCCTCTCGGCCTTCTTCTTCCTGCGCTTCGGCTCCCGCCCGGGGCACTTCTTCGGGTCGATCGGGATCCTCTTCGGGACCATCGGGGGGGCCATGATGGCCTGGCTGCTGGTGGTCAAGTTCGGACAGGGTGAGAACATCGGCCAGCGGCCCCTGCTGTTCATCTCGATCCTGTTCCTGGTCGCCGCGGTCCAGTTTCTCACCACCGGGGTGCTGGCCGAGCTGATGATCCGCACCTTTTACGCCTCCAGCGACCTGGGCCACCACCGCATCCGCAGCCAAACCGACCCCGCCGCCGCGGGCTGGAAGACACACCCATGAAGCCGCTACTAAAACAGAGATTTCAGTGAACAGTTATAAGCCCCTTAACGACCATCTCAACGCCGCCTTCGCCTCCCCCTGGATGCTGGCGGCGATCGTCGTCTTCGCCTTCTTCTGGCAACTCTGGTCCCTGCCGCTCATGGACCTGGACGAGGGGGCCTTCACGGAGGCGACCCGCGAAATGGTCGCCAGCGGCAACTACATCACCCCGCACCGGGACGGCGAGCCGCGCTACGACAAGCCGATACTCACCTATTGGGCCCAGGCGGCATCGACCCAGGTGCTCGGATTCAACGAGTTGGCGCTGCGGCTGCCCTCCGCCCTGGCGGCCTCACTGTGGGTGCTGGCGCTCTGGCTCTTCGTGCGCGAGCGCTTGGATGCGCTCACCGCCAATGTGGCCGGGATGGTCATGGCCCTGTCGCTCCAGGTGTCACTGATCGCCAAGGCGGCGACCGCGGATTCGCTGCTGAACCTGTTTATCGCGCTGGCCTTCTTCGAGATCTACCGCTTCTATCTCCGGCCGGACGCGGGACGCCGCGCCGCCCCGGTGCTGCGCCTGTGGCTGTGGATAGGGCTGGGCTTTCTCACCAAGGGGCCGGTGGCGGCCTTCTTTCCGCTGGTGGCGAGTCTGCTCTTTTTCTGGTCCGAGGGGGCGCTGCGGCACTGGCTGCGCGCGGTCCTGTCACCGCTCGGCTGGCTGATCTTCCTCCTGGTGGCCGGACCCTGGTATCTCGCCATCTATCTGGACGACGGCCCCGGGTTCTTCGCGAGCTTTTTCCTGAAGCACAACGCCGCGCGCTACGGCGAGGCGATCCATGGGCACGGCGGCTTCTTCGGCTATTACTTCGTGATGCTGCCCCTGATCCTGTTGCCCTTCACCGGTTGGTTCCTGAGCCTGCTGCCGGCCTGGCGCGCCGCCTGGGCCGACCCCCTGGACCGCTTCCTGTGGATCTGGTTCCTCGTGGTCTTTGTCTTCTTCTCATTCTCGGGCACCAAGCTGCCGCACTACCTGCTCTATGGCTGCACCCCGCTCTTCATCCTCATGGCGCGCCATCGCGACCTGCTCACCGGGCGCTGGCTGGCCTTCATCCCGCCCGTGCTGCTGGTCGGAGCCTTGCTGGCGATGACCCGGGGGCTGGAGACGGCGCGGGAGCTGAGCAGCAAGGCGCACGAGGTGGCGATCTACAACGACGCCCTGGCCCTTTTGGACCCGACCTATTTCTACGCGGTCTGGGCCGGGGGCGCGGCCCTGCTCGGGCTCTTTCTGTGGTCCCACCCGCCGCTGTGGCAGCGCCTGATCCTGGCCGGCGTGGTCCAGGGCCTGCTGGTCTTCGGGGTCCTGGCACCGCGGGCACTGGCGGTCTTGCAGGCCCCGGTCAAGGAGGCGGCCCTGACGGCGCGTCGGCTCGACCTGCCTACGGTGGTCTTCAATACCTCCATGCCGAGCTTCAGCGTCTACCGCGGCGCCATCACGCCCAACCGCCCGCCGCGGCCCGGGGAGCTGGTCTTTCTGCGCGTGGACAAGCTGGACCAGCTCGCCCGCGCGGTCCCGGACCTGCGGCTCGATCTGGTCTATCGCCGCGGTCCGGTTGCCCTGATGGTGGTGCGGGAACAGGTCCGCCCGACCGGCGCGGCCAAAGCGGGCGGCCGCCGCGGTGACTGAGGGCCTGATCGCAACTTGGCGCCGCGAGCTAGGGTCTGATCTGCAGCGGGCGCTGGCCGTCGGGGCGGCACGCACCCCCCTCGACCCACCCGGCGGGGGGGGCTGGCTCGCCGCCTGGGCCCTGGCCTGCCTGACCGTCGGCCTGACGCTATGGCTCGCCGGCGGCTATCACGCCGGTTTCTCTGGGCTGAACGCCGCGGCCGACAGCTACCCGGCCTGGGTCCTGCAATGGCTCACCGCCGTCGGCGGGGACGCGGCGCCCTTCGCGCTCGGGCTCTTCCTCGCCCGCCGCTACCCGCGGGTCCTGTTGGCCCTGATGCTGGCCGCGATCCTGGCCAGCGCCTACAGCCGCGGCCTGAAGCCACTGTTCGACGCGGCCCGTCCGCCCGCCGTCCTGGCGCTTGCGGATTTCAACCTGATCGGCCCCGCGCTGCGGCGGGCGAGTTTCCCCTCGGGACACAGCGTGGCGGCCGGGGCCTTCTGCGGCGTGCTCGTCTATTACGCCCGCTGGAGCGAGACCCGGGTGCTGTGGGTCCTGTTGGCCACCTTGGTGGGCCTGAGCCGGGTGGCGGTGGGGGTACACTGGCCGGTGGATGTGGCCTTCGGGCTCGCGGGCGGGGTGCTGGCGGCCTGGATCGGCGCCCGCCTGGCGGCGCGCTGGGGTGCGCTGGCCACCAGGCCACGGGTCCATCTGACCCTGGTCGCCATCTGTGCGCTCAGCGCCATCGCGCTGCTCCCGGGCGGGGGCGATTACCCCCTGGCGCGGCCCCTGCTCCAGGCCTTGGGCGGCGCCGCGCTCGCCTATGCCCTCGCGGGCTATGTCGTCATGCCGCTGGTGCGTCGCCAGGGCGCGGACTGAACGCGACCGCGCAATCGTTAGCGAGGCCCTACCTCATCTCGCCATGAGGCCCTTTCCTGGCTATCCACGCCGCTCCGGCCGGCGGGCCTTGCGCCCCTGGCGCGGCGGCAGCTTGACGGTCTTCACCGTGTTCTCGGTGGTCTGGATGATCTCCATCGGGTGGCCGTGCAGCATCAGGCTGGTGCCGGGCTCGGGGATGGTCTCCAGATACTCCAACACCAGGCCGTTGAGGGTCTTGGGTCCATCCGTCGGCAGGTCCCAGCGCAGCGCCCGGTTGAGGTCGCGTACCCCGATGCCGCAATCCACGAGCAGGCTCCCATCCTCGCCCCGGTGGATCTCGGCGATGCTGTCGGAGGGGTCCGTGGTGAACTCCCCGACGATCTCCTCCAACAGGTCCACCAGGGTGATCAGGCCCATGAAGTCGCCGTACTCATCGACCACCAGGGCGATGCGCTGCTTCTCGCGCTGGAAATTGAGCAGTTGCTGGTAGAGCGGGGTGCCCTCGGGGACGAAATAGGGCGCCTGGGCGATGGCCCGCAGGTGCTCCTTGCCGAGCCCCTGGTCGAGCATGGCGTGCAGGGCGTTGCGGGAGTGGAAGACGCCGATCACGTTGTCGATACCGCCGTCGAACAGTGGCAGGCGGGTATAGCCGGCGTTGCGGATGGCCGCGATGATCTCGTCGGCGTCGTCCTGGATGTCGATGCCCTCCACCTCGTTGCGGGGGATCATGATGTCCTCCACCGTGGCACGCTCAAGATCCAGGATGGCGAGCAGCATGGAGCGGCTTTGCTCCGGGATCAGGGCGCTGGACTCGCTCACCACGGTGCGCAGTTCCTCCCGGCTGAGTGCCGTGCCGGGCCCCGGTCCGGAGCGCACCCCAATCAGCCACAGCAGCCCGTTGGCGAAGAAGTTCACCAACCACACCAGGGGATAGAGGACCTTCAGCAGCGGTGTATAGACATAGGCGGCCGGATAGGCCAGGCGCTCCGGATTGAGGGTGGCGAGCGTCTTGGGTGCCACCTCGGCGAAGATCAGCACGAGGAAGGTCAAGAGCCCGGCGGTGAGGCCGATGAGCGCCTCGCCGCCCAGGTGCAGGGCGATCACGGTGGCGACCGAGGAGGCCATGATATTGGCGAAGGTGTTGCCGAGCAGGATCAGGCCGATCAGGCGGTCCGGGCGCTCCAGCAGGACCCGGGCCAGGCGGGCACCCCGATGACCCTGCTCGGCACGGTGGCGCAGGCGGTAGCGGTTCAGGGTGAAGAGCGCCGTCTCGGTCCCCGAGAAGAAGGCGGAGCACAGGAGCAGGGCCACGAGGGCGACCAGGAGTCCGGTCAGGGGGATGTCGTTCACGGTCGGCTGGTGCCCTTTGGGTTAGCGCGAATGGCAAGGCGATCACCCCGATCAGGGAATGCTCTTAGCGCCAATGTTGTCGTTGTCGTTGTCGTTGTCGTTGTCGTTGTCGTTGTCGTTGTCGTTGTCGTTGTCGTTGTCGTTGTCGTTGTCGTTGTCGTTGTCGTTGT
>NZ_CAIKKU010000163.1 GCF_903828115.1 uncultured Thiodictyon sp. | reverse complement strand
CGGCGGCTCCATCCCGCTGGAGGCCTTGATCATAATCCCGGCCAGCGGCGTGCGTAGTCAGGGCTTCCAGCCCTGACGGTGTCAGGCCAAGATGGCCTGACTACGCACCCGGCGAGCCCAAGCGGCCGGAATCTTGATCGAGGCCCCGCTGGAGGCCCAGCGCCTGGGGCTGGAGGCCCATGCCTCGGACCTGAATCCGGTGGCGGTGCTGATCAACAAGGCCATGATCGAGATTCCTCCCCGATTTGCCGGACATCACCCAGTGGGGCCGATCCCGGAAGCCGACAGACAAATGCGGTTTGAACAGGACTGGCCGGGTGCGGCTGGACTTGCCGAGGACGTGTGCCGCTATGGGAATTGGATGAGGGAAGAGGCATTTAAGCGTATCGGCCACCTGTATCCGCCGGTCGAAGTGACCGCCGCGATGGCAGAGGACCCTGGTAATCCGCGACCCGATCTCAAGCCCTATGTGGGCAAGAAGCTCACCGTCATTGCATGGCTTTGGGCACGAACAGTGAGGAGTCCAAATCCGGCTTTTTCCCATGTCGATGTACCGTTGGTCTCCAGCTTTGTACTCGCTACCAAGAAGGGAAAGGAGGTATATGTTGAGCCCGTAATCGAGGGCGACAGCTACCGGTTCATCATTAAGCGCGGGAAACCGGCAAACTTTAATGAACTCAAAAGTGGCACAAGGCATCTCGCGGCGGCAATTTTAATTGCCTACTCTCCGGTAGCCCAATGAATCCGAAATATATCAAGGCCGAGGGATGTGCCGGGCGAATGGGTGCACGGATGATGGCCGTTGTCACGGAGGGTAAGCTCGGCCGTATCTATTTATCTCCAAACAAGAGTTTCGAGGATGTTGCTACAAAGGCCGAGACAACGTGGAAACCCGAAGTCTTGTTACCAAACGATGCGCGTGCTTTCACGCCGATAATCTATGGTTTTGCTACTTACGGTCATCTTTTTACATTGCGCCAACTGTGCTCCTTATCCAGTTTTTCGGATCTGGTCGGCGAGGCTCGCGAGTGTGCGATCAACGATGCTATAACCGCTGGGTTTGCTAATGATGGTTTAACCTTGGATGCCGGCGGCACTGGTGCAACTGCCTATGGGGACGTTATTGCTTTGTTCCTTATGATGTTCATTTCAAGGCTGGTTAATCTCAATAATGCATTCTGCCAGTGGCGAAATGATCCTGCGAAGGAGCATGTGGGACATCTATTTGCTCGCCAAGCAATTCCAATGGTTTGGGATTTTGCGGAAGCCAATCCGCTTGGTAACTCAGGAGGAGGGTTTGATAAAACATTTCGCTTTATTCCAAAGGTCCTTTCCTTTCTTCCTACAAATCTCTCTTTTTTGTCGACAGCCAGTCAACATGAAGCGAGATCTCTCCGGCTTGATCTGGGTCGAATAATTTCTACAGACCCGCCTTATTATGATAATGTGGGCTACGCTGACTTGTCTGATTTTTTCTACGTCTGGCTACGCCGCGGTCTACGATCAATTTTTCCCGAGTTATTCACCACGCTTGCCGTACCAAAAGCTGATGAGTTGGTAGCAACATCTTATCGCCACGGCGGAAAGGAAAAAGCGGAGCATTTTTTTCTTGATGGAATGACCCAGGCTCTCAGGAACCTAGCGGAGCAAGCCCACCCTGGTTTCCCAGTCACCATCTACTACGCTTTCAAGCAGGCGGATAGCAAAGACACTGGCACGACATCTACCGGCTGGGAGACGTTTTTAGAAACGATAATTCAGGCCGGCTTCACCATTACCGGCACCTGGCCTATGCGTACAGAATTGGCTAATCGTATGCGTAGCGCGGATTCAAATGCCCTAGCATCCAGCATCGTGCTCGTCTGCCGCAAACGCGACCCCGAAGCGCCATCCATCTCCCGTCGCGACTTCCAACGCGAACTGCGCGACGAGATGCCTGACGCATTGGAAACCATGATCGGCGGCAAGCTGGGCGCCTCACCCATTGCCCCGGTGGACCTGGCTCAGGCCGCCATCGGCCCAGGCATGGCGATCTATTCAAAATATAACGCGGTGCTGGAAGCGGACGGTACCCCCATGCCCGTCCACAACGCTCTGGTCATGATCAACAAGGCGGTTGAGGACTTTCTGAACCCCAACGGCGCCGGCTTTGACGCCGACACCCTGTTCTGCTCCGCCTGGTTCGACCAGTTTGGTTGGGGTGCCGGCAAGTTCGGCGAGGCGGACACCCTGGCCCGCGCCAAGGGCACCTCGGTGGACGGCGTGGCCCATAGCGGCGTGGTGGAATCCGGCGGCGGCAAGGTTCGGCTGCTGCGTTGGGACGAGTACCCCCGCAACTGGGACCCCACCCAGGACAACCGCACCCCGGTTTGGGAGGCGATCCACCAGATCATCCGTGCCCTCAACCAGCGGGACGAGTCCGCGGCCGGCGCCCTGCTTGCCCGTATGCCGGAGCGCGGCGACCAGATCCGGCAACTCGCCTATCACCTCTATACCCTCTGCGAGCGCAAGAAGTGGGCGGACGACGCCCGCGCCTACAACGAACTGATCGCTGCCTGGCACGGCATCGTCACGGCTTCCCACGAAACCGGTCACTTCGGCTCCCAGACTGAAATCGATTTCTGAGGCAAACGATGCTCAAGCAACTCCGAATCTCCAATTTCACCGCCTTTGGCGCGGCCATTTTTGACTTTTCACCGGGCTTGAACGTGATCGTCGGCGCCAATGGTACCGGTAAGACCCACGTCTTGAAGCTCGGCTATCTTTTCACGCGAGCCTGGCCCGATCTTAAGCGCGCGGGAAGAGATGTGATCGAAAAGCGAGCGGAAGCCTATTTTGAAGACAGGTTGATGGGGTTGTTCAGACCCGAGCAACTCGCCCATCTGCTGCGCCATGGTAGCACGAAAAAGGCGGAGATCGCCGCGGAACTGAGTGAGCTGTGGCTTGGTGGGCGGCACGAGAGTCCTCGCGTCAGGGGGAGGATCTGGAGTGGCGGTTTGAACTCGACCGGGATGGGAACGAATCAATTAACCTGAAAGCAAAGCACCTGCCCCACATCGTGGGAATCGATTTTGCCCAAGAGCCTGTCTTCGTGCCGAGCAAGGAGATTGTTTCCTTGTTTGAGGGGCTGATTGGACTCTTCGAGAAGTACCAGATTCAGTTAGATGAGACCTACCGCGATCTTGCGGTTGCCATCTCAGTTCCCGAGCGGCGGATACCATCCGGGCTGCTGCCCGAGTTGCTGGCGAAGCTCTCCGGCGCCATCGGCGGGGAACTGATACTCAAGAAGGGAAAGTTGATCCTACGTCAATCCGAGGACGCGTACCTGGAGCCGCATCTTCTCGCGGCGGGCTTCCGCAAGCTCGGTTTATTGCTCTATTTGGTGCGTAACCAGATCATTGAGCCTGGGGGAACCTTGTTTTGGGATGAACCAGAAGCGAACCTCAATCCCGGACTTATGCGACCATTTATAGAAGTCTTCGTGGCACTGGCGGCCATGGGCGTGCAAGTGATCCTCGCCACTCACAGCCTGTTCGTGCTGCGCGAAATCGAGATCCTGATGGGCGACCAGCGCTTTAAGGGCCTACCCACCAGGTTCATCGCGTTGGCCCCGGGCGACCAGGGGGTGCAGGTCAGCAGCGGAGAACGTCCGGAAGACGTTGATCCCATTGCTGCCCTGGACGCGGACTTAGAGCAGTCCGACCGCTACATGCAAACGGAGTAATTCCAGGTTATGCAAGTCATCGCTGAAGGAGAACTTCAGTTTCACTTCGCCGAAACCGTGTCGGTTTGCAAACTGGACGACACGGCCTTCTTTCGGGAACAGTCCCCAGACCCCAGGAAGCTGAGACATCAGCAACCCGATCCCAGAACACTGCGACTAAAGCTGAGACAAGCCCTGCGTGCGATCGACCCAAACGCATTGGCCGGCACTGCCGCCTTGCTCAACGGCAAGACCCCTTGGACCGTCCGTCTCCTGGACCACGGAACTGCAACACGATGAAACCCTGGCGCGATATCGCTATCCCCCATCAGGACGTACTGAAGGGCACCTTCCAGCAATCGGAGTTCGCCGCGGACATCTCCGCCGTCCAGCGCGGCACGGCACCGCCCGGGTACCAGGACGCGCGGGCGTTCTTCGCCCGTACCTTCATCACCGAGGGCATGGCGCTTTTGCTGGACAAGGTGGTGCGGCGCCTGTCCGGCCAGGCAGGGGACCCGGTGATCCAACTCAAGACGGCCTTCGGCGGGGGCAAGACCCATACGCTGCTGGCGGTCTATCACCTGGCACGCTGCGAGCACCCGGCGAGCGAGTTGGCCGGGGTCCCGCCCATCCTGGATGCGGCCGGGGTTGCGAGGCTGCCCAAGGCACGGGTGGCGGTCATCGACGGCATCAACCTTCCAGCGCACCCGCGGTGTGCTGCAACTGCTGGCCCAAGTGGTCCATCGGTTGTGGAAGGACGGCAACGCGGACGCCATGATCCTGCCCGAGGCCCTGCCGCTCTACGACGCCCAGGTACGCAACAAGTGTCTGGATTACCTGCCCCAGGGCTGGGACCCGGTGATCGATCAGGACATCGACGGCGAGCACTCCCGCCCCGCTTACATCGAGAGCAAGGAACCCCTGTTCGGCAAGATCCAGGCGGCGCGGCGCCTGGCGCGGGCGATCTTCCTGGGCAGTGCCCCGGGGGCCGATCGCAGCGGTCCGGGCTTACCCCTGGACCACCTGTTGCTTGGCGTCGTCCAGCCCGGTCAGGCCATCGGCCATTACAAAGACGCCCTGCGCCGACTACGCGACCAGTTGAATTATCTGAACCTGGAGCGGGATCGCTATTGGTTCGATACCAAGCCCAACCTGCGCCGCGAGATGGAGTCGCGCCGGCTGCGCTTCGCGGAGAAGGACGATGTGGTCCCGATGCTGAAGGACCGCGTGGCACGGACCTTCGGCAAGTCGCATGGCTTCGACGGGCTCCATGTCTTCACCGAATCCAAGGACATCCTGGATGATTACGGGATACGCCTGGTCGTGCTGGCGCCCGCGGCGCCTTATCGGAAAGGCGCGGACAACCCGGCCCAGACGGCGGCAGTGGAGATCCTGACCCACCGCGGTAAGCAGCCGCGGCAGCGGCAGAACCGCTTACTGTTCCTGGCCGCGGACAGCGATGCCCTGGAGCGACTGAAGGATCAGGCCCGTACCTATCTCGCCTGGTCCTCGATCGTCGCGGATGTGGAGAACCAACGCCTGAACCTGGACCAGATCCAGGCGAAGCAAGCCAAGGACCAGAAGGCGGAGTCCGACCGGGCCCTGCACCGCACGGTGCGCGACACCTACCGCTGGCTGATGTCCCCGGTCCAGGAGGCGCCTAACGGGCGACTCGATCCCAAGATCGTCTGGGACGCGGTGCAGGTGTCCGCGACGGCACCGGTCCTGATTGCCGAGATCGAGCGGTTGGCGGTGGAGAACGGATGGCTGATCACCGCCTGGAGCCCCATCCACCTCAAAGACATCCTCGATACCTGGTACTTCAAAGACGGGGTGACCGAGGTTGGGGCGCTCAAGGTCTGGCAGGACTGTTGTCATTACCTCTACCTGTCGCGTCTGCAATCGAGCCTGGTGTACGGGGAGGCGGTGAGGATTGGCGCGCAGACACAGGACTTTTTCGGCTACGCCAGCGCCAAGGAGGAGGACGCTTACCTGGGCCTGGTCTTTGGGCGGTCCACCCTGACGCCAATCGACAACAGCGCCGTCCTGATCCAGCGCGAGACGGCCCGTGCGGTCAAGGCTGCGCAGATGCCGGAGCCGGAGCCAGTGCCCGGACCAGGCCCCGGTCCTGGGCCCGGCCCAGGACCGGGTCCAGGACCTGGACCTAAACCACCCCCTCCCAAGACCCGCTTTTACGGGACTGTCCATCTTGATCCGGTGAAGGCGAAACTCGTCTTCGCTCAGATTGCCAACGAGGTCTTGCAGCCATTCCTGACTAAGCCGAATGCGAAGGTCACGGTCTCGATCGAAATCCAGGCCGAGGACCCGAACGGCTTCGACGAGGCCACTCAGCGGGCGGTGCGGGAGAACTGCACGGTGCTCAAGTTCAGCACGGGGGAGTTCGAGTCCGAGTGATCGCGCTACGCCCGGGTGGCCCTGCCCAGGATTCGGCCTGATCTGCAAGCCATTCGCCCGCGCCGGGTGCGATGAAGAGTGATGTGGTCAGCGAAATCGCCCATCGCAGAACATACAAAGGTTCTGCCCGCGACCCTGAGCGGTTCCGGAATGTCTTGACAAGATTAGCAAGATTTACAAGATTGAAGACGAATAACAGTTGGAATCAACCAACCGGAAAAATCGCCCCGAGGGCGATTTTCCCGGTTAGAAGATGGGGAACACGTCGGGCCAGGCGTTGCCCGGCCGGGCCGCCCCCGAGGCCTTGATCGTGACCGGATCACCGACCCGGATGCGGTCATAGAGCAGGCGCGCGTCCTCGTAGTCCAGGCGCACACAGCCGTGGGAGTCGGCATAGCCGGGTACCCAGCCCTCGTGGACGAAATAGGGGCCGCTGAACTGGAGCGAGTAGGGCATCGGGGTATTTTCATCCAACCCGTTGGTATACTTGCCCGAGCGCTTGTTGATATCCTTGTTGAGGACACGAAACTCGCCCTTGGGGGTAGGATGCGCGGCAGTGCCCGACGACACCCGTCCGCTGAGGAAGACCTGACCGTCCTCCACATACTCGAAGGTCTGGGAGCCGATGAAGATCGTCAGGGCGCGGCGCTGTCCCGCGGGCAGGCGGTAACGGAGGTCGTTTTCCGGCTTCACCAATACCGCGGGCTTCCAGGGCCGCGCCGACTCACCGGCGGGCGTCGACTCGACCCGGGGCGCCGACTCACCCACGGGGGCCGACTCACCCATGGGCGCCGACTCGCCCATGGGGGCGGCGACCACCGCGGGGCCCATGGGGCCGAGGTTCGCCGGTTCCGGCCGGACCTGGGTGTCGAGTACCTGGTGCGCGCACCCGCCGCTCATCGAGGCGCCGACCACGGCGAGCAGCAGGAGCAGACATCTTGGGTTGTGCATTGCTTACCTTCTATTCTATTTGGCACCCTGCCCGCGGGGCAGGGCCGCGGCGTTCCGGGCCTGGACCTGGTGGTATTCGCCACCCTGCGGCCCCGGACGCTGATAACCCTTCATTCTCCCACCCCGCGCCGACCCATAGCCAGGGCCGGGCGACCAAGGGGGGAGATGGACCGAGAGAACCATGATCGAACCCCTGGCCTTGAGCGCCTACTGCGACCAGTTGTTGGACAGCGCCGCCTGCACGGACTACGCCCCCAACGGGCTCCAGGTCGAGGGCGAACGGCCGATCCGGCGCCTGGTGAGCGGCGTGACGGCCAGCCTGGCCCTGATCGAAGCCGCCCTGGAGCTTCAGGCCGATGCCCTGCTGGTCCACCACGGTTGGTTCTGGAAGGGCGAGAACCCCTGTCTCACCGGGCTCAAGGGGCGGCGGGTGCGCGCCCTGATCCGGGGCGGCGCAAGCCTCATCGCTTACCACCTCCCCTTGGATATCCACCCGACCCTGGGCAACAATGCCGCCCTAGGCACTCAGTTGGGGATTCTGGACGCGCAGGCAACCGGCATCGGCAACGGCGTCTTGTGGACCGGACGCCTGTGCACGCCCATGGCTCCCGCGGACTGGGCCGCGACCGTGGGGGCGCGACTGGGGCGGACCGGGACCCTGGTGGCCGATAGCGACCGGCCGGTGCAGCACCTCGCCTGGTGCACGGGCGGCGGCCAGGGCTACATCGAGGCCGCCGCCGCACTCGGGGTGGAGGCGTTTCTGAGCGGGGAGATCAGTGAACAAACCACCCACGCCGCGCGGGAACTCGGCATCGCCTACCTCGCGGCCGGCCACCACGCCACCGAGCGGTACGGGGTCCAGGCCCTGGGCGACCATCTGGCCCGGCACTTCGGACTGGACCACCGGTATGTCGAAATCGACAATCCGGCCTGACACTTGATCACGGCGCCGCGCTCGGCGCAGCGACCTTGCCTGGGCTCGTCGCGGCTGAAGCCGCTCCCACAGCGTCGCTGCGCGACCTTCACGTCGGGCAGTTTCCACGAGGCTTTGAACCTCCGGGCTTGGCCGAGCGCCGCAGTAGGGTACTGGTCGCGCGTCACGGCCCGCGCCCGACCCAAGGAAATGCCGACTAGCCCGCGTGGTTGCTGAGGTTTCCGCCTTGACCACAAGCGCCCGAATCACGGAGAATGCCAGGTCGGATTTGCAGCGATTTTGCATATACTTATTTTCCCTTTTCCAACACACGCGCAAGGCCGGCTTTTCGGGAGTCGGCAGCACCTGTCTCACCCGGGGGTTAGTCGGAAATGAGCGCACCAGGCGTTAATCAGAGCAGGCGACGGTTACTCGTCGCCGCGACCACCGTGGTCGGCGCCGTCGGCGCCGGCTTCGTGGCCGTTCCCTTCATCGGATCCATGAACCCGAGCGCCAAGGCCCGGGCGGCCGGCGCCCCGGTCGAGGCGGACATCAGCAAGCTGGAGCCGGGCGCCCTGCTGCGCGTCAAGTGGCGCGGCAAGCCGATCTGGATCGTGAGTCGGACCCCGGCGATGCTCGCGGCCCTGCCGACCCTGGACTCGCAGCTGACCGACCCGAACTCCGCGGTCGAGCAGCAGCCGGACTACTGTAAGAATCCCATCCGCTCGATCAAGCCCGAGTACTGGATCGCGATCGGCATCTGCACCCACCTGGGCTGCTCACCGACCTTCCGCCCGGAGCTGGGACCGGATGACCTGGGCAAGGACTGGAAGGGCGGGTTCTTCTGCCCCTGCCACGGCTCGCGGTTCGACTTGGCCGGTCGGGTGTTCAAGGGCGTGCCCGCACCAACCAATCTGGTGGTCCCGATCCACATGTACCTCAACGACACCACGGTCCTGGTGGGTCAGGATCAAGGAGCCGCGTAAATGAGCGCACAAGAGACGACAACCACCGGCTTCATGGGCTGGATCGACAAGCGGTTCCCGGCCACCAAGGTCTGGAACGAGCACCTGGCCCAGTACTACGCCCCCAAGAACTTCAACTTCTGGTATTACTTCGGGTCCCTGGCCATCCTGGTCCTGGTCCTGCAGATCGTCACCGGGCTCTTTCTGGCGATGAGCTACAAGCCCTCGGCGGCCGAGGCCTATGCCTCGGTCGAGTACATCATGCGCGACGTCGAGTGGGGCTGGCTGATCCGCTACCTGCACTCCACCGGCGCATCGGCCTTCTTCGTCATCATCTATCTGCATATGTTCCGCGCCCTGCTCTACGGCTCCTACCGCAAGCCGCGGGAACTGCTGTGGATTATCGGCGTGGTGATCTACCTGGTCATGATGGCCACGGCCTTCATGGGCTATCTGCTGCCCTGGGGACAGATGTCCTACTGGGGGGCACAGGTCATCGTGAACCTGTTCGCCGCGGTGCCCAACATAGGCCCGGACCTGTCCACCTGGATCCGCGGCGACTATGTCATCTCCGACGTGACGCTGAATCGCTTCTATGCGCTGCACTTCATCATCCCCTTCGTCCTGGCGGCGCTCGTGTTCATCCATGTCGTGGCACTGCACGCGGTCGGTTCCAACAATCCGGACGGGATCGAGATCAAGGACGGCCCCAAGGGCAACCGCTGGAGTCCCGATGCACCGGCCGACGGCATCCCCTTCCACCCCTATTACACCGTGAAGGACCTGGTCGGCACCGTGGTCTTCCTGGCCATTTTCGCGGCCGTCGTCTTCTTTGGCCCCGGCTTTTTCGGCCTCTTTCTGGAGGCCCCGAACTTCCAGCCGGCCAACCCCATGGTGACCCCGCTGCATATAGCCCCGGTGTGGTACTTCACGCCCTTCTACGCCATCCTGCGGGCGGTGCCGCCCATGTACGACTCCCAGTTCCCGGGCGTCATCGCGATGTTCGCCTCGATCCTGATCATGTTCCTGCTGCCCTGGCTCGATCGCAGCCCGGTCAAGTCCATCCGCTACAAGGGTATGGTGACCAAGGTTGCGCTGGGGATCTTCGTCGTGTCGTTCATCGCCCTGGGCTACCTCGGGATGATGCCCGTCAGTGAACTCGCGACCGTCATGTCGCAGGTCTTTACCGTTCTGTATTTCGCGTTCTTCCTGCTGATGCCGATCTACAGCAGTTTGGACAAGGTCAAGCCGGTTCCGGAGAGGGTCACCGCATGAACAAGCTGTTAGCCGCCTTCACCCTGGCCCTGGTGCCCGTTCTCGGGTTCGCCAACACGGGGCCGCAACTGCAATCGGCGAACATCGACCTGAAGGACCAGGCGTCATTGCAGAACGGCGCCAAGTACTACACCAGCTACTGTATGGGCTGCCACTCACTCCAGTACATGCGCTACAACCGCATGGCCAAGGACCTGGGGATCGACGACGCCAGCCTGCGCAAGTACTTCCTGGTCGGCGACGCCAAGCCCGGCGACCTCATGACCAGGGCCATGCGCGTGGACGACGCGGAAAAGTGGTTCGGGGTCCCGTCGCCCGACCTCACCCTGGTCACCCGCTGGCGCAGCCCGGACTGGGTCTACACCTATCTCAAGAGCTATTTCGTCGACCCGACCCGACCCTGGGGCGTCAACAACGTCATGTTCCCGAACGTGGCCATGCCCAACGTCCTGGGCGACCTGCAGGGACAGCAAAAGGCGGTCATGTCGCACCAGGCGGGCGCGACCCCGGTGGCGCAGGGCGTCGCGCCTCTCACGGCCGGCACCATGAAACCGGAACAGTTCGACGCCATGGTCCGCGACCTCACCAACTTCCTGACCTATGCGGGTGAGCCGATGCAACTGGAGCGCCAGCGCCTGGGCGTCTGGGTGCTGATCTTCCTCGGTGTCCTCTTCATCTTCGCCTACCTGCTGAAGAAGGAATTCTGGAAGGACGTCCACTGAGGTGACGCAACCGCGGTGCCCCGGTCCCCGGGGCACCGCCCTTGCTCGCCGAGCGGTCTGCACCGCGGACCCGATGCACAACCCGTAGGGTCCGCTGCGCGGACCAACCACCCCCAAAGTCCCCCCAGAGTCGCGGATCGCCCGGGACCCTGTCGAAGCGCCCGACCGCCGGGCAGCCTCCCCCCAAACAGCGCCCTCGGGCAGTGCCCCGACACGGTATACTCCCGGGTTGAAGTACGGCGCGTGCATTCCCCCTCCCCTCGCCCATGTCAGGGTCCACCTGGCACCGGCATCCCCCTGAGGCAAGCCGCGCGCCGGCACCACACCGCGCGGCCTGGAAGGGTTGGCGCTTGGAGTTCTTCGGTCGCTGCCGGGCTGCGCCTCGGCGCTGAATGAGGGAACGCCGCCAGTGGCCGTGAGCAGACGAGCTGTAATGACCCTATTTTCTGATCCCCTTTGTCCCTACTGCCATCGCGTCCGCATGGTCCTTGCCGAAAAGGGCATCGCGGTGGACGTGGTTGATGTGGATGCCAAGAACCTCCCGGACGAGGTCATGGATTTCAATCCCTACGGCACCGTGCCGACCCTGGTCGACCGCGACCTGCGGCTCTATGAGTCGCGCATCATCATGGAGTATCTGGACGAGCGCTTCCCCCACCCGCCGCTGTTGCCCGTCGATCCGGTGTCGCGCGCCAATGCGCGGCTCTTCATGTACCGCATCGATCACGACTGGTATCAACTGATGGGGCGCGGTTTCAACGGCACCGCGGAAGAAAAGACCAAGGCGCGCAAGCAATTGCGTGAGAGCCTGATTACCTCGGCACCGATCTTCGCCGCCCACCCGTTCTTCATGAGCGACGAGTTCTCACTGGTGGACTGCTGCGTCGCCCCGCTGTTGTGGCGGCTGCCCGCGCTGGCCATCGAGATCCCGGAACAGGCCAAGGCGGTCCGCAACTATATGACGCGGATCTTTGCCTGGGAGGCCTTCCGTTCCAGTCTGACCGAGGCCGAACGGGAGTTGGTCACCGACCTGTAACCGGCCCCAGGAGCCGCGGATGAACACCCAAGACGGGTCCATGACCTCAACCAAGCCCTATCTGGTCCGTGCCATCTACGAGTGGATTCTGGACAACCAGATGACCCCGCACCTGCTGGTGGACGCGCGCCACCCGGGCACGCGCGTGCCGAACGAATTCGTCGAGAACGGCCAGATCGTCCTCAACATCGCCCCCAGCGCGGTCCATGGCCTGCTGATGGACAACGACTGGGTGCGCTTCAGCGCGCGCTTCGGCGGGGTCACCCGTCACCTCGAGATCCCGAGTGAGGCCGTGCTGGGCATCTTCAGCCGCGAAAACCACCAGGGAATGATCTTCCCCCCGGCTGAGCCGGTGGATGAAACCGAGGGCAGCGACGCCTCGCCCCAAGCAGACAGCGCCCCCCCCGGGCCGACGAATCAACCGAAGGGCGACGGGAGCGGCAAAGGCAAGGGCAAAGGACGGGGCGGCCCCAAACTGACGATCGTCAAGTAGCACCGGCCGCGTCCCGGCAGGACCGCAGCGCTTCGCCCGGGGTCAGTAATCCCAGAAAAAGCGGTTTAGCCGCAAATGAACGCAAATTGACGCAAATAATCAGAGACTTGGCCTTTGTTGCATGTTCACCGTCCGAGTGACGCCCGCGACGATGTTAACCAGCCGATTTATTTGCGCTTATTCGCGTTCATTTGCGGCCAAATACTCTTTTTTGGGGTAATTGCCGGATTTAGGATCACCGGGACGACAAGTCCACTCAGGTATCCTCGACCTGCTCGGGCAGGCCAAAGCTCAGGTCCTCCAGACCCAGCCCCCGCATCACCAGGTAGCCGCTACGCCGGCCCACCCCCTCCTCGCTGAAGTCGAACCGGTAGACCCGGCGCAGACGCACCCCCTCGCGGCCCCAGGCCAGGCGCAAACGGCGCAAGGCCACGGCCTGGTCGAGTAACTGCAGGTCGCGCTGCTCGCAGGCCGCACGGCAGATGCCGAGCGCGATCTCACGCGCGCGCAGGCTGTCGAGCCAGAACCAGCCGAGCAGCAAGAAGACGAAGATGGCAGACAGATCGCTCATAGGTCTGCCATAGTACCATCGCGCAGGCCCGCGGTTCGTGTCGGCACGGCCTCGCAGGTGCGATCAGTACTGATGTGGTGACCGAGATCCTGGGTACGCTGTCGTTGTCGTTGTCGTTGTCGTTGTCGTAAT
>NZ_CAIKKU010000162.1 GCF_903828115.1 uncultured Thiodictyon sp. | reverse complement strand
TGTACGCTTGCCCCGTCTGTTGTTCGCAGGTTACCCTACTCCGCAACGGGACCAACACTCGATACGGGCGGGCGGCTAACCCTTACCCGACCGGGACTTTCACCCGGCAAGAGACGCCGAGCTTTGCTCGGCGCGATAACAAGCGGCCTGAAAAGCGAGCGCGCGCCACGGCCGTCGCGGTAGCTCTCAGCGCCGTCAAGGGCGCGCGCCGCTTTAGGCCGGACGTTATGCTGCTGCTCTTGGTGGTGATGCCCATCAGGGCGTTATCGCTTAGCCAAGCTAGCGCGTAAGGCGGATACCGGACAGACGATCCGCCGATGCCTGAAGCCGGCGCGACGGAACTTCCCTCGGCGTCGCGTGCTTACGACCCGCGGGGCTGGTGTCGGACTGGTGCTGGTCGACCTGTCCGGCCTGTTCGCTGGTCCGCGCAGCGGACCTTACCGGCGCGGAGCCAACTCCGTCGGGTCCGGTCTTCGGCCCGACCGCTGCGTGCCGGAACGATGATCGAGCTTGGTCTTGGTCAAGGTCCTAGTACCAAAATTCCGGATAACGCCGCGTCCGCGGTATGTTGTTGACCACCAGGGCGACGACCAGCAGGATCAGCGGCCCGAGGGTGGCCGGTATGAGCACATAGAGAAACCCGAGGGCGTGGATCTGCGCGGAGCCGATCACCGCGATCAAGGCCGTGGCCCCGCCCGGCGGATGCAGGGTCCTGGTCAGGTGCATCAGGGCGATGGCCGTTGCCACCGCGACGGCCTGGGCCAGCCAGGGCTCGGCCTGCAGCAGTTGCCAACTGGCCACACCCACCAGGGCCGACAGGGCGTGGCCGCCGATCAGGTTGCGGGGCTGGGCGAGCGGGCTGCGCGGGGTGCCGAAGAGGAGCACCGCCGAGGCGCCGAGTGAGCCGAGCACGAGCGTCAGGTCGGTCCCGGTGAGGAAGTGCTGATCGAGCCAGCCGACGGCCCCGATGCCGATGAAGGCCCCGACCCAGGACCAGATGACTTCCTCCCGGCCCACCCGCGGCGGGCCGCCGTGGGTCGTGCCGCCCATCTTGCGCAGGTAGTCCGCCACCACTGAGGTGAGACTCACCGTGCTTCGTCCAGGTGACAGGCGGTGAGGAAATCCTTGCGCAGCAGGAGGCCGCTACAGCGCCCCTGGGCATCGAGCACCGGCATCCCGCGGCCCGCGTGGCGGCGGAAGGCGGTCATGATCTCGCGCAGCCCGGCCTGCTCCGTGACCGTGACGGCCGGGGTGGTCATCATGGCGCTGGTCGCCGTGTCCCGACCGCGGTCCCCGAGGGTGCCGTCACCCTCGAGCAGTTGCAGTAGAAACTGGAGAAAGCTGTCGGCGCCGAGTTGGCGCAGCACGTCGGTCTCCGTCAGGACCCCCAGTACACGGCCGTCGGGGTCGATGACCGGTAAGGTCTTGACCCCTTGCTCGACGAAGGACCGGGCCGCCGCCCCGAGCGGGGTGGCGGGCGGCAGCCCGGTGATGCCAGTGCGCATCAGCCGGCCGGCGGTGAGCCCGTGGAACAGGCGCGCGACGGCGTGGGCGTGCGCCAGGTGGTAGATGATGCGGAAATCGGCCGTGGTGATGTCGAGGTAGCCCGGGATGTGACGCATCGCGTCGAGGATATCCGCGTCCGCGAGTTCGAGTTCCGGGACGGCGTCCGCACCGGGTGCCACGTCTTCGGTTGCGATGGTGCTGTTGGTCGTCATAGAGATCGAGCCCTGAACTGCGGCTAAACACAATCGTTGTCGTTGTCGTTGTCGTTGTCGTAAT
>NZ_CAIKKU010000161.1 GCF_903828115.1 uncultured Thiodictyon sp. | reverse complement strand
ATTACGACAACGACAACGACAACGACGCCCCGTCCGTGAGAACGTGCAGTAGCTGTAGGGTACGCATCGCGTACCCGGCGCCGGCGGTCGTGGCAGCTTGGCGGGTACGCGATGCGTACCCTACGACATGTGCGTTAACACATCAGTTCTGATCGCACCGCGGCGGCGCGCCGCGCCGTGAAACCGCGCCGGTTCTGCTTTACACTCTACTCGCGTTTGTTCGCGTCGAGCGTCGAGCGTCGAGCGTCGGCGATGGGTTTCGCTGCGCTCGACCCATCCTACGGACTACGAACTGCTTGCGCGCTCTCGCGGTTGGCGCGCGCCTCCCTCCGGCTCGGTGAATCGGGACCTGACACCTTGATCGCACATTGGTTATTACCACCGAACAGGCCCCGATGAGCCGCCTGGAACGACTCTATTCGCCGCCCGAGATCGGCGCCCCCGGCAAGCGGGAGGCGCGGCGGCGCCACCGCGACCTGTTCTACTCCGGGCTCTTCGTGCTCGCCATGGCGGCGGTCGCCATGGCGGCCCTGGCCCTGCTCATGCCCGGACTGTTCGGCGGGAGCTATCGGCTGCACGCCTACTTTCTGGATGCCGCGGGGCTCGGCGACGGGATCCAGGTGATCCAGGAGGGCCAGGTGATCGGCCTCGTCGAGGGGGTCACCCCGCTCTTCCCCGGGCGGGACGCGCAGCTCGGGCGCTGCCCGGCGCCCGCCGCCGACGCCGCGCCGCGCTCCCCGGCCCTGCCCTGCTTCCGCGCCACCCTGCGCATCAAGCGGGACTGGCCGGTGCCCACCGACAGCCTGGCGCAACTCGGCTCGCCGGGCCTGCTCCAGGGCGAGGCCATCCTGATCCGCCCCAGCGACCGGCCGACGACGCTGCGCGATGGGGATGAGATCATGACCAGGGCCCGGGAGCCGGACCTGATGGCCAAGCTCAATGAACTGACCCGATCGCTCGACGGCGTGGTCAAAGAGACCATCGCCCCGGCCCTGGCGAGTATCAAGGCGCAGATCGAGACCATCGAGACCCTGCTCGGGAC
This sequence comes from uncultured Thiodictyon sp., assembly GCF_903828115.1. Taxonomy (GTDB): domain Bacteria; phylum Pseudomonadota; class Gammaproteobacteria; order Chromatiales; family Chromatiaceae; genus Thiodictyon. Next base: position 7,915 of record NZ_CAIKKU010000161.1, on the reverse strand, counting down.
CGGCGGCGACCAGGCGGGCAACCGCGACCGCCTGGCGGGGGCCTTCGAGAGCCTGCAGAAGCTCAGCGCCAACATCGAATCCTCCATCGACCCCAAGAAGGTCGCCGCCATCCTGGACTCGGTCCAGACCCTGTCGAAGAATCTCACCGAGGTCTCCGCCAAGCTCGGCGGCGGCACCGAAGAGATCAAGGGGACGGCACGCCAATACGGCGACCTGGCCCGTGATCTGCGCGGCCTGGTCAGCGACAACAAGCCGGCCCTGCAACGCTCCCTGGAGGACACCCAGGGCCTGTTGCAGGATCTCAATGCCTCCCTGACCCCGATCCTCGTCAATCTCGAGGACGCCAGCCGCAACCTCGCCGCCTTCTCCCGCGACCTGCGCCGCGACCCGGCGGTCATCATCAAGGGCCGCAAGGTCGAGGAGCAGGCACCATGGTTCAAGTGACCATCGCGCGGTGGGCGCACCGCGGGGCCGGCCCGGTCCCGGCGGTCCTCGCCCTGCTGCTGGCCCTGGGCGGGCTTGCGGGTTGCGGGTCATCGACACCGCTGCGCTCCGAGCGTTTCTACCGCCTGGACCCGGCGCCCCTGGCAGGCCCGGCCGGCACCCCGGTACCGGCCATCCTGCTGGTCAACGACCTGTCCGCCCGCGGCTTTCTCGGCGCCCGCCAGGTCCTGTTCCGCACCCGGGCCGAGCCCCTGGTGACCCAGCGCTACGATGACCTGCTATGGGAGGAACCACCCACCAGCGCCCTGGCCCGCGCCCTGGTAGCGGCCCTGCGGGCGGCCCGGGTGTTTGAATTCGTGGTGGTCCCGGCCGAGCGCGCCCGCGCCGACTTCCTGCTCGGCGGCGAACTGGAACGTTTCGAGCACTTGGCGACCGAGCAGCCCCCGCGGGTGGCCGCCACCCTGCACCTGGCCCTGGTGCGCTCCGCCGACCGCGGTTCCATGGTCAGCCGCACCTACAGCGGCGAAGAGCCGCTCGCGGGCAGCACCCCGGACGCCATGGTCGCCGCCTTCACCCGGCTCAGCGCCCGCCTGGTCGGGGAGGCCGTACGCGACCTCCAGGCCAACCAGGCGCGGCTCCGCCCGACGCCCCCCTGAGGAGCACCCCCAAAGCCCAAGACTTCAGCCTTCAAATCGCTTCGTAACGACGCCCCCTGGCAGGCACCAAACCCCGCAACCGGCGATCGTGTTATCTTTACCCACTCGGAAAATCGCCCAGCGGGCGATTTTCCGAGTCATTCTCCAGACCACTTTGGCAGGTTGATATGAAAGACACCGTGGCGATCGAAGCGCTCTTGGACCGGTTGGTGGTTGATGACAAACTGGCCCCCGGCACCCGGCTGCCGCCCCTGGCCGACCTGGCGGTCCGGCTCGAGTACGAACCGCAGAAGATCGCGACGGCACTCGCCGCGGCCGTGGCCAAGGCCAAGTTCGTGGGGACGCCGGACGGGGGCTTCGAGGTCGCGCTGCCGTCCGTCACGGACGCCTCCCCGCGCTTCTCCTTCTCCACAACCGCCGCCCAGCACCATGAGCGCCTGGTGACTGCGCTCCTGGAGCGGCCCACCACCCGGCTGCCGCTCGACGACGAACACCCTCTGCACGCCACCGAGTGCCGCGCCCAGGAGGCCTTGGGGCTCGGGTCCGACCAACCCTTCCTCGTCATCGCGCGCGTCCGTCACTTCAATGGCAAGCCCAAGGTATTTCACCGCGTCTACCTCGACCCCGCGCGCTTCGCCCCGGGATTCGTCGATGGCTATGACCTTGAGACACAGTCCGTTCTCGACATGTACCGCAACGCCGGCTATCGCCTGTTGTCGCGGGATACGGTGCTGCACTCACGCCTCACCAGCCGCTACGAGGACAACCTCCTGCTGCATCTGAAGCGCGACGTCCACCTGCAGCCCGTCCTGCACGCCGAGCAGTCCTTCTTCGCCACCCACGCCGCCAGCGGCGAGGGCTCGGAAGACCGCTTCGTCCTGGAATACATGCAGGCGACCTATTTCGACCACTGGCAGTATTCGATCCACAACCGCGCCCCCGAGGGCTGATCCCACCCAACATGCCCAACCCACCCAGCTTCTCATTCGGCGCCCGGGTCGAGCTGGTGGTCCGCCAGTACCGCCGGGCACTGCTCTGCATCCCCGCCCTGGCGAGCGGGGCGCGTTTGGACGAGAAGGACCTGCTGGGCCAAGGCCCCGCCGCCACGGAGGCCAAGTTCAGCCTGGACGAGCACCTTGAGTACCTCGTGAACCAAGGGGTGATTACCGGAGATCGGCCCCTGCTGGCGTTCGGGATGCGCAACAGCCTGGTCAACCTGCGCTGCCCGGTGATCCTCGACGGTCGCAGCCATGCGGTAGCCGGGGAGGACCCGCAACGCAGTCGCCGTCCCTATTACGGGATCGGCGCGCGCGACGGGCGCCTCGTCATGGGCCAGGCACTCGGCGACTCCCAAGAGGACTGGTCAGCCGCCGATTTCTTCTGCGCCGCGGTCCCGGTCCTGGACGAGCGGCTCGACCAACCGGCCCTGCTGGACGCGATCCTCACCGAGGCCGCGGACCACTCACACGTCTTCGACCTCCCCCGCGGCAACCACCCGCTGGCCACCGACGCCACCCGCGCCGCCTGGGCGCAGTTGCACGACGCCTTCACGGCCAACCTCTATACCGACCGACCGCAGGCCGCCGCCGCCATGCGCGCGGCCCTGGCCGGACTGGACCCGGCACCGTCGCGTTGCGCAGATTATCTACATGCCGTACTCGGCGTCAGCGCAGCGGGTGAACTGGTCTGCGTCTTCGCCCACGGCCTGCTGGAGGCAGTAGGCCGCCGGGCCGGCCTCTTGGGCGCCGAACGCGCGGTCTGCGTCGAGAACTCCGGTTCCATCATGCCGACCTTCCTGCCGGAAGGCGCCGATGGCGAGCGGATACCGCTGCTGCGGGCGCCGAATTTCCGACCCAAGGGGCGGGCGCTCCTGGTCATTGAGCTGACGACGGGCGGCTTCGAGTCGCTGGCGGGAGTCGTTTCGGGAGTCGTTTAGGGGTGGGTCCGCAAGGTACGGCCGGCAAGCGAAGCGTAAACGGCCCCTGGGCTTGGGAATGTCCTCTTGCCAGGGCCCGCGCCGACATGCCGTCTGGGCGGCTCTGCCGCTGGTGTTACCTCACGCTGACGCCTCGGTCTGGCGGCAGAGCCGCCAAAACCCGGTGCCGGGGGAGACACTCGGCAGCAGGAAGCCGAAGGGCTGACTAAAGGCGAATGCCAGCCCGGCGATGGCAATCGCCAAGCTCCACTGTTCGATACCCCAGGTTCCCGGATCGACAGCCACGAGCGCTCTCCCTTCGCCTTCGTGATGTGATGATCAGCGCGTCAGAGACGAGACAGCACGAAGCCTGCCTGAATGAAATGCTGGTCGAATGCGAGCGCGGTCCCGAGCCCCATGCGGCGCATGACAACGAATGAGACACAGTCGCCCAACCCCCAGGTCTTGTCGGTATGGCGTTGGTAAAGGGCGAATGCGGCGTCGAACAGTTCAGGGGGTCAAATGCACCACCGTCGATCCCGCGGACTCCCGGAAGTCTGCAATGATCTGCGCGGCGGCGGGGCGCGCAAGGCGTGACAGGGCATTGCCGATTTCAGGCAGGACCGCATCGGTGACGACGACCGGGCGACGGTCATAATGTTGCGAAAGCAGCACTGCCTGGGCATGATGCTGGTCATGCTCGTTGACCAGCGCCAGGACGTACCCGGTATCGACAAAGACCGGTTCAAGCATCCTGATTGCCGATCACCTGGGAATCATGATCGATTGACAGGTCCGCCGGCCCGGCGATGCGGGCCTTGATCGTAATCCCGGCCAGCGGCGTGCGTAGTCAGGGCTTCCAGCCCTGACGGTGTCAGGCCAGGATGGCCTGACTACGCACCCGGCGAGCCCAAGTGGCCGGAATCTTGATCGAGGCCGCGATGCGCACCCGGCGCAATCGCGCAAAGAGCGTCTCGACCTCCCCTGTGCCCTCGCTCTTGGTATCGACCACGACGACGCGCACGTCCCGGCCGTTGAGTTGCCGCTGGTGCTCCAACGGGATCTGGAGGATACCGTCGTGGACGGTGGTCTGAAACTCGATCGCGTGCATAGGGCGGACTCCACTCAGGTCAGGGTGTCGATCAGGTCGCCGCCCTGCGGCAGCGACACCACGGCGCCATCGGGGCCGAAGCGGTGCCCCTGGCGCAGACAAAAGGTCAGCCACTTGCCGAGGAACAGGTTGACCCGCCACTTGGACTCCAGGGCCGGGCGTTGATAGTCGGCGTGCAGGGGCAGGACGGTCTGGCGCAGGTCGAGCACCTCCACCTGGCGGGCATCGTGGTAGATCCGCAGACGGGCATCGGGGTCGGCCCGCGGTCCGGTCAGGCCGCCGCCGCCCTCATCGCCGCCCGCCGGACTTGGCTCGCCATCGCCGTCGGTGCCGGAAAAGAGGTGGGTGAGCCTGATCAGGCTGGTGTAGCGGGAGTGCTCCTCGACCCGCAGAAACAGGTCGACGCTGCCCTTGCGCCGCGAGACCGCGACCCCGCGCTGGTCCTTCAGGTGCGGGGCGAGTCGGCACAGGAGGACAAAATTCTCCTCGCACAGGGTCATCAGGTCGCCCACCGTGGGACGCCCGAACGCAAGACCGATCAGGTCGCGGTGATACCGGGGGGGGCAGCCGGCGAGTTGCATCGCTAGCGCGCGGCGGGCACTGCGCCCGCACGGTTAGGGCAACGAGGCGCGAGCACGGCAGCCTGCGGCGGGTCGGCACGGCAGGGACAGCGGCAGTCGGTCACTTGGGTCATGGCGTCGGGCACGCCGCAGGGGCGGGACCCGCGCCCTCAGCCGTGGCCGGACGGCGGCGTGCCGTCGGGTCCGGCGCCCACCTGTCGGGCGGCGATCTTGCGCTTTTCTTCCGCCATATCGATGTCTTGGGCCTTGCTGATGAGGTCCCGAAACCGCCCCTCCGGCAGCGCCCCCGCCTGAGCATAGATGACGATCTGTTCACGAAAGATCATCAGGGTGGGGATGGATCGGATCTGAAAATGGGCGGCGATTTCCTGCTCGTCTTCGGTATTGACCTTGGCAAAGAGGATCTCACCAAAGTCGGCGGAGACCTTGTCGTAGACCGGCGCGAAGGAGCGGCAGGGACCACACCAGGGGGCCCAAAAGTCCACGATCACAAAGTCATTGTCTTGAATCGCGGCCTCGAAGCCAGCCTTATCGAGTTCCACCACTGCCATGGGAATCACCTGTACTAACGTGTTTGACGGATGGTAACAGAATCCCCCGGGAGGCGCAGCTTCCTAGATAACTTCAAGGGGAATCAGTGTATTACATTAAGATCGCACAACAAAAAACCGGGCATCAACCCGGTTTTTTGGGCACCAAGGCCCGTCGGCTCAGAGTGACTCGAGCTGACCGATGATCTGGGCACGAATCGCGTCAACGGCACCGATGCCGTGGATCTTGATGTATTTTGGCGCCCCCTCACCGCCCTGGCCGGCCCAAGAGGAATAGTAGTGGACCAGGGGCTCGGTCTGGTCGTGATAGACCTTGAGGCGGGCCTTGACGGTCTCTTCCTTGTCGTCCTCGCGCTGGGTCAGGGGCTCGCCGGTTTCGTCGTCGCACCCCGCGGTCTTGGGCGGGTTGAAGACCACATGGTAGGTGCGGCCCGAGGGCGCGTGGCCCCAGCGGCCGGACATGCGGCGGATGATCTCCTCGTCCGGGACATCGATCTCGACCACCGCGTCGACGAAGACACCCGCCGCCTTCAGGGCATCGGCCTGCGGCAGGGTGCGCGGGAAGCCGTCGAAGAGATAGCCGGCCCGGCAATCGGGGTCGGTGATGCGCGCCTTCACCATCCCCATGATGATGTCATCGGAGACCAGACCGCCCGCGTCCATGATCTTCTTCGCCGCCTTCCCAAGCTCGGTGCCCTGCTTGACGTGGGCGCGCAGCATGTCGCCCGTGGAGATCTGGGGGATGCCGAAGTGCTCTTTGATGAAGCCGGCCTGGGTACCTTTGCCGGCCCCGGGGCCGCCGAGCAGGATCACGCGCATGGATATCGCCTCTTGGTCAGGTAGGATGGAGAACGCGGCCGGGGCGGCCGGATAATCAACGATCCAGTGTGCCATAAGCCCCTTGAAAAATCGCCTCCCATGCCACCTTTTCGAGTGGTCCGATCACACTTGCGCGAGACCGATACCATGCCTGTTAATGGGCTTTCTGCACTCGCCGGGCAGACGTCGCGTCTCAGCGCCGACCGCGCGGCCGACCACGGCTCGGCGTGCCCGCGGGGGCCGCATACCAGGGGTAGACGCTGAAGGCGAAGCGCCCCGCGGGTCCCCTGCCGAGCGGTCCGGCACTGCCCGAGGAGGGGTCCCTACGGCTGGCCCCCGTGCTCGTGCTGCCGGACCTGCTGAGGGGGATGGGGCTCGCCGCGGAGCCCGTCATCGCCGCGGCCGGCATCGACCCGCGGCTGTTCGACGACGCGGAAAACGCCATTCCCTTTCGGGACCTGGGCCGCCTGCTCGCCCACTGCGCGACGCTTGCGGCCTGTCCCCATCTGGGACTGCTGATCGGCCGGCAGGCGGGCCTGGAGGCCTTGGGCCAGGTGGCCTCACTGGTGCGCAGCGCGCCCGACCTGGGCAGCGGACTGCGCACCCTGATGCGGTACCTGCACCTGCACGACCAGGGCGCCGTACCGATGCTGTGGGAGCACGGCGACACGGCCATCCTCGGGTACGTCATCCATCTACCGGATGTACCCGCGACCGCTCAGATCTATGACGGCGCGGTCGCCATCGTCTACAACGCGACAGCCCATTGTCACTGCTGGAACTAGCCCTTACCCTTAGGCTACGCAGACGAATCGGCCTTCTCGCGCGCCTTTCGCCGCTGGTCCGGGACCTGCCCCGCCGTCTGGCGCGCCGGGCACCGGCACCTCTGATCCCAGCCGCGGGGCAACCCCCATGGTCGCCCGGCGGCCCCAGGCGCCGATGCGCCGAAAAATGTCGCGAAATGTCAATCGGCGATGCGGTGATCAAGGATAGATTATTGCCGACGAAGGCCGGACTGCATCCGCCGGCCGAGCGACTGCCCCGCTGGGCCAGGCGCGTCACCCGGCCTGCTCAGACCTTTGGTTGACTCTAAAAACAAAACGTTGCGCACGGGACTGCGAGCCAGGGTGATGGGGATGGGTCCCCCGGCGCCCGGTCCGCACCCGTTCGGCGCGACCCGAAAGAGGCGGTGGACAGATGATAAACAAGCGACTGACACACTCGCGCGCCCCGGCGCGCGCGGCCCTGGGACTGCTGGCCGCGGCGGCGTCCGCCCACGCGGCCCCGGCGGACGACGGCGGTTGGCATTTCAACCTGGTGCCCTATCTCTGGTTTCCGGCGATCTCGGGCACCGTCGATACCGTGGTCAGCGGACTGCCCGGCCCTGGCGGTCGCACGGCGCGACCGGTCGATGTCAGCGGCACCATCCGCCCGGACAGCTACCTGAGCAACCTGCAGATGGCCGTGATGCTGATGGCCGAGGCACGCAAGGGCCCCTGGCTGATCTATGGCGACCTCATGTACACGGACATGGGCAGCCAGACCACGAGGGTGCGCCGGGTCACCGGCCCGCGCGGCAACCTGTCCGGCCAGATCGCCCTTGATGCCGCGACCGACATGAGCACCACCATCGTCACCCTGGGCGGCGGCTACGCGGTGGTCGACAATGACCGTTGGGGACTGGACCTGGTGGCGGGGGCTTGAACTGTTGCGATTAAAGTTGTACATTTTTGCCAAACATGAGCAAAAAAGTGTACAAAGTAAGGATAGGCGAGGCGGCGGAAGCTCTTGGGGTTTCGCCCGCGACCGTGCGCCGCTGGGAGACCAGTGGCAAGAT
>NZ_CAIKKU010000160.1 GCF_903828115.1 uncultured Thiodictyon sp. | reverse complement strand
GGCCACGGTCGGCCCGCAGACCCAGGGCGCCATCACGCAGGTGCTCCAGGCCCGCACCCATCCCCAGCAGGGCTATCGCACCGCGCTGGGCATCCTGGGGTTGGCGAAGACGCATGGCCCCGCGCGACTGGAGGCGGCCTGCCGGCGGGCCATCCAGATCAATGCCATCACCTATCGCAGCATCGCCTCGATCCTCAAGCACGGCCTTGAAGACCGGGCCCCCAGCCCGGCGCCGGCCACCCTGCCCGCCGACCACGCCAATGTGCGTGGGTCCAGCTACCTTGATCCGGGCGACCTCGTCGGCCCAGCTCAGGAGCGTGACCAGCTCGTCGGTGAACTCCGGCTCCACGGTCGGGATCTCGCCTAAGTAGACCTTACCGGAGGTCCCGTCGAGCGTGATCATGTCGCCTTCCTTGAAGCTGGTGTCGCCGACGATGGCGATGCGCTTCTCGACGGAGTGCGCGCTCCAAGGCGCGGGCACCGGCCAGGGCGCGATGTTGATGTTAACGCCACGAAAGGCTCACGTTCTGAGCGACCGATTGTCGTACCATGTGAGAAGGTTTCGGCGGATCGCGACCGCCGAACCCCGCCGCGGACTGAAACACCGCGGACCTCGCCGGTTGCGTTTCGGCACCGCAATCACGCAGGTTTGCGGAGCCATCGACATAGATTATTTCAATTTCTGATTCATACAGTTGATGTCACGCGCCGACTTACTCGTCGATCTCGTTAAAGCCGGTACTCGAGGCGACCGGGGGACCTTCGTGCGCCTCGTAGAATCCATGGCCGCCGAGGAGCGGGCGAAGAATCATTCTCTGCTCGCTGACCGGCTGGTCCAGGGCCTTAACCTCAATGGCAACGGCAACGGCCGCAAGCCCATGGGGCTCGTGATCCCCGACGAGAAGGCCGCAGAACTGCTGCACGAGATCCTACCGCGACGCTCGCTGGACTCGCTGGTCCTGCCGTCGGCCGTCCGCATGGCCTGTGGCGAGTTGGTCGAAGAGCACCATCGGGCCGACCTGTTGCGGACCTACAATCTCGAACCGCGGCATCGCGTGCTTTTGGCCGGCCCCCCAGGCAACGGCAAGACCACGCTGGCCGAGGCCCTGGCCGACGCGCTCATGGTGCCGCTGTTCGTCGTCCGCTATGAGTCTGTCATCGGCAGCTTTCTCGGCGAGACGTCTCAGCGGCTACGGCGGCTCTTTGAGCATATCGCCAGCCGACGCTGCGTCTTGTTCTTCGGTGAGGATGTGCTGCGACGGCATGTCCTTGCCTTGCCGGACAGCAACCTGAAGCGGATCGTAAAAACACGGCTTGAAGCATGGCAGCACCGGTTCACCGTCACGCCTGCTGAAGCCTCAGCGCCAACGGAGCGGATACTGGACTCATGAGCAACGCAGACCGTCTGCCGCTCCTGCTGTTTCAAGAGCCAGTGCCGACGCCGAAGGCGCGCGGCTTCGGCGGTGATTCAAAGTTCAATCCCCGCGACCGCGACGAGGTCGCGGGCTATCTCGGTCCCAAACTGAGCCGACTCGACCAAGCGCTTGAAGCCGAACGTATCCGGGTGCAGGCGACCGGCGCCGGGATCGAGCCGGAGATGGCACTGGTCATTGAACTTGCCACCGACCTGGGCAACTTCGCGGCGGCGGCCAGCGGCATCGACCTGGAATGGCTCGCCGAGGACGAGATCGACCTGGACCCCCAGGCTGTCGGGGGCGACGCGCAGCAGGGCCTGCGCCTTGGTGATGATGCCCTGCTTCTCCATCTCGACCGAGGTGCGGACCTGGGCCACGGCATTCATCTTGCCGTACAGGACGTTCTCGCCGGTGCCGGGGTCGCGGGTGAAGCCCACGCCGGTGCCGGAGTCGTCGCCCCGGTTGCCGAACACCATGGTACAGATGTTGACGGCGGTGCCGTTGGCCATCGCCGGGGTGATGTTGAACTGGCGGCGGTAGTCGACCGCACGCTTGCCGCCCCAGGAGCCGAACACGGCCTTGATGGCGATCAGGAGCTGCTCGTCACCGCGCGGCCCGGTGGCACTTGTGACGCCAAGCGGTGACCGCTCCGCGGTCAGCCCACCCGCCGGGAGGCAGAAATGCCGATGTCACCGCCGCTGCAGGCTCGCGTTCTGGGCGACCGTTTGTCGTACCATGTCCGAAGGCCCCGGCGGATCGTGACAGCCGAACCCCCGACGGGACCGAAACACCGCGGACCGTTGCCGACCCCATTTCGGGACCGCGCTCACGCAGCATTGCGGAACTCCCCCGACATAGATTATTTCATTTTCTGATTCATATAGTTGATGTCACGCGCCGACTTACTCGTCGATCTCGTCAAAGCCGGTACCCGAGGCGACCGGGGGACCTTCGTGCGCCTCGTAGAATCCATGGCCGCCGAGGAGCGGGCGAAGAATCATTCTCTGCTCGCTGACCGGCTGGTCCAGGGCCTCAACCTCAACGGCAACGCCAACGGCCGCAAGCCCCTGGGACTCGTGATCCCCGACGAGAAGGCGACCGAGCTGCTCCACGAGATCGTACCGCGACGCTCGCTGGACTCGCTGGTCCTGCCGCCGGCCGTCCGCATGGCCTGTGGTGAGCTGGTCGAAGAGCACCATCGGACCGACCTGTTGCGGACCTACAATCTCGAACCGCGGCATCGTGTGCTGCTGGCCGGCCCTCCCGGAAACGGCAAGACGACGCTGGCCGAGGCCCTGGCCGACGCGCTCATGGTGCCGCTGTTCGTCGTCCGCTACGAGTCTGTCATCGGCAGCTTTCTCGGCGAGACGTCGCAGCGCCTGCGGCGGGTCTTTGAGCATATCGCCAGCCGACGCTGCGTCTTGTTCTTCGACGAGTTCGATACCCTGGGCAAGGAGCGTGGCGATACCCATGAGACCGGGGAAATCAAGCGCGTCGTCAGCACCCTCCTGATGCAGATCGACGCCCTGCCCAGCCACGCGGTAACAGTCGTCGCCAGCAACCATCCCGAACTCTTGGACCGCGCGGTCTGGCGCCGATTCCAGTTGCGCCTGGAACTGCCGCCCCCGAGTCAGTCGATGCTCGAAGAGTGGTTCCGCCGCTTCCAAGACCGTTTGGGTGAGCCGCTTGGTTGGTCGCCCCGTGCGCTCGCAATGCGCCTCAAGGGCTTGAGCTTCGCTGAAGCAGAACAGTTCGGTGAGGATGTGCTGCGGCGGCATGTCCTTGCCTTGCCGGACAGCAACCTGAAACGGATCGTGCAGACTAGGCTTGAAGCATGGCAGCAGCGGTTCACCGTTAAGCCTGCTGAAGCTGCGGCGCCAACGGAGCGGATACTGGACTCATGAGCAACGCAGACCGACTGCCGCTCCTGCTGTTTCAAGAGCCAGTGCCGACGCCGAAGGCGCGCGGCTTCGGCGGTGGTTCAAAGTTCAATCCCCGCGACCGCGACGAAGTCGCGGGCTATCTCGGTCCCAAACTGAGCCGACTCGACCAAGCGCTTGAAGCCGAACGTATCCGGGTGCAGGCGACCGGCGCCGGGATCGAGCCGGAGATGGCGCTGGTCATTGAACTTGCCACCGGACTGGAGAACTTCGTGTCGGCGGCCAGAGACATCGGCCTGGAATGGCTCGCCGAGGACGAGATCGACCTGGACCCCAACGAAACCATTTTCGCCATCAACTCCAAAGGCCAGCGTCAGGACAAGCCCTTTCACGGGCGCCTCTTCCTCACGATGACCGATCGCCGCGCACTCGACCAACTGCTGAGCCGTTGGTCGCAGTGGCGGGATGACCCCGCTGCGGATTGGCCGCACGGCGAGAAAGCCTGGCGGGATCTGTTCCCTCTCATCATCGACATCCGCCCCTGGGGTGCCGACGACCGTGTCCGCGAGACAGGCATACTGGAAGACCTCGCGGAGCGTATCGAGGATGGCCAGGGAGTCATACCGTTTGAGGCCGAACTCTGGTACCGGCAGACCGCCGAACGGCGCGCCCAGGCCGAGGCTGAAGTCGGGCGCTTGATCCGCGACTTGGGCGGCAGCGTGTCCGCTCGGTTTCAGCTTGCCGACATTCGCTACCACGCGATTCTCGGCGAGATCCCGGCTGACGCGGTGTCACCTTTGCTCAGCGAGGATCGCAACATCGGCCTGATCCGCTGCAACGATGTCTGGCACGGAACCTCCATGGCATCGCTCATCGTCCATGGCGAACTCGAAGCGGGCGAGCCACCGCTACCCCGCCGCATCTATTGCCGCCCCATCATGAAGCCGCAGACGAGCGCACGCGATTCCAAGGAGCATATTCCTGATGGCGTGCTCCCGGTGGACCTGATCCATCGGGCCGTGCGCCGACTCTTCGAGGGTGACGGCGCCACCGAGGCCCAGGCACCTGAGGTTCGCATCATCAACCTGTCCGTTGGCGACCCTTCCCGCCTCTTTTTCCACGGTCTGAGCCCTTGGGCTCGCCTGCTCGACTGGCTTTCATATCAATACGGTGTGCTCTTCATCGTGAGCGCCGGCAACCACGCCGTCGCGCTTGATCTCGAGATCCCAAAGGGTGCCGCTTGGTCAAGCGCCGATGCGGGAACGCGAGAAGCGGCGATATTGCGGGCGCTCAGGGTCAACGCGTGCCACCGCCGTATCCTGTCGCCGGCCGAGTCGATCAACGCCCTGACCGTCGGGGCCGCCCACGCGGACGCCTGCCCGCAGGGTCCGCGGGTGACCTATCACTGCGACCCCTTTCCCACTCGATCCCTGGCAAGCCCGGTCAGTGCAAACGGTCTTGGGTTCCTGCGCGCACTCAAACCGGAGATCCTGATGCCCGGCGGCCGACAGATCTACGAGGAGGCGTTGGGCACCGGGGTGCCGAACATGAGACTCGCCCCGCTTCAAAACTATGGGCCACCGGGGCAGAAGACGGCGGTTCCAGGTTCAGTACCGGGCGAGTTGGACAAGACCCTGTGGTTCCGCGGGACCAGCAACGCCACGGCACTCGCAACCCGCCTTGGTGCCCGGCTGTTTGAAATGATTGAATCCCTCAAGGCGCTGGCCAATGGACCAGCGCCAAGCGTACGGTATGACGCCGTGTTGCTGAAGGCCCTGCTCGTCCATGGTGCTGCGTGGGGTCAGGCAGGAGACCAACTGCGCGGCATCTTCAAGCACGAGGTCGGCGGGCACAAGATCAAGGAGTTCATCGGTCGGTCCCT
>NZ_CAIKKU010000159.1 GCF_903828115.1 uncultured Thiodictyon sp. | reverse complement strand
GTTGTCGTTGTCGTAATCGAACAATCCGATCACGACAACGACAACGACAACGACAACGACCAGGACAGCGTACCCGGGATCTCGGTCACCACGTCAGTTCTGATCGCACCCGACCCCGGTATCCCCGAAGTGTGGGGGCACATCGGCCCCGTCCCAACGCGCCGACGGGATATTCGATGCACTGCACGGTATCATTGCACCTTCGCCCCCGCGCCCCAGGGCCGGCGGGGCCACCCTCGGGCCCGGATAAACGTATGAAAAAATCGCGCAAGGTCGGCGCCGCGGCGCCCAAGTCCCCGCAACAGTCGGCGGCGGCGCTGCTGGCCCTGGCCCAAGGCCAGGCCGCGGCGGGCCGCTGGCGGGAGGCGACCGCCGCCTTCAAGGACCTGCTCAAGATCGAGGACCGCCCCGAGTGGCGGCTGGAATTGGCCGCGGCCTACGCCGGGCGGGCCCGGGAACTGGCGGCCAAGGGGATGCCCAAGGAGGCCCTCACCCTCTGGGAGAACCGCGCCCTGGTCGCCCCGCAACTGCCCCCGGAGCTGGACTATTGCGCCCTGCTCCTGCGCCAGGGCAAGGTCCAGGCAGTACTGGACCTGCTGGCCCAGGCGGGCGGGCGCCTGGACGGTGCGACCTTGACCGCCCTGCGCTCCCACCTGGCCGCGCTGCATCTCGCGGGCGAGACGGCAGTGGCCGCGGGGCTCCCGGCCGATGATCCCATTCGTGCTTTGGGGCTGACCGCCGCTGCGGCCCTGGACGCGTACTGCCGGGGCGACGACGCGGCCCTGCAAGAGGCCCTGGCCGCCATCCCCTTCCGCTCCCCCTATCGCGACCTGGCGCAGGTCCTCAAGGCCCTGCAGCGGGCCCCGGCGGCACCCGCCGAGGCCGCCGCGCTGCTTGAACGGGTCGGCGACGACTCCGGCTTCGCCCCCCTGCGCCGGGCCTGTGCCCTGGCCCTGGGTCCCCCGGAGACACTCCCGGCCCGGCTGGCGGACGCCGGGGAGCAGACCCGCCGCTTCGCCCTGACCCTGGCCGGCTGGGGGGATGAACGCCAGGCCCTGTGGGAGGAGACGCGCCGGGTCGGCGGGACCGGTCCCCAGGCCCTGCTGCGCCTGCTGCAGCGCCGTCGCGCCCTCCTGGGCGAGGACTGGGCGCGGCGTCAGGCCCTGCGCCTGCTGGTCCCCGGCTTTCCCAAGAGCGCGGCCCTGATCACCGAGGGCGGCGGGCGACGCCTGTCCCCGGACGAGCGCCTGCTGGTCACCGCCTGGCACGCCGAGGAGAGCCCCAACCCCTGGGAGGCGATCGAGGCCTGGGAAGCCTATGCCGATCATTTGATCGAGGCCGGACCGGGACCGGCCGGCAGCGACGCCGCCCTGCGCGTCGCCCTGGTCCTGCGCCGGGTGGACAGCCACCGCGATATCCTGGCCGGGGTGGCCCCCTCCCAGGACCCGGACAGCCCGGATCGAGACCTGGCCAACGCGCTCGCCCTGAGCCTCACGTATGACCCCGACGACCGTGACACCTATGAGCGCCTGGTCCGCTACTACCTGCGCGGCGACCGCCTCAAGGACGCCCGCCCCCTGCTGGAGCAGGGTCTCAAGCGCTTCCCCAAGGACCTGGGCCTGCTGACCGCGGCCATGGACGCGGCGCTGGCCGGGGACGCCTTCAAGAAGGCGGCGCGTTACGCCCACGAGATCCTGGCCCTGGACCCGATCAATAGCGGCGCCCGCGAGCGCCTGGTCAAGGCCCATCTGGCCCATACACGCAAACAGGTCCGCGCCGCCCGCTACGACCTGGCCCGTAAGGAACTCGACGAGGCGGGGCAGTGGGACCAGGACGGGCGGCGGCGCGAGCAGCGCGCCCTGCTCGCCGGCCTGCTCGATCTGATCGAGGACGAGTCCCGCGGCCGGGACGCCCTGCGCGCCCAGTTCGCCGCCCTGGGCGACGGCCTGGCCGCGGCCCTGGCCCTGACCCTGGAGGCGGTCGCCATCGGCCGCACCGCGGCCTGGGCACTCAAGGCGGCCGGCAGCGGCAAGCCCCAGGCCCCGACCCAGGCGGATCTGAGCGCCTTCCTGGCGCGGCTGCGCGCCCATCTGGAAGGGGGCGAAGGGCTCGCGACCGAGCTGCAACGCCTGTTCGACAAGCCGCTGAGCGTCGCCGCCAAGTGGCCCCTGACCCTGGCCGAGTCGGAAGCGGCCTGCGACACCCTGCGCCGGGCCGGTCTGACCCTGGCGCGGCAGGCCTTCGCCGTGGCCGCACTCAAGCGCTGGCCGCATACACCGGTGTTCGTGCTGCATCAGTTCGAGTCGCGCCGGACGGGCCGCCGCAGTCACCCGGACCGCGCCGAGATGGGCCAACTGGAAGACGCCTGGATCCGGGCGCGCGCGGCCGGGGACGAGCGCACCGCCCATCGTATCGAACAGGTCATCGACCAGTATGCACCGCCGCCGTTCTTCCCAGGCCTGCCCGGCGGGTTCTTCACCGACGCATTCGACGACGATGACGATGGGCCGGGGCCGGACCTGGGCCAGCTCCCGATTCCACCGGACGCGGCCATGCGCGCCATCATCGAGATCATGGGGATCGATCAGGTGCTCAAGATCGCCGGGCTCAGCGCCCAGGAGCGCGCCGAGTTCAAGCGGCGGGAGCGCGAGTTGGGCCGGGCGCGGATGATCGATGAGGTGCTCGAACTGATGCGCGAGGAACTGCCCGACTTCGGCACCGGGATGCCGCCCGCCCCGGGTCCCGGCGGCCGCGGCGCTCCGCCCCGCGGGGGGCCCAAGGGCAAGCGCCAGACGCCGCGGGCGACTGATACCAAACCCCCGAGTGACGACGACCCCGAGCAATTTGAACTCTTCTAGACGAGCGAGCGATGAGCGATCCCTACCTCACCCTTGGACTGCCCCCGGACGCGGACGACGCCGCGGTCTACGCCGCCTATCTGGCGGCCGTCAAGACCTGCCCGCCGGAGCGCGACCCCCAGCGCTTCCAGGACCTGCGCACCGCCTACGAGTCGCTGCGCACCCACCGCGCCCGCCTCGCGACGGCCTTGTTCAACCAGGAACCACCGACCCTGCTCGAGGTCCTGGACCGCGCCGACCCGGTGGGCGCACCCCGCCGTCCAGCCCGGGCGCTCTTCGACGCCCTGCTGCGCGGGGGTGACTGATGGCCCCCGACGACCGCGCGCAATTGATCGAGCGCTTCACCGCCTACCTGGACGCCGCGGATGACCCCGCGAGCAGCGCGGCGGCTGACGCGGCGCCCGGTCCGCAAGCCCCGGACCTCTTCACCCTGTTCGCGGAAGTCGCCGCCCTCAAGAACGAGATCAAGATCGAGTCGCGCCAGGTGAAGGGCGCCCTGGATCAGTTCCGCGACGCCTTCGACCTGGTACGCCAGGCCCAGAACGCGCAGCAGGAGGCCCAGACGCAACGCGCCGAGGCCGAGCGGCGCGCCCGCGAGGACACGCAGCGCGACCTGTTGCTGGAACTCCTGGAACTGCGCGACCGGCTCCAGGCCGCGGCGGATCAGGCCCAGCGCTACCGCCCCGGTTGGCTGGCCCGCCGCGGCGGCGCCGCGGTCTTCGTCACCGCCATGGCCGCGGGGCTCGGCATGACCCTGCGCCGCCTGGACGACATCCTCGCGCGTCGCGGCGTCCAGCCGCTGCCGGCCCTCGGCCAGCGCTTCGACCCCCAGACCATGCACGCCGCCGAGGTCGGGCGAGACCTCAAGCAGGCGGCGGGCCTGGTCCTCACCGAGGTGCGCCGCGGCTTCGTGCAGGGCGAGCGGCTGCTGCGGCCGGCCGAGGTTGTCGTCAATCGTTTGTGATATAGTTTTCTGATATCACGATATCGATAGGGAAGCAGCGCGGGGAGGAGAGGAGCGATCAATTCAGGTCATTGGATGCGCTGACGAAGCCACCGCATGGCTATCTCGAGGTAAGCAGACTCCAATACCACCACTGCTTAAGGAAACACTGATGACCAATCGTAAGACCGGACGGGATTCGGATTCCGGAAAGCTGCCGATCAAACCGATGCCCTGTTGGTAAGTCGAAATAGCCACGATTTTCCCGTCGATCATCCCCGCGTTCGCGTTCCTTATCAGGTCTGACCCATGCCCACCGCACCCTCTCCGCTCATCGACGACCGCGCCAGCGGTGACCTGAATGCCAGCCTGGGCACCCGCTGGCAGTTCATCGCCGACACCGTCATGGGCGGCGTCTCGCGGGGCGGGCTGGCCGCTGAGGTCGTCGATGCCCGGCCCTGCCTGCACCTGACCGGTCAGGTCAGCCTGGCGCACAACGGCGGTTTCATCCAGGCGGGTCTGGACCTCGGAACGGCCGGCCTGGTGGATGCCCGGGGCTGGAGCGGGATCGAATTGGTGGTCCGGGGCAATGACGAAACCTATAACCTGCACCTGCGCACGGTCGACACGCGGATCGTCTGGCAGTCGTATCGCACCTCGTTCCGGGCGCCGCCGCGCTGGGAGACGGTGCGGCTGCCCTTCGGGACCTTTGAGCCCTACCGGATCGACTGCCCGCTGGACCTCGCCGTCCTGCGGCGCCTGGGGCTGGTCGCGATCGGCCGGGAGATGACGGCCGACCTTTGTCTCGCGCGTGTTGCCTTCTATTGATTGTCGGGCCTTGATCTGAGGCCCGGGTGATCGCGCCGGTATCCACCGCAGCGGGTCATTGCCGCACCTCCCCCAATGCCGCGCATTGAGGCGTCGGCGACGGATCGAACCGTGACAGCAGACGCATCGCTGGTCTCCTGGCCCAGCACCCAGTCTTCGCCGACCGCACTCAGGAACTCGCCGGTGCGCAGCGTACCGCGAAACCGGTCTCCATCCGGGTGATCGGCGAGGCAGGCGGCGACCGCGGTACCGTCGTCACGGGCATTCAATACCCAGACCTCGTCATTGCTCAGTTCATCGATCAGGATCGAGCATTGGGGCGTCCCGGTTGAACCATGCTGTCACGGCGCGCCGACAATGGCTAGCGATGCCGCTGCTGCGTAGCCCCGAAGCATAGCACCGCGGCCCCGGTCACGCGCGACGCCGAGGGGATCGGGGGCCTTGATCGTAATCCCGGCCAGCGGCGTGCGTAGTCAGGGCTTCCAGCCCTGACGGTGTCAGGCCAGGATGGCCTGACTACGCACCCGGCGAGCCCAAGTGGCCGGAATCTTGATCGAGGCCGGATCGGGCTACAGCTACCGGACGTTCTCACGGACCGGGCGTCGTTGTCGTTGTCGTAAT
>NZ_CAIKKU010000158.1 GCF_903828115.1 uncultured Thiodictyon sp. | reverse complement strand
TTGTCGTGGTCGTGGTCGTGGTCGTGGTCGTGGTCGTGGTCGGATTATTCGATTACGACAACGACAACGACAACGACAGCGTACCCGGGATCTCGGTCACCACATCAGTTCTGATCGCACCCGGGCGGCCACGCAACTGCCGGTGTCCGGCGCCGTTGCGCGGCGCCCGGAGGGCTCCGCCGCGGCTGAAGCCGCCCCCGCCGGGTCCCTCCCTCAAGGTCGCGCCTTGAACGCCGCGGGGCGGGGCGGCGACGACGGGTTATCCCACGCGTTCGGCGCGCACCAGGGCAACTTGGGCTGTCGCGCATCCTGGTTTCGGGCTACATTCTGCCTCCTTCGCTCGATCAACCCAGGAGGTGCAAAGTGACATCCAACAACCCGAGCCCCAAGAACCTGACATTCGCCGTCGTCGGCCCCCTGCTGCTGGCGCTCGGCCTGACCGCCGCCGGGGCCGCCGCCGAGGAGATCGTCACCACCCAGGGGATCGAGGTGGACGTCCGCCAGGTCATCGAGCCCGGCCCGCAAGGACGCGGCGGCCCGGCCATCGGTGAGGACGTGCAGGATTTCAGCGACGGGACCACCAATGAGGGCGGCGTGCCGGAGGTGACGGTCGACCCGCGCGACGCGGCCATCCGGGGCGAGAAGAACCTGGGGCCGAACGCCCCGGGCTACATCCCCTGAGGGCCGGGACCCTGGTCGCGACACGGCGCCCGGGCGGTTTCGCCATTTGCCGGGCGCGGGCTCGATCGGGTACCTTGGTCGGCTTGTCACGCGCCCCGGGGGCGGTCCGCCGGGCCGCACCCGGCGCCCCCACCCATTGGAAGTCACCCGCCATGCAGCCCGTCCTCAAATCCGCCAAACTGGCCAATGTCTGCTACGACATCCGCGGCCCGGTGATGGCCCGCGCCTACCAGATGGAGGAGGAAGGCCACCACATCATCAAGCTCAACATCGGCAACCCGGCCGTCTTCGGCTTCGAGGCGCCGGACGAGATTGTGCGCGACGTCATCCACAACCTGCCCAACGCCTCGGGTTATATCGAGTCCAAGGGGCTCTTCGCCGCCCGCAAGGCGATCATGCACTACACCCAGGAAAAGCAGATCGCCGCGGTCCAGGTCGGGGACATCTACATCGGCAACGGGGTCTCGGAACTGATCGTCATGACCATGGGGGCCTTGCTCGACAGCGGCGACGAGGTGCTGGTGCCGGCCCCCGACTATCCACTGTGGACCGCCGCCGTGTCGCTCGCGGGCGGTACCCCCTGTCACTATCTCTGCGACGAGGGGGCGGGTTGGCTGCCGGATCTGAACGACATCCGCGCCAAGATCACCTCCTCGACCCGCGCCATCGTCATCATCAACCCCAACAATCCCACCGGCGCACTCTACCCGGTGGACCTGCTGCTGGAGATCGTGGAGATCGCCCGCACGCACCAATTGATCGTCTATGCCGACGAGATCTACGACAAGGTGCTCTACGACGGCGCCACCCATACCTCCATCGCGTCGCTCGCCGAGGACGTGCTGTTCGTCACCTTCAACGGCCTGTCCAAGAACTACCGCGCCTGCGGCTACCGCGCCGGTTGGGCGATCGTGTCCGGGGAGAAGCGCCAGGCCCGCGACTACATCGAGGGGCTGGACATCCTCGCCTCCATGCGCCTGTGCGCCAATGTACCGGCCCAATATGCCATCCAGACGGCGCTCGGCGGTTATCAGAGCATCGACGACCTGGTCGCGCCCCACGGGCGCCTGTGCAAGCAGCGCGACCTGGCCCACGAACTGCTGACCGCCATCCCCGGTGTGACCTGCCACAAGCCCCAGGCGGCCCTGTACCTGTTCCCCCGGCTGGACCCCAAGGTCTACCCCATCATCAACGACCAGCAGTTTATCCTGGACCTGCTGTTGGAGGCCAAGGTGCTGTTGGTGCAGGGCAGCGGCTTCAACTGGCCGCACCCGGACCACCTGCGCGTCGTCTTCCTGCCCAATACCGACGACCTGGGCGATGCCATGGGACGGATCGGGCGCTTCCTCGAGGGTTACCGCAAGCGCCATGGCGGCTGACGGAGCAGGGGCGTCTCGCCCCGCGGACCCCGCAGCCGCCTGCCGGTTCTTTTCTAACCGCGGGCCATGACCGCGCTGACCCGAGTTCCCCAATGATCTCGAAATCGGCCATCCCGGTCAGGTCCCGATCGTGATGCCGTCGAACGCTCGACCTTGATCAGGCCCAGTCGAAGCTGATGAGCTTCAGACCGTTGCCGACGTCGATCATCACGGCCTGCGCCCCCCGCCCTACCCCAGCAGCAGCGCCCCCAGCAGCAGAGCCGCGCCCGTCTGTGTCGTCGCCATCGCTTGCCTCCGACCTGTCGGCATGAAAGTGGGTGGTCCGGCCGCACCGAGGGCCGGGCGACATTCCCCGCACCACGCACGCCAGGCCCGGGCGGCGGAAGTAGCAGCAAGATTACCCCGCCGACAAAGGGTCGGCGACTGAATCAATGTCCAAGACGGGGCGAATGCCCCGTCCCGCCGCCGGGGAACTTTCGCAAGTGGTCGCTGTCCGACTTTCTTAAGTGCATACACAATACGGACTGATCGATCGGCTTGAAGGATTGCGTTGTCGTAGCGACTTGATCGTGACGCCGACCGCCGCGACGCTCGGGGCCGGGCGCTGGATCCGCCAGGCGGGCGGGGCGCTCGCGCCCCCAGGCCCGGCCGGCACCGCGAACCTCTCAAACCAGGGGCTTAGCGCGCATCCGGCGGCAAGGCCCCGGGCCCGCCGGGCGCGCGGATTTACCAAACTTAACCGTTCCCACGACCGATCCCGCCGCGGATTTACTAAAGTTTACGTATCTCGCGCGCCGAAATGGTTCATAGTCTCGTAACGAGTGTGCGGCCCTGGGATCGCTCGGGATTGGCCTACCGCTATCAAGTGAATGGCCGGAACCCGGATGATACTGCTGGGCATCGCACTGCGCAACGCCGGGGCATCGGGTTCGCTGACGAATGAGGAGCGGACCAACAGCCCACTGCCAACCGCGGTCATTATCGAAAACAAGAGAGTACGCCGGCTTCAGACCGGTCGGCCTCCCGCCAGCGGGAGCGCGCACTCAGGCAACTAGTCCAGGACTACAGTCATGAACGGGGAAATGAGCGAGTCGTCAGACGTTATCCTGGTCGTGGATGATGACGAGAGTATGCGCCGCATCCTCCAACTGGTACTGCAGCGCGCGGGCTTCCGGGTCATCGCCGCGCAGGACGCCGGCGAGGGTCTGTGTCTGGCCCGCACCTGCGGTCCGCGCCTGGCCATCCTGGACTACCGGCTGCCGGACATGACGGGTCTGGATCTCCTGCGCCGGCTCAAGGTCGCGAGCCCCCACCTGCCGGTTATCCTGTTGACCGGCTTCGCCGATCTGGCCGGGGCGGTGGTCGCCATCAAAGAAGGCGCCTTTGATTATCTCTCCAAGCCCTTCGACAACCAAGGCTTGCTGAACAAGGTGCGCGAGGCCTTGGCGTGCCGTCAGCAGGCCCCCATGATCCCGAGCGCCGCGCTCGGACTGCGCGCCCGGATGGGGACCAGCCCGGCGATCACGCGCACGATCGAGGACGTGGAACGGGTGGCGCCGACGAATTTCGCCGTGAGCCTGTTCGGTGAGACCGGCGCGGGCAAGGAGGTGGTGGCCCGCGCCATTCATGATCTCAGCCCCCGCGCCGGGCACCCCTTCGTCGCCGTGGATTGCGGCACCATCCCTGACACCCTGATCGAAAACGAATTGTTCGGCCATGAGCGCGGCGCCTTCACCGGTGCGGAGCGGCAACAGCCGGGCAAGTTCGAGGCCGCCCATGGCGGGACCCTGTTGCTGGATGAGATCGGCAACCTGGCCTGGTCCGCGCAGGCGCGACTGTTGCGTGTGCTCCAGGAGCGGGTGATCTACCGCGTCGGCGGAACCAAGCCGGTCCCGGTGGACGTGCGGCTGATCTCGGCCAGCAACCAGGACCTCACCGAGGCGGTCAGCAAGGGGACCTTCCGCGAGGACCTGCTTTATCGCCTGTGCGACTACCGCGTGGCGGTCCCGCCCCTGCGCGCCCGCGCCCAGGATATCCTGCACATCGCCACGCAGTTCCTCGCCGAGGCCAATCGGGAGCTGGGCAAGCAGGTCGGCAGTTTCACCGAGGAGGCCGCGGCGGCCCTGCTCGCCTACCCCTGGCCGGGAAATGTGCGCCAGTTGCGCAGCATCGTCCGCCGGGCGGTGCTGATCGCAAACTTCACGATCGACACCCACCACCTGGCACTGCCGGACGCCGGGCCCGAGCGCACGCCGACGGCGGCCGACAACGTGGTTTACCAAACGGGTCTGTCGCTGAAGGAGATTGTGCGCACGCGCATGGCGGACGTGGAGCGCCAGGTATTGTTCGAGGCCCTGCAGCGCTCGCGCGGGAACAAGGCGGCGGTTGCGCGTATGCTCCAAGTGGACTATAAGACGGTCCACACGAAGCTCAAGACCTACGGATTGAGCGCCTGAGACCAAGACTAAGACCGGGATGAGCAATGCGCGCGATTTACGCGTTCTGTTTCGCGCCGGCCTCACTTCAGATCGATCAGGCGGGCGCTTTGGGGCTCGGCGACTGTGGTTGGGAGGAGCCGGTCTATATCGGCGCCGCGGCAGGCTTGAAGGCGGTCTTGAGTGACTGCCCCGCGGAACGCTTCGCCGGCGCGCAGGCGGAGGAGCGCCTGGCCGACCTCAAATGGCTGCTGCCGCGGGTCGAGGCCCACGATCTCGTCATCACGCGCGCGATGGCCGCCACCACTGTCTTCCCCCTCCCCTTCGGCACCCTGTTCTCCTCCGTCGGGGCCCTGGCCCTGGAGGCCGCCCGTCGGCGCCACACCCTGCTCGACTTCTTCGCCCGCATGCCGGGGCGCGAGGAATGGGCTGTCAAGGCCCTGCTGGACCGCGACCAGGCCACGGCGGCACGCCTGCGCGAAGGCTTTGCGGACGCCGCGGACACCATCGTCGGCGGTCGCGGCTATCTTGAGCAGCAACGGCGCAAGGTGGAGGCGCAACGTGCCATCGGCCCCTGGCTCAGCGCGGTTATCGCGGACCTGGACCCGCAGTTGCGCCGCTGCAGCGAGGCCGTTATGACCCGCCCCGCACGCGACCCGGCGGTCGCCAACTGGGCCTGCCTGGTGGCCCCCGGCGGTGCCGCGGCCCTGCACGCGGCGATCGAGCGCGCCCAAGCCCCCTATCTGGAGGACGGGCTGCAACTGCACTGCTCCGGACCCTGGCCGCTCTACAGCTTTTGCGGGGCACCATGACGGTCGGCAGGCGTCCCATGCTCCATTGCATCCTGCGCGACCCGCCGCGCTGCGCGCCCCTGCCCGGGGGGCTGCGGGGGATCGGCGTGGACGGGCTGCGGGCGGTCGTCGCCGACGTGGACCCGGATCAGGTCCGGGCGGCGGACAGCGCACAACTCCAGGGCTACGCGGACCTGATCGCGTGCCTGCACTGTGACGCACCCCTGATCCCCATGCGCTTCGGCTGCGTCTTCACCTCCGATGCCGCGGTGCGCAAACTGCTCACCGGACACCAGGCGCGGCTGCTGACCATGCTGGATCATCTGGACGATTGCGTCGAGATCGGCATCCGTCTGATGCTCCCCAAGGCCGCGCCGCCGACCGCGACGGCGGCGGCACCCGCGCCCGCCCCGGAGGCCGACGGACCGAAGGACCTCGGCCCCGGTCACGGCCACCTGGCGGTGATCCGGCGCCGCCTCGACGAGGAGGCCCTCGCGGCCGCCCGGGCCGGTGAGGCACGCGGTGCCATTGAGCGGATCGTGGCCGGGCTCTACCGTGACCTGCATCAGGAGTTCGGTCAGATCGGCGGGCGCTCCCTGCTCTCGCTCTATTTCCTGGTCCCCCGCGAGCAGAGCGGGGCCTTCGTGGAGGCGTTGCGGCGAGACCCCTCCGCGGTCCCGGGGTCCGGCCTGATCACCGGCCCCTGGCCACCCTACAACTTCGTTGGAGCGATCGATGATGACCTCCGGTCCCTGGCTTGAACCAGGCCTTGCGGACGGTGGCAACGCCCGCGAACCCTACGAGAACCTGTTTCGTACCCTGTTCGATGCGATTCCGTCGTCGATCCTGTTGGTCGACAGCCGCCTGCGCATCGCCATGGCCAATCGCAACTTCCTGCAAAAGGGCAATCGGACGCCCCGCGATACCATCGGCCATCGCTTTGAAGACGTCTTTCCCCCGACCATCGTGGAGCGCACCCGCATCCTCGACTGCGTACGCCGGGTCTTCGAGCGCAACGAGCAGAGCCCGTCCCAGCGCATGACCTTCCGCGCCCCCGGCGTGCCCATGCGGACCTATTATTTTCGCGCCCTGCCGTTCAACTGGAACGATCAGGTCCAATACGCCCTGTTCCTGATGGAAGACATCACCGAGCAGGTGCGCTTGAGCCAGGATATCCAGCGGGTGGAGCGTCACCTGGCGAGCGTGGTGGAGAGCGCCAGCGACATCCTGCTCTCGACCGACAACCGCGGCCGCATCCTCAGTTGGAACAAGGCGGCGGAACGGCTTACCGGCTATCAGGCGTGCGAGGCGATCGGCCGGCGCCTGCCGGAGTTCTTCGCCCCCGCGGACCGGCCGGAGATTGAACAGGCCTTAGGCGGCGGCCCCGCCATGGCCGCCAGCCGCACCGCGGAGTGGGCCCTGACCACCCTGTCGGAGGAGCGCATCGCGGTGTCCTGGACCCTGGCACCCATGCTCAATGCCGACGGTGAGACCACCGGCATGGTCGCCGCCGGACGTGACCTGACCGAACGCCACCGGCTGGAGGCCCAGTTGCTCCAATCCCAGAAACTCGCCGCCCTGGGCGTGATGGCCGGCGGCATCGCCCACGAGATCCGCAACCCCTTGGCGGTCTGCTCATCCGCCGCGCAGTTCCTCCTGGATGAGGACCTGGCACCGGATTTGCGCCGCGAGTGTGTGCAGAAGACCATCGCCGGCGTCCACAAGGCCTCCGAGATCATCGAGAACCTGTTGCGCTTCGCCCGCCCCGCGGGCGGCGACAAGATGACCCGGGTCGACCCGCTCGCCCTGCTCAACCAGGCCCTGTCGGTGGTCAACCATCAGGCCCATCTCAACCAGCTCGATGTCGAGACCCAGTTTTGCGAGCAACCCCTGTGGGTGCGCGGGGTGCCGAGCCTGCTGGAGCAGGCGTTCATCAACATCCTGCTCAACGCCATCGCCTCCATGCCCAATGGCGGCCTGCTCACCCTGACCTTGGACCGCGACGGCGACGAGGTCCTGGTGCATGTCATCGACACCGGCATCGGGATCGATGCCGCGGACATCGGCAAGATCTTCGACCCCTTCTACACCCGCTCCCCGGTCGGCAAGGGCACCGGCCTGGGCCTGTCCATCTGCTATTCGATCATTCAACAGCATCATGGACGTATCGAGGTAGAGAGCGCGCCCGGGATCGGCACCTGCTTCGTCGTCCATTTGCCGCTGGCTTAGGATGTCAGGTCCGGACACATCAGCGGCAGCGGGCGGCGCCACCGGCGCCCGCATCGCTCCCGCCTTTCTCACCGTCGATGACGAACCCGACATCAACTGGATCCTGGGGCGCCTGATTGCCCGTCGCGGCTTCCCGGTGCATCACGCACTGTGCGCCCAGGAGGCCATCGACCTCAGCCACCACACCCGCTATCGCGCCGTCTTTGTGGACGCCAAGCTTCCGGATATGTCGGGGATGGTCCTGATCAAGCACCTGCGCGATCTCCTGGGCGACCCCTTCGTGGTCCTGATCTCCGGCTATTTCTTTGCCGATGACCCGGCCGTCGACCAGGCGCTGCAGAGCGGCCTGATTCAGGGTTTCGTCGCCAAGCCCTTCCTGCATGGTGAAATCCTGGCCCTGATCGACCGGATTGCGGCGATCGGGACGGACTGATCAGCCTACAATCCACAGATGAACACAGATTCTCTTTCAATTATCATGCGCTTATCGCTACTGTCACAATCACCCACAAGGTGAGTCACCGGCCAAGCGTAAGCCAATGAATAATCTGTGTTCATCTGTGGATAACTGCGCTTTCCAGGCTGATGGTTCCTCAGATTCGCTATGGAACCAACGCCAGAGCTATGGAACGCATTCCATAACAACTACGGCCTTACCCCCGGGATTCACTGCATCCAGGTCCAGCTGACGACTCTTGATGTTTGTTTTATATAGAGTTATCAATCCGTTTCGGCGGAGTCTGCTTCTGGCACGCCAGTTGCTTTATATCCATCAAGCGACCGAGTCGGCAGGATGCCACACCGGGAAGCCCTGAGCCCGTCGGCAGTATCAAGCGGATCAGGGGACTCCCCCGGCGGGGTGGGGGCGCAGGGAGGCGCAATGTGACCCAGGCCCGGTAGGTTCGCTTTCGGCGCACATCACGTGCATGTCAAATCACTCTCAGAGGGTAAAGAAAATGGCAAAAGTCGCCAACTCCACCGATTCCTCCAGCCTGGCCGAAGTTGTTGACCGCAT
>NZ_CAIKKU010000157.1 GCF_903828115.1 uncultured Thiodictyon sp. | reverse complement strand
TCGCCCATGGCGATACCCTCATCGAGCCAGAGGATCATGTCATCCTCTTCCTGGCGAGCAAGGATCTGGTAACCAAGGTCGAACGCCATTTCCAGGTCGGTCTGGCCTTTTTCTGATGCGCGCGCTGCTTTCGGTCGCCAATGTTCTGGGGCGCCTGCTGATGATCTTCGACCTTGCCTATCTGATGCTGATCGTCTACGCGGTCGTGTATCGCGACGGCACCCTGCTCACCTTCGCCGTCAGTCTGGGCGCCTGCCTGATCGCCGGTGGCGCGCTCCCGCTCTCGACCCGACGGTATCAGGCGTAATTGAAGGCCCGCGATGGCTTCATCCTATTCATCTCGGCCTTCAGTGCGGTGATCGCCTGCATCAACAAAATGGGCCCCGGACTCGGACAGGTCGGCCCATCGAGCAACCATGCCGGCCTGACCAACGACGAGCTGTCGGTGTTGAGCTTTACCATGCTGCTTGGCCGTAAGCGTTCGGACCCTCCCCTTGAGGACGTGAAGACAGACGGGCTCCGCTATGGCGAAGTCACGTCCTCAACGATGCCAGCACACGGGTGCTGGCCGGAAGCGACCAGACGGGGCGATGCACCTCTCGCACGATGACCTGACGCAGATCGCTGAATCCGTCCTCCAAGAACTGGAGGAGCGGCCGCTGCGTGCGCGATCGGTGAAGCGGTTGGCGGACCTGAAGGAGGCGCATGAGCGTCTGGGGCAGAACCCGAGCAACCGTTCGCGCCCTCCAAGCAGTCGCGCGCCCTGGGGACGGCGTGGCGCCAGCGGAAGGGGCTTCGGACCGCGCGCAGGAGCCGTCCGAGGAGTCGCGCGAGCCGGCAGATCTCGACGCGCCCGATGCTGGGACGCCGGACTCTCCGGCGCCGAAGAGCGCCACGGACACGGCGAAGAAGCGTCCTGGTCAGCTTCCTGGTCGCCCCGGCCACGGACGCACCCAGCGCCTGGCGGTGCAAGAGGAGCGCCATCATCATCCGGAGGTTTGTGTTCTCTGTGGTGAGCCTTTGACGGCGAGCCACAACGCGCGTGCCCACCGCGCGCATGACGTCATCGACCGGATCCTGCCAAGCGGTGAGCAGGCGGGGCTTCAGGTCATCCAGATCAAGCCTGTCTATCAGGCCCGCCGCTGTGAGTGCGGCCACGGGACGGCGGCGCAGCCCGCGCATCAGGGATGCGAGGACGAGTGGACGGTGGCGCTCAGCGAGCGGCATGTGGCCGGTCCCCTGCGGGTGGTCCTGATCTGTGCGCTGGCGCTGCGCATGCGCCTGTCGCGTCGGCGCATCCAGGAATTCCTCGCCGACTGGCTGGGACTCTCGCTGGGGCTATCGACCATCAAGCAATGCGGACAGGACGCCGGACGCGCCCTGGCGCCCGTGGAGGAGCAATGTGGCTCGCCGAGGTGCGCAGCAGTGAGCTGCTGCACGCCGACGAGACCAGCTGGATCGAGAACGGTCATCTGCTGTGGCTGTGGGTCTTCGCCAACGCCACCACGACGCTTTTTCGCATCGGGCGGCGCTCGCAGGATCTGCTCCAGGGCGTGCTCGGGGCGCTGTTCGACGGCTGGCTGATGAGCGACGGCGACTGGGCTTCTCGCGATGATGACCAGCGGTTGCGCTGCCTGGCCCATCTCCTGCGCAAGGCGCGCGGGATCGAGGAGAGCCTCGACCGCTCGGTGGCCGGC
Source organism: uncultured Thiodictyon sp. (assembly GCF_903828115.1). Lineage (GTDB taxonomy): Bacteria > Pseudomonadota > Gammaproteobacteria > Chromatiales > Chromatiaceae > Thiodictyon. Next base: position 687 of record NZ_CAIKKU010000157.1, on the reverse strand, counting down.
TTCGGACGGGCGTTGCGCGAGCACCTCGAGGCGCTCATGGAGAGCGTCTACGCCGCCCGCGAGGGGCCACCCCCGTGACCGTTACGCCAACAGCACGCCGCCGCGCTCAACGCCCTCTTGGCGCTGTGCCTCGCCCAGTCCCCGCATGCCAAGACGCGCGCGCCCGCGAGTGGCTCAACGACTGGGACACCTTCTGGGTCGTGCTCGACCATCCCGATCTGCCGCTGACCAACAACCGTGCCGAGCGTGCCTTGCGCCACTGGGTCATCGCCCGACGTATCGGCGACGGCACACGCAATGCCCAGGGCTCGCGTGTCTTCGCCACCCTCGCCAGCGTGATCGAGACCTGCCGTCAGCGCGGGCACTCGCCCTGGACCTTGATCGCCGAGGTCATGCGCGAGCGCCGTCAGGGGCGACCGGCTCCCATTCTGCCGCCCGCGGCAGCGTGAGAGCAGGGGGAACGAACGGATACGCTTGGCCGACTCGAAGTCTTCTCGCTGCCGATCCTCTTTACGCCGATGTTCTGGCGGAAATAGCTGAAACTGACCACTGTAAAGACGGAGACAATCCCATGGACCCAGCGGTCCAACGCTGCAAAAACATCTATGCCATCGACCGTTGGGGCGAGGGGTATTTCGGCATCGACGCCGCTGGCCATCTGTGCGCACGTCCCGATCCGCAAGGCTC
>NZ_CAIKKU010000156.1 GCF_903828115.1 uncultured Thiodictyon sp. | reverse complement strand
GTCGTTGTCGAATAATCCGACCACGATTACGACAACGACAACGACAACGACAACGACGCCCGGTCCGCGAGAACGTCAGGTAGCTGTAGGTGTTAGGGTCCGTGCTAACACCGGGAGAAATCGGCTACCATTGCGCGTCGGCGGACGCACCCGCCAGGCACGCATTTTTTTGCTCGAACCGGCCGCCTCGCCGCACCCGTATCACGCGGCGTCGGCACCCCTTCAACCCTGTCGCGACGCGGGTCAGACCCATGGTCCCTACACCCTGCAAGACCCGCGCAGACCACCATGGCTGAGGCGATGCCGCCGCGCGACCTGGGACCAGCCCGGTCCCTGGCGCAGACCCTGCTGTTGACCTTGACCCTGGCCGTGCCCTGCGCGCCCGCGGCGGCGCTGGGCGCGGCGCGCCCTGATCAGGCCGCCGCGGGAGAGGCCCCGCGGGCGCCGACGCACGGGACGATCCCGACCTCCGACCAGCCGGAGGACCGGCCCCTCGTCCAGTCGGGACGGCCGCCCGGCACGGGCGCCGCACCGCGCGCCGCGCGCTCCCCCGTCCTGGCCTTCGTCGCCTTGCTGGTGGTCGGGCTCGTGCTGGGCTGGCGGCTGCGCAGTGCCCACCGGGCGACCCCGACCGCGCTCGCTCAGGCGGCGTCCGCGTCGGTCCCCGGCGCCGCCCTGGAGGCCCAGCGGGGGACCCTGCGCGCGGTCGCCGACACCGCCCTGGATGGGGTCTTTCTGACCGATGACCGGGGGCGGATTGCCTACGCCAACCCCGCGGCGGAGCACCTGCTGGGCTATCCCCCGGGCACCCTGATCGGGCGCGACGCGCACGCCACCCTGGCGCCGCCGGAGATGCAGGAGCGCTGTCGGCGGGGCCTGGAGGGTTTCGCCTGGGACGGCCGCGGGGAGGTGCTCGGTATGACCATCACCCAGACCGCCCTGCGCTACGACGGCAGCCGGGTGGCCGTAGAGCTGTCGATACTGCCGTTGTGGCTGGACCAGTCCTGGCACGCCATCGCACTGATGCGCGACCACACCGAGCGCGCAGCGATGGCGCGCGACCTGGACGAGACCCGCCAGAATTTCCACAGCCTGATCCAAGACAACCGCACCGGCATCCTGATCCTGGACGCCCTGGGCAGCATCCGCTTCGCCAATCGGGCGGCCGAGACGCTGTTGGACGCGGCGCTGGGCGGCCTCATCGGGCAGCCGTTCGGCATCCCCGTCACCCAGGACCCCGGTGATATCAGTCAGACCGAGATCCGCATCGTGCGCCACGACGGCAGCGCCGGGGTGGCCGCCATGGGGGTCACCGAGACCCGCTGGCAGGGACAGTCCGCCTTTCTGGTCATGCTCCACGACGTTACCGAGCGCAAGGTCGAGGAGACCCGCATCCAGCGCCTCGCCTTCGAAGACCGCTTGACGGGCCTCGCCAACCGCGACCTGTTCTTCGACCGGCTCGCGCACGCCCGCACCCTCGCCATCCGCGAACACAAGGGCCTGGCGGTCCTGTTCATGGACCTGGATCATTTCAAGGAGATCAACGACACCCTGGGCCACGAGATGGGCGATGCGGTGCTGCGCGCGGTGGGCGAACGCCTGCTGGCCCTGCCGCGTACCTCCGATACGGTGGCCCGCTGGGGCGGGGACGAGTTCACCGCCGTGTTCTACGATGTGGCCGACCAACAGGGCGCGGAGCGGGTCGGGCGGCGCTTGCTGGATTCGTTCCTGCTTCCCTTCAACCCGCAGGGACGCGAACTCTATGTGACCCCGAGCATCGGCATCAGCCTGTTTGCGACCGAGGCGCTGGACGCGGACGAGCTGGTACGCCGGGCCGACTCCGCCATGTACGAGGCCAAACGCCAGGGCGGCAATGCCTTCCGGGTCTTCGACCGCGATACCGCGCAGGTCGCCGAGTCCCGGCTGCAGATCGAGCGGGACCTGCGCAAGGCCCTGCTCCACTCCGAGTTGGTGCTGCACTATCAGCCCCAGGTGGCGCTCGATTCCGGGCGCTGCGTCGGCTTCGAGGCCCTGCTGCGCTGGGAGCGTCCGGGGTGCGGACGCGTTGGTCCGGCCGATTTCCTGCCCCTGCTGGAGAGCACCGGACTGATCGTCGAGGTGGGGCGCTGGGTGATCGACCAGGCGTGCCGCCAGTTGCGGGAGTGGTCGGACACCAGGACCGAGCCCTTCACCCTGGCGGTGAACCTCTCACCGATCCAGTCCGCCCAGGGGGACCTGTTCGCCTTGGTCGCTTCCGCCCTGGATCTCTACCGGGTCCCGCCCTGGCGGCTGGTGCTGGAGATCGCCGAGGGCGCCCTGTTCGCCTATACCAACCGCGCCCCCACGCTGCTGCAACGCTTCGCCGACCTGGGGGTCGCACTGCATGTGGACGACTTCGGGACCGGCTACTCCTCGCTGCCGGCGCTGCGGCGTCTGCCGATCGCAGCCATCAAGATCGACGAGCGCTTTGTCCGCGACCTGGTTGACGACGCCGGCAATGCCGCCCTGGTGAGCGCGATCCTGACCCTGGCCCACGGCAACGGCAAACAGGTGATCGCCGAGGGGGTGGAGACGGCGGCCGCCGCCGCGGCCTTGCGCGGCCTGGGCTGCGACCTGGCCCAGGGCTACTTCTTCGGCCGGCCGATGGCCGCGCAGGAACTCCCGCGGTGGCTGGCCCGGCACGCCGATCGCGCCGCCGGGCGACCCGGGGGCGATGATCATGACGCCTGGCCCGACGCGCCGGCCGCTCGATCGGGTATCCTTGCCGCCGCACCGACCAGCCCGACACCGAGCGACCCGGATCAGCCACCTTCAACGACTCCCGAGTGCCCCGCCCCATGACCGAGTTGGAGACCGCGCCGGCCGCCGCGCTGCCGCCGTCGGCGTGCTGCCCTGGCGGCCTGGTCGACCCGGGCCTCGCCGTCCTGCTGATCGCCCTGGCGCCGGACTTGCCGGTCCTGGTCTGCGGCGCAAGTGAGGACGAGTCCCTGGGCCGCACCCTGATCGCGGCGGGCGCCGAGGATTACCTGTCCCCGGCCGACCAGGACGCCCGGAGCCTCGCCCGCGCCCTGCGCCACGCGGTGGAGCGCCACCGGCTGCGCGGCCAGCAGCGGCGCCGGGCAGAGGCCGAGGACCTGGTCGAGCAGCGCGAGAGCGAGCAGCGCGGGGTCGGGCGCCTGCTCTCCCAAACGGGTCGGGCCGGGGAGACGGCACGCCTTGACGGGGCGGCGAACCTGCGCGACAGCGACCCCTGGAGGGCCGCATCGTCGTCCTGGAACTCATGGGCTATCTGGCGGGCTACGATCGCCGCTATTATCTGAGCCGCATGTCGCTCAGCGCCGAACCGCAACCAGGCTGACCCCCAGGTCAATCATGGGCGCCATCATCGCCACACACGATCGGATCGCACCGCATCATGGGTAAGTACCTCTTGAGGCTCTATATCACCGGCCGGACGCCCCAGGGCAACCGGGCCATCGCCAACCTGCAGCGCATCTGCCAGACGGAACTGGCGGGGCGCTATGAGATGGAGGTCATCGACGTGATCGAGGACCCCCAGGCGGCCGAGGACGCGCGCATCATCGCCACCCCGACCCTGATCAAGGCCCTGCCCCCGCCGCTGCGGCGCATCATCGGAGACCTCTCGAACAAAGACAAGGTACTGGTCGGTCTGGACCTCAGCGGTCCGGACGATCTGGTTGGAGACCATCATGACTGAACCCGGCAAGCTTCCCTCCGTCACCAAGCTGGCCACCGGCATCGATGGCTTCGACCACATCGGCCTGGGCGGCATCCCCGCCGGCCGCACCACTCTGGTGGCCGGCACCGCCGGGAGCGCCAAGACCATCTTCGCCGCCCAGTTCCTTCGACCTGCCCCAAGCCATCGCGCTCGAATGGCTCGCCATTAGATCGAGCCTGGCCCGAATGGCGCTAAGTTAAGGAGTCGTCTAGCGATATCAGCGACTTGCACACCGGCCCAGATCAAAGTTTCTGGAGAATCAGCGACAGTCCGCCAGATTCTTCCGGGTTCCGCCTGGTATGGGAGCGTTTCGGCCAGCCGGCTGGCCGCGTCAGTCGCTGTTTTCATGTTCCGGCCATGAGCGGCATCGGCATGTCCATCAACACCGCTATGCGGTGCATTCCTCGAAAATGTCGCGGAAGACCTGCTGGTATTGCGTGAACGCCGCCAGGATCACCGGATCGAAATGCTCGGGCTGGATGCGGGCATCGCCCCGAATGATGATGTCACAGGCCAGGTGATGATCGAAGGCGGGCTTGTAGGGTCGCTTGCTGCGCAGGGCGTCGTAGATGTCACAGATATTCATGATGCGCGCTGCCAGTGGAATCGCCTCACCGCGAGTGCCGTGCGGATAGCCACCGCCGTCCCACCGCTCGTGGTGACTGCGTGCGATCTCGGCCCCCATCTTGAGATAGGGCGAGGTACCCTGGCCGAGGATCTGAGCGCCCATCGTGGTGTGCCGCTTCATGATCTCCCACTCGTCCGGCGTCAAGGCGCCCGGCTTGAGCAGGACCTGGTCGGGGATACCGATCTTGCCGATGTCGTGCATCGGGCTGGCGAAAAAAATCAGGTCGACGAACTCTTTATCCAGGCCGAGCTGCACGGCGAGCGCGCGGCTGTAATGACTGATGCGCTGCACATGGGAACCGAGGTCCACGTCCTTGTGCTCGGCCGCGCGCGTCATCGTGAAGATGGTCTCCAGATAGCTCTCCTTGAGGGCGGCGGTCCGTTCCAGCACACGTTGTTCCAGCAGTTCGTTGCTCTGATGCAATTCCTTATGCAACAGGCGCACTTCCAACATGTTGTGAACGCGTAGCAATAGCTCGGCCAGATCGAACGGCTTGCTGACGAAGTCTTTCGCCCCGGCCTCGAGCGCACGCAAGTTGTGATCCGGCTGCGCGGTGAGGACCAGCACCGGCAGGTAGCCCTCCGGTTCGATGGTCTTGAGCTCCTCCATCACCTGGAATCCGTCCATGCGCGGCATCAGCAGGTCGAGCAGGATCAGGTCATAGCGGTGGCTGCGGTGCAGCGCGCAGACCGCGAACGGGTCCACCGTCGAGGTGACGGCGGTATACCCGGCGGACCCCAGCACGCGTTCGAGCAAGGTCACATTCTCATCCTGATCATCGACGATCAGGATGTCGGCATTACGGATGGCAGAGAGATCGATCATAAGAATAGCGCCCTAGGCCGCCTTACAGTCCCGGTTATTCCTCTGGTCCATTGCTGCCGACGGCGAGGCCATGAACGCATCGACCCGCGCGAGTTCGAACCAAAACACGCTGCCCACCCCGACGATGCTGTCCACGCCGATGACACCCCCCATCTGTTCGATCAGTCGCTTGGCCAGCACCAGGCCGATGCCGGTGCCTTCCTCGCCGCCCTGCTCCTGTCCGAGGCGATTGAACGCCTGGAAGAGCTGCGCCAGTTGTTCTCGAGACAACCCCGCGCCGGTGTCCGTGATGCTCATCCGAATGCGCCCCGGCGTCCGCTCGACACAGTCCACCGCGACCGTTCCCGGCGTGCTGTTGTACTTGATTGCGTTGGACAGGAGATTGATGAGCACCTGCTTCACCCGGGTCCGATCGGCGCGGACCCAATAGGGTGCAGCGGACGGGGGACTGGTCACCTGGATGCCGCGCTGGTCCGCCTGCGGTGCGATCATTCCCAGGCATTCGCAGATCACCTGGGTGAGTGACACCGGCTCCACCGCGAGCGGTGCCTGCCCGGACTCGACCTTGCCGAGATCGAGTATCTCGTTGATCAAGGTCAGCAGATGCCACCCCGCGCGAACGATGTGGGTGATGTTGTCTCGCTGCCTGGGGGTCGGCGGGGGGAGCTCGAAGTCCAGTAGTTGGGCGAATCCAAGGATCGCATTGAGCGGGCTGCGCAGTTCATGGCTCATCGTGGAAATGAATTCAGTCTTGGCGCGGTTAGCTCGATCCGCCGCGGCCCTGGCGGCCTCCAGGTCGCGCGTGCGGATCTCGACCAGCTCCTCCAGGTGGTGGCGATGTCGATCCAGTTCATCGGCGCTGCGCTTGGCTTCGGTGATGTCCTCGTAGACCCCCAGGATGCCGATGACCTGATGGTCTTCATCACGCATCGGCACCTTGGAGGTGCGCAGCCAGATCAGGTCGCCGTCCGGCGTCGTCTGCGGCTCCTCGTAATTCAGCTTGGGACGGCCGGAGTCCATCACCGCCTGATCGTCGGCACGATATGATTCGGCCTGATCTGCCCACGCCAGGTCGAGGTCCGTCCTGCCGCTCAGAGCCTCCGGGTCGGCGCACCCGGCATCGTTCGCAAACAATTGGTTACAGCCAAGAAAGCACGACTGCCGATCCTTCCAGAAGACGCGGGCCGGCACACTATCCAAGACCGACTGGAGCAGGTCGCGGGATTTATGAAGCGCAATCTCCGCTTGTTTGTGCGCGGTGATGTCGGTATGCGCGATGACCGCGCCGCCTTCGTTCCGCGACAGCGGCGTGACACTCATGCTGAACCAGCGCTGTTGTTGCGGTGAATGGCAGGGGTACTCCAAGCGCAAGTCGGTCAGGCGGCCGTCCAGCACCGCCCGGATGCCGTTGCCGATCGTCACTGCATCATCATCCACTGCGCCGCCGATGCTGGTCAGGCAGACCGCCAGGTAATTGGCGCCGACGCCGGTTATTGCTGTCGCCTTGCTGGGCGCGATACCGTTTTCCAAGGCAAAACGATGCCACGGTTGGTTGACCGCCAGGATGATCCCGTCGCGGTCCAGTACGGCGATCTCGGCGCTGACCGAGTCCAGGACCGTGCGATTGAACGCCAGGCTCTCGCGTAGCGACCGCTGCGCCTCCACCTCGTCAAGGGCGCGGAGCAAGACGGGGCCGACTTGGGACAGTTGATCCTTGAAGACATAGTCGGTCGCCCCCTGGCGCAGCGCCGCGAAGGCGGCGGACTCCGGGATGGTGCCGGAGACGAAGATAAAGGGCACCTCCGGGCAGCGTTCGTGGGCGAAAACGAATGCACTTTGACCGCAATAGTGGGGCAGGGTCCAGTCGGCCAGGATGGCGTCGGGCAACCGTTGGTCGAGTGCCGCACGCAGTGCCTGCGCGTCCTCCACACGCCGCACCGCGATGACGAGACCCGCCTCC
>NZ_CAIKKU010000155.1 GCF_903828115.1 uncultured Thiodictyon sp. | reverse complement strand
CTACCCTATTGGCTCGCTGGATCGCCCGCACACCTGGTAGTCCCGTACACGCTGGTCAACAACGATGCCTGCTACCTGCTGCCGAACGGGGTTGCCTCCGGGGACGACTTCTTGCGTCGGCTCAAAGATGGCTTTGACCTGGGTCGATGCCACCGATGAGGCTCTTACGCGGGTTTGCCGTCGCCGAACGTCCGCCCGCGTTACAGTAGGGGGCTCTACAACACCAGACCATAGGAATAACCGCGGTGTCGAAACAGCCCTCCAATACCCGCCAGACGAAGGGCGGGCTGCCCGCGCCGGCCCAAATCAAGGCCGTGGAGCGCCTGCTGGGTGCCCGGGACTATCCGCGGGCCATCGCGCGCGCTCGCACCCTGGTGCAGCACTTCCCCGATCATGGCGGCGCCAACCGGCTGCTGCTGGATGCCCTGGACCAGGGCGAGAGTCGGGCTGCGGCCACCCTGGCCGCCTACCAGTGGGCAGAACGCCGGCCCCGGAGCGCACGCGCCCTAGAGGCACTCTACGAGTTCGCGATCGAGGGCCATCACCTCCTGTTGGCTTGCCGGGTCGCGGACCGGCTGCGGGAATTGGGTGCCCTGGCTGGGGCCTCCCGCATTAGCCCTGCGGGCCTGGCCGAGATGCTGCAGCAGCCCGACGGGACCGCGGCGACCCGCGCACAGGCGGAGCAGTTCGACATCGGCCAGCTGCATCTGGAGGCCCATGACTTCGCGGGCGCGGCGTGGTTGCTCGATGGTGTCGCCATCACCTCGGCCCGCAACAATCGGGGGTTCGCCCTTTTTCATGTGGGCCGCATTGAGGAGGCGCTGACCGCCTTTCTGGACGCCTGGCAGCACGACGGGGGCAACCTCTTCGCCCTCGACTGGGCGCTGCGGCTGCGGCTGTATCTGGGCGACGAGACCGGCGCCAGGGGCTTGGCTGTCCCCTTGGCCCAGGCCCAGGCGCGGCGTGCCGAGGATGCCTACGGCCAGGTCGCCGGCCTGCTGCTGATCCATGAGGACCAAGCCGCCTGGGACGCCTTTCAGCGTTCAGGCCAGGCGGTTTGGGCCGCTGGTGAGAACGGTCCGCTGTTGGCCGAACGGCTCCAACAGGGAGGCGGGGCGGCCAGTCGGCTCGGCGACGCCGACCAGGCGCGGGCGCTGTGGCGGCAGGCCCTGGCGCAGCGCCCGGGGCTCACGACCGCCGCGGAGAACCTGGCCGCCCTGCAACGCGATGGCGCGCCCCCGGCCTATCCGGCCCTGTTCGAGTGGAGCCACATGCTCCCCGTCGGTTGGGTACATCGACTGCACGCGGCGGGCGCTACGCACCTGAATGCCCGGCTCGATGAGCTGACTGCCAGCGACGCCTATCTGGAGACGATCTACCTGGCTGGCGACGCGAGCCTACGGACCTTCGCCGCGCAACTGTTGAAGCATCGGTTGAAGCGCGCGTCCGTGGCCCAGCCCCCCGCGGGCGGTCAGCCCGAACGGCACGCGGCCGCCATCGTCCGGGACCTGGCGTGTTTGCCGGTCGGTACCGCCCAAGAGCGCCGCGGGTTGCTGCACGCCCTGCGCGAGGCCGGTCTGAGCGGGGCCGACGAGACCCTCTGCTACTGGGACGGCAAGGCATTGAGCGAGGTCAAGCTCATCGCGACCGAGATCTATCGCGCGCCGGTCCTACCCGATCTGCCGGAGGACCTCCAGCTACTGCTCGAACAATCCCGCACCCTGATGCGCGACGGCGATCTCGTCGCCGCCGAGGCGCGACTCCAAGCCATTCTGCGGCGCGTCCCAGACTATCAAATCGCGCTGGGTAATCTGGCGGCGATCCGCGCCCGTCAGGGTCGCGACAGCGAGGAGCGGGAGCTCTTGCACCGGGTGATCGCGGCCCATCCCGACTATCTCTTTGCGCGCTGCAACCTGGCTGATCTCCTGATCGGGGACGGGGAGTGGGAGGCAGCCAAAGAGTTGCTGGCTGGCCTCGCGCTACGCCCGCGGCTCCACATCCAGGAGGCCTTTGCCCTCTACGGTACCATGGCCATGTTGAACCGCGCCCAGGGTGACGACGCGTCTGCCGACACCTTGATGGCCAGCCTGGAGCAGATGGTCGAAACCGATAATGACCAGCGCCTGCTCGCCGTGGCCAAGGCGCGCGTGGCACGCGCCACCGCCGGGGGGCGTTTGCTGGAGACCGTCAGGTCCTTGTTGCCAGGCTCCAAAAGGCCAGGCAGGGTGTAGCGAGAGTACGGCGGCCCTGGGCTGTACGTTCGGATGCCAATCCGTTCGACGTGAAGCCGTGGAGATGCCAACGCTAGCCAGCCTCCAGGACGGCCGGACTGTCATCGATGGCCGTCAGGACAGACGCAACAGCGGCCGGCACGCTTGACCCAACCGACGATAAAGCAGGGGAGGGCGCCGCCGTTTCGCTGCGGTTGCCGGCCACCGCCGGCACGAGGTGCGGCAAAACTTTAGCCGACCCTGCTAACCCGCTGGTCAGGCGGGGGGCGCGCCGCGTTGGGCACAGGATATCCACAGAAGCGGCCACAGCGGATGTGGACAGCCTTCGACAGCGTCAAAGCACCGGCCGCGCG
>NZ_CAIKKU010000154.1 GCF_903828115.1 uncultured Thiodictyon sp. | reverse complement strand
CCCTCCCCGGGTCCAAGTGGGCCGCGCAGGCCGGGGTGGGGGCGGGCCGGGTGCGCGGACCCCAAAAAGTCCGGCGCATCCGGCCCGCCCCCACCCCGGCCCAACCGCGGGTTCACAGAACTGTGGCTCGGCACCCGACGGGCGCCGTCCAACCTCTTCGTGGCTCGCGGGCAGGGGCGTTTCGGTCACAGGCAGTCCTCCGTGGCGTTGGCGGGGAGGCGTCGGTGTCCAATCAGATCTGGCGGCTTATGGCCAACCCCGTGTCCTGGATCGCCGACGACTCCCTACGCATAAGTTTAGCCAAAGGCGCGACTGACCGCGAAGTCGGTGCCGTCGCGCAGGATGTAATAGCAGGCGCGGGCCAGCTTGTGCGCGACCGTCTTAATGGCGACCACGCCGTTGGTCTTGGCCCGCTTGCGCTGGTAGTAGCGCTTCACCGTGGCGTTGTAGCGCACCGCGAAGTTCGCCGCTTCCAGATAGGCCCAGGCCAGGTACTTGTTGCCGCTCTTGGTATTGCCGTGACCCTTGCGCTTGCCGTTGGACAGGTGTTCGCTGCCGACGCAGCGGCAGTAGGACGCGTAGTGGCCAACCTGGCTGAAGCGCGCCACCGGCCCGGTTTCCAGCATGATGGTCAACCCCAGCACGGTGCCGATTCCGTTGACAGTGAGCAGGTGCCGGTAGGCGGGGCGCAGTTTGACCTGCGCCAGCGCCTCACGTTCCAGCAGCGCGATGGCCGCGTCTTGGGCCCGCATCACCAGCAGGTTGCTCTGCACCGCCAGCGCTTGGTTGGGGTCGGGCAGCAAGCCGCTGACCGCCTCCGGCGTGAGGTGCCTGACCTCATTGGCACTCAATGACTTACCGCGGTTGCGGGCAAACAGGTTCTGCACTGCGAGCAGGTTCGCCGTATGCTGTTGCACCAACCGCATGCGCCGCCGCAGCAGGTCGCGCACCGCGCGATCTTCCTTGGGATAGATGTAGCCCTCGGGCAACAGTCCCAGGCGCAGCAACTTCGCCAGCCAGCGGGCGTCCGAATCATCGTCGCTGTACTTGAGTCCGCTGTACTGCACGATGGCGGCCGTGTTGGCCAGGTGGACCCGGTAGCCGGCCTCCATCAGGGCATCGACGAGCCAGTACCAGTTGTAGGTGGACTCTACCACCAGGCCCACAATCGCCTCGCGGTGGGGCGCCAGGGCCGCCAGGACGCCCGCGGCCTCGTTGGCCAGTCGCGCGCGCAGCACCACGCGATCTTCTTCGTCCAACAGGGCCACGACATTGTTGTTTGAGTGCAGGTCGATCCCGCCGTAAAGTTTCATGGTCGACTCCTCCTGTCCGGTCTTCAGTTCGGGTTGATCCCTACCTAAACTGTAGGCCAACGGGCGGGGTCGGCTAGATGATCATCAGGTCTTGTTTTTTTCCTCCCGTCATGAGGGGAACAGGGGCAGGGGACTGGGGTCAGTCAAAAGGCAAGGCCTGACCCCATGACTCGCCATGACCGTGACCCCATGACCGCCACGACGCGGCGGACCGCTCCAGCAGGCCCAGGGCACGCATGTGACCATCGACCCGGGGGTGGCATTGCGGGCGAGGTTCTGGCGCCGCTGGCCTTCGAGCAGCAGGGGGCCGACGCCACCGAGATTTCGCACGCGAAACCACCGGGCCGCCGTTGATTTTCGATCATCACCACCGCAGACTCTTCCCGAGGCTTGCGGGTGTCCGTGCTGGTAAACTTCCCAAAGCTCCTAGCAGGCCGAGACTGAAGCCATGTTGATTGACATCCCCGCCCCGATGACAGCCACCGAAGAAGATGCGTTTTTCGCGGACTTCGAGCAACAACTTGCAGTCGACGACGGCGAGGCCGCCGCGGCGCACCTGCGCGCCGGTCGCCCCATTTACACCGCCGAGGCCGATACCCCCGCCGGGCACGTCATTCGCACCTGGCCGGATCAGCGCCGCGAACTGGTCCGTTTCGACGCTGATGGATCGATCGTTCTCGTGCGCGCGCTGGCAACGTGAGACCGCAACTCTGGATCGTCGCCGGACCAAACGGTGCCGGCAAGTCCACGCTCACCGGGAAGTACCTGCGTCACCGGGTCCCGATCGTCGACCCCGACGAGATTGCTCGCCGTCTCAATCCGACCGATCCCTCACTCTCCACCGTCGCACTGCAAGCGGGTCGCTTGGCAAGCGCCGAACGCACTCGCATGCTTCATTCCAATCTCAGCTTCGCCGTCGAGACTACTTTGACCGGCCGGGGACCTCGAATCCTGATGCGCCAGGCATCCGCCATCGGGTTCAAGGTGAACCTCATCTATATCGGTCTGCACGACGTAGCGCTGTCGCTTGGCCGGGTTCGACAACGTATCGACGATGGCGGTCATTCCGTACCCTTCGCCGATATTCATCGGCGATACCCCCGGAGCCTCGCTAACTTGGCGGAAGCATTGGCGTTGACTGATCGCGCCTTCGTCCTCGATGGGTCGGGAAGTCGCCGCCGGCTTTTGTTGTCGCGGGCGGATGGCCGCGTCAAGTGGAGTGCCGCTACTTGGCCTGACTGGGCCGCGTCCGCAATCCCCGTCGCGTTGCGGGATCGCACGCTTGAACCTAAGTGATCAGCCGAAAAACCGGTAGCCGGCCCGCCCCATCGGGATGTGGATCAGCCAGAGCGCGGACAGGTGGGGCGGGTAGAAGGCATAAAAATGACATTTTTGCCGAGATTAGGACGGGCGAAAGCGGCGAGACCAAGAGGCCCGATTAGCGACACGACAGCCTGGGATCACTGGAAGGTCCAGCGGGCTGGGCGAGAAGCTGCGGTAGGTCCCCTGGTCCACGAGGCTGCCTGACTGGTACTGTCTCATGCCTGCCGCTCCACGCTGGAAACTAAAATAGGGTTGAGCGTTATTTTAGTTATCTCAGAAAAAATAAAACAAGACGGACTGTTGTTCTTGAGCGAAGCGGCTGGCAACTGTCCCGTGGTAACTGGTACCGGGGTCCTCTGCAGCATCCTATGTGTGCGACTTGCCTCATGAAACTGGAGCACATCGAGTGGCAAGCGGTGCCGGGATCGTCTGCAGCATCGTAGGGACCGATTTTCTGCGGAAAATTCGTGCGGGGGGCTCCTCTGGGCACCCGATTTTGAGCGCCTGCAGACCCCTGGGGTAAGCGTCTCAGTTGTCTTGCCCTGAGCACCCACCCCCTATATACTGTGTCGAGAAGAGTCGCCGACACAAAATATAGTATTTCACTGGGGGAGGGCCTGCCATGGGGACCGCGCACACCAACATCGCCAGCCTGCCCCTGCGGGTCCTCAAGCGCGACGGCCTGGAAGTCCCCTTCGATGCCGCCAAGATCGAGTCCGCCATCCTGCGCGCCGGCCAGGCGAGCGGCGAGTATGGCGACATGGAGTCGCGCCTGCTGACCGCCCAGGTGGTCAAGGTGCTGGCCCACCGCTTCGGCCACACCAAGGCGCCGGACATCGAGGCGATCCAGGACGTGGTGGAGCAGACGCTGATCGCGGCCAACCACTTCGAGACCGCCCGCTCCTACATCGTCTACCGCGAACAGCACACCCGGCTGCGCGACCACACCCGCACCCTGGTGGACGTGGCCGCCTCCATCGACGAGTACCTGGACCGCTCCGACTGGCGGGTGGCCGCCAACGCCAACCAGGGCTACTCGCTCGGCGGGCTGATCCTCAACACCTCGGGCAAGATGATCGCCAACTACTGGCTGTCCCACGTCTACCCGCCCGAGATCGGCGAGGTCCACCGCGACGGTTCCATCCACGTCCATGATCTGGACATGCTCTGCGGCTACTGCGCCGGCTGGTCGCTACGCACCCTGCTGCATGAGGGGTTGAACGGGGTGCCCGGGCGGGTCGAGGCGGGGCCGCCGCGCCACATGTCGAGCGCCGTGGGCCAGATCGTGAACTTCCTGGGGACCCTGCAGAACGAGTGGGCGGGCGCCCAGGCCTTCTCCAGCTTCGATACCTATATGGCCCCCTTCGTGCGGACGGACCGGCTCGACTATGCCCAGGTCCGCCAATGCATCCAGGAATTGATCTACAACCTGAATGTGCCCTCGCGCTGGGGGACCCAGTGTGTCGATGCGCAGACCGAGTGTCTGACCGAACAGGGCTGGAAGCACTACGACCAGCTTCAGACCGGCGAGCGCATCGCGACCTTCGATTGGCGCAACAATCGTCTGGAGTATCTGGAGCCGCTGGCCGTGAAGGCCTATGAGTTCGACGGCGACATGTACGTCCTGCGCAACCGTACCCAGGAGCAATGGATCACCCCGGGGCACAAGGTCCTGCGCAAGGTTTTCAACAGCGATAACCGCTGGGTCCTGGAAGACATCGAAGAGGTCGCGGCCCTCAAGTCGCCGGTGATTATCCCGAACGCCTGGGAGACCGATTCGACGCTCGAGATCGACGACCGGGTGGTGATGCTGCTGGCCTGGGTGGTCGCCGAGGGCAACTTCGACTTCAGCGCCGGGCGTCGCCGGATCAGCCTGTTCCAATCGACCGGCCATCCGGAGAACGCGGCCGAGATCGCCTGGCTGCTCGAAGAACTGGGCCTCTCCTATCACCTGCTGGAGAAGACCGGGACCTACTCGAACTATCCCGTCTACCGTTATCGCCTGAACCAGGAAGGCAGTGACTTCGTGCTGGGCCATCTGGAGCGCAAATGCGTTCCGGCGGTGATCCGCACCCTATCTGTCCGTCAGATCCAGCTTTTCCTGGACACCTACATCAAGGGTGATGGCAGTATCGAGCCGAACGGCCGCACCCGGATCTACACCAACGATCGCGACAACCTGGATGCCCTCCAGGAGCTTTGCACCCTGGCCGGTTACGGCAGCAGCGTCTATACGCGCAAGGACTCGGGTGTCCATGTGCTGAACCTGATCCGCAACCGCGAGACCTATATCCAGCTCATCGAGCGTCGCCCTTACAAGGGCAAGGTCTGGTGCCCGACGACCCGTAACGGCACCTTCGTCGCACGCCGCAACGGCAAGACCTTTATCACCGGCAATACACCCTTTACGAATCTCACCTTCGACTGGGTCTGCCCGGAGGACCTGCGCGATCAGGTCCCGGTGATTGCGGGCGTTGAGCAGCCCTATACCTACGGCGACCTCCAGGCCGAGATGGACGTCATCAACCGCGCCTATATCGAGGTGATGACGGAGGGCGACGCCAAGGGCCGGATCTTCACCTTCCCGATCCCGACCTACAACATCACCCCGGACTTCCCCTGGGAGAGTGAGAACGCGGACCGGCTCTTTGCCATGACCGCCAAATACGGCCTGCCCTATTTCCAGAACTTCATCAATTCAGAGCTCTCGCCGAACATGGTCCGCTCCATGTGCTGCCGCCTGCAGCTCGACCTGCGCGAACTGCTCAAGCGCGGTAACGGGCTCTTCGGTTCGGCCGAGCAGACCGGTTCGGTCGGTGTCGTCACGATCAATTGCGCCCGCCTGGGCTTCCAGCACGCGGGCGACGAGTCGGCCCTGCTGGCGCGCCTGGACCGGCTGCTCGAACTCGCCCGCAACAGCCTGGAGATCAAGCGCAAGGTGGTGCAGCGCCACCTGGACGCCGGGCTCTTCCCCTATACGAAGCGCTATCTGGGGACCCTGCGCAATCACTTCTCCACCATCGGGGTGAACGGGATCAACGAGATGATCCGCAACTTCACCCGCGACCGGGAGGACATCACCACGGATGTCGGCCAGGCACTCGCCATCCGCCTGCTCGACCGGGTGCGTGAGCGCATGGTGGAGTTCCAGGAGACCACGGGCCACCTCTACAACCTGGAGGCGACCCCGGCGGAGGGGACCACCTATCGCTTTGCCCGCGAGGACCAGAAGCGCTTCCCCGGCATCCTCCAGGCGGGGACGGCGGACGCGCCCTATTACACCAACAGCACCCAACTGCCGGTGGGCTTCACGGACGACCCCTTCCAGGCCCTGGCGATGCAGGAGCCGCTCCAGTCACGCTATACCGGCGGGACCGTGCTGCATCTGTATATGAGCGAGCAGGTCTCCAGTGTGGAGGCGTGCAAGCGGCTGGTGCGCCGCGCGCTCACCAACTTCCGCCTGCCCTATATCACCGTCACCCCCGTGTTCTCCATCTGTCCCAAGCACGGGTACCTGGCCGGTGAGCATGAATTCTGCCCGGTGTGCGATGAGGAACTGATCGCGCGCAAGCGGGTAAGCGCGTCTTTGTAACGAGTCAAGAACAAGTTAGACACCATCGTTGTCGTTGTCGTTGTCGTTGTCGTTGTCGTAATCGGAATCGGAATCGGAATCGGAGAAACGATGCAGTTTGGGGTGCCAGAGAATCCGCGGCGCTACGATAATGTCGACAACGACAACGACAACGACAACGACAACGACAACGACAACGACAACGGCGCTCAAGGCATTCGCTAATGGAGATTAGTGAACCGTTCCTAGCCGCACATGAACACAAATCAGTCGGCCCCGCCACGCCGACCGCGATCGAGCAACGAGACGAGGAGATCGAGACCATGAATGAACTGACCACCGCCAGCCTGAACCCGCAAGAGCGCACCCGCTGCGAAGTCTGGACCCGGGTCATGGGCTACCACCGCCCGGTCGCCGCCTTCAACGTCGGCAAGCGCGCCGAGCATGGCGAGCGCTGTTACTTTACCGAGAACCCGTGCGGCACCCCGCTGCGCGTGCCCCAACAGGCCGCTGCCTGAGCCGCTGAAGGGCTTACCGTGAAAGTCGTGCAACGGCACTGTGGGAGCGGCTTTAGCCGCGACGGGTGGCGTGGGGAACGCAGCGTCGGAGTTCGTGCCGCGACACCGCGTCGCGGCCGGAGGCCGCTCCCACAAGGAACTTTCATGTTCCGGGGTGACGGACAAGCCCTCATGGCCGTTAGCCGCAGAGAATCGTCATGGGAATCGCCCAGTCACCGTCGATGACGGGCGCCGCGCCGGTGCCGCCAGCGAGCGCCCGGCGGGAACTGCGCGTCGGCGGCCTCATCCCCCTGACCACCGTCGACTACCCCGGCGAACTCGCCGCCGTGGTCTTCTGCCAAGGCTGCCCCTGGCGCTGCCGCTACTGCCACAATGCCCACCTGCTGCCCCCGCGCGCCGCGGGGCTGATCCCCTGGGCCCAGGTGCGCGCCTTCCTGGAAGGCCGCCGCGGACTCCTGGACGCGGTAGTCTTCAGCGGCGGTGAGCCGACCCTCCAGCCCGCACTGGGGGCGGCCATGACGCAAGCCCGCGCCCTGGGCTTCAAGGTCGGGCTGCACAGTTCCGGGGCCTATCCGGCGCGCATCGAGGCGCTGCTGCCGCTGCTCGATTGGGTCGGGCTCGACATCAAGGCCCTGTCGGCGGACTACCCGACCATCACCGGCGTCCCCGGCTCAGGCGAGCGCGCCTGGGCGAGCCTGCGCCTCCTGCTCGCGGCCGGGGTGCCGCTGCAGGTGCGCACCACTCCCATGCCCGGCCGGGACCGCCCCGCCGACCTGGCACCCCTGCGCGAGCGCCTCGCCGCGCTGGGCGTGCGCGAGCACCGCGTCCAGCCCTGCCGCACCGGCCACACCCTGGATCCGACCCTCGCCGCCGAACTGGCGCGGGTCCTGTAATGCCACAGCCGTTTCAGCGCGGCAGGCGATCAGGTGGCGATAGATGGGGTTGACCACCCGGAGCGGACGCAGTGATCCTGCGCGCGCAACCCGCTCCCGGTGGAGGTGCTGCGTGACTGCGGCCATGTGGACGCCCGCGGCATGGGGGTGCCGCAAGATAGTGCCGCTGATCCGCGACTATACGGGAAGCGAAGCGGTCTTCGAGGCGAGCGATGATTTCCTGCGAACCACCTTGCCGGCCAAGCTGACTGAGCAGGCAACCCGGTGAGCCGAGTTACCCGCGGTGCAATTACCCAAGCATTTCCATACCACGCTTCACCATTCCCAATCCTCCTGTTCCTTGGGTGTCTCCGTGATGCCTTCCCAGGCATTCGCATCGGGCTCAGACTGATAGTTCTCAAACCAGCCGGCACGGACAGGCTTGGCTGGACTGATGATGAGGCATCCGTTTTCCACTGACAAATCGATGCGATCTGTGATGTCACATTCGGCGAGCAAGGAAGCGGGGATGATGATGCACCGGTCGTTGCCGATCTGGCGCAGGGTGGATTGCATAGAGTATAGAGCGAAGATTGGACGAGGGTAGGAGCCCGAGTGAGCCAAGTCGCTCTTGAATTTCTTCAAATCGGCTCATTACAGTCTCCTACGTATAGCGATGAAAGAACAAATTGCGTTACAAAAAGTCGCGTTCCGAGATGCGGCTAAGCTGGCGGCCCCCGCAAGCTGACCCAGCAATCCGACATCGAGACTCAGCCGTCGTCGAGCCCGGCCTAGGTCACGCCCTTTCAGGGCTAGACATCTTAAATTATGTAACCCAGGGCGTTGCCCTGGGCTGGTATGTCACGCCCCTGCGGGGCTCTGGTTCGGGCCATTGCCCGCCTGGCCCCGCCGCTGCGGTACGGCGCTCATCACTTGGCATTAAACCACTTGAATAATCGCCCAGCGGGCGATTATTCAAGCCTCGACCATCTGGTACAGGGTGTTCCCCGGCCGCACCATCGGCAGGACGTTCTCCGTCTTGTCGACCCAGCAGTCCACCAGCACCGGATGCTCTTGGGCCAGCGCCCAGGCAACCCCCTCGCGCAGTTCCTCATTGGTGCGGATGCGCAGGGTCTTGAGTCGGGGGTAGACGTATTTGAGCCCGGTGAGGTTGGGGATCTGGCGGCGGCAGCCTTCACCGCTGTCGGTACAGTCCGGGTCGCACTCGGCGGTACGCGAGAGGCAGGTCTCATAGTGCATCCCGGCGTCCATCATGTCCTCCCATTGGCGGACCATCCCCAGGAAGTTGTTGTTGAGCACGAACATTTTGAGCGGGATCCGCTGGGCCACGACGGTGCCCAGTTCCTGGATGTTCATCTGGAAGCTGCCGTCGCCGTCGATCAGGACCACCGGGCGGCTGCGGTCGGCGAACCAGGCACCGATGGCCGCGGGCAACCCGAACCCCATGGTCCCGAGCCCGCCGGAACTGATCCACTGGCGTGGACGCTGGAAGCGGTAGTACTGGGCCGCCCACATCTGGTGCTGGCCGACCCCGGTGACCAGGGTGGCATCACCGCCGGTCAGTTCGGAGATGGTCTCGATCACGGCCTGGGGCTTTAGGTTGGGGCCGCTCTGGTAGGGCTTGGGCAGTTGGGCGCGCCACTCCTGCACCTGGGCCATCCAGTCCGGGTGCCGGGCGTCCCGGCCGCTCGCCAGGGCATAGTCCAGGAAGGCATCCGCCCCCGCGACCAGGTGCAGATGGGTCGCGACCGTCTTGTCGATCTCGGAGGGGTCGATGTCGACCTGGGCGATCTGCTTGTCGGCGGCGAAGCCGCGCACTGCCACGCGGTCGTCGAAGCGCCCGCCCAGGGTCAGGATCAGGTCGGCGTCGCGCAGCGCATAGTTGGCCGGGATGGTGCCGTGCATCCCGGGCATCCCCAGGTTGTGGGGGTCCTCAAAGGGGATCGCGCCCAGTCCGTTGAAGGTGGTGGTCACCGGCACCGCGAAACGCTCCGCGAAGCGGCACAGGGCGGCGGCGGCCCCGGCGTGGATCACGCCGCCGCCAGCCTTGACCACGGGGCGCGCGGCGGCGGCCAGGGCGGCGAGGATGGCGTCGGCCCGGGCCGGGTCGAAGGGGATCGACTCGCGGTAGCGACGACGGGGCGGGTTGCTGTGGGTCAGGGGCGCGAGCTGCACGTCCTTGCAGATGTCCACCACCACCGGGCCGGGGCGACCGCTGCCGGCCAGGGCATAGGCCTCGCGCAGCACCCACTCCAGGTCACGCACGTCCTTGACCAGGTAGTTGTGTTTGGAGATGGCCCGGGTGACGCCGACCGTGTCGACCTCCTGGAAGGCGTCGGAGCCGATGGCACCGCTCGGCACCTGCCCGGTGATGAAGAGCGTCGGGATGGAGTCCTTGTGGGCGTCCGCGATGGGGGTGGTGAGGTTGGTCGACCCGGGTCCGGAGGTGGCGAGCGCCACGCCCACTCGGCCGCTCACGCGGGCATAGCCTTCCGCGGCGTGCCCGGCCCCGGACTCCTGGCGGCACATGATGAAGTGCGGGCAGGGCGTGCCGCCGCGCAGGCGTTTGTTCAGCTCGACATGCAGCGGAATCACGGCCCCGCCGGTGTGGCCGAAGATGGTCTCGACACCGAGATCTGTCAACACATCGAATAACACGGCGGCGCCGGTGCGCAAGGCGAGGGTCTCTGGGGCATTCATGGGGATCGGGTGGGTCCTGGGAAACGGGGAGGCATGGTGCCCATGATCCCAGAAAGCACAGTGACCTGTCAGCCCAGCGTGAACAAACGGGTGCGATCAGAACTGATGTGGTGACCGAGATCCCGGGCACGCTGTCGTTGTCGTTGTCGTTGTCGTAATCGAGT
>NZ_CAIKKU010000153.1 GCF_903828115.1 uncultured Thiodictyon sp. | reverse complement strand
TCGTTGTCGTTGTCGTAATCGTAATCGAGATTATCGTATCGCCCCGGATTCCCTCGCACGCCAAGTTGCAGCGATACTCCGAGTACGACAACGACAACGACAACGATCGTTCATGAACTCAGTCCCAATTGAGCGCCCCGCCGGTCTGGTACTCGGTGACTCGGGTCTCGAAGAAATTCTTTTCCTTCTTGAGATCCAGCACCTCGGACATCCAGGGGAAGGGGTTGGCGGCGCCCGGGTATTGCTCCGGCAGGCCGATCTGGGCGCAGCGGCGGTTGGCGATGAACTGCAGGTATTCCTCGAACAGCGGGGCGTTGAGCCCCAGGACGCCGCGCGGCATGGTGTCGTAGGCGTATTGCGCCTCCAGTTGCACCGCCTCGCGGATCATTGCCACCAGCTCCTGCCTGAAGGGCTCGGTCCATAGCGCCGGGTTCTCGATCTTGATCTGGTTGATGACGTCGATGCCGAAGTTCATGTGCATGGACTCATCGCGCAGGATGTACTGGAACTGCTCGGCGGTCCCGGTCATCTTGTTGCGCCGGCCCATGGAGAGGACCTGCACGAAGCCGACGTAGAAATAGATCCCCTCGAAGATCACATAGAAGGCGACCAGCTCGCGCAGCAGGCGCTGATCGTTCTCCCGGGTGCCGGTGTGGAAGTGGGGGTCCGCCAGGTAGCGGGTGAAGGGCAGTGCCCATTCCGCTTTGCGGGCCACCGCCGGCACCTCCCGGTACATGTTGAAGATCTCGCCCTCGTCCAAACCCAGGCTTTCCACCACATATTGATAGGCGTGGGTGTGCACGGCCTCCTCGAAGGCTTGGCGCAGCAGGTATTGGCGGCACTCCGGATTGGTGATGTGCCGATACACGGCCAGTACCAGATTGTTGGCGACCAGGGAGTCGGCGGTCGAGAAGAAGCCCAGGTTGCGCTTGATGATGGTGCGCTCGTCGTCCGTGAGGCCGTTGGGGTCCTTCCACAGGGCGATGTCCGCGTTCATGTTGATCTCCTGCGGCATCCAATGGTTGGCGCAGGCGTCCAGGTACTTCTGCCAGGCCCAGTCGTACTTGAAGGGGACGAGCTGGTTGAGGTCCGCACGGCAGTTGATGATGCGCTTGTCGTCCACCCGCACCCGCCCGGCGCCCATCTCCAGCGACTCGAGCCCGCAGGCCCCGCCCGCGGGCGCCGCGTCGGTCGCGGCCGGTGCGCCGCGCCCGTCGGCCGCCAGGCCGGACAGTAGGGTGTCCTCGAAGGGCAACTCTGCCTGGGGCGGGAAGGGGTTGGGGTCGACCACGGGGGCGCTGCCCGCGGTGGTCATCAGGGTCTCGTTGGCGACCAGGCCGCGCCCCGGGCGCGCATGGGCGCTGGTGTCGTGGGCGCTCCAGCGGGTGGCGGCCGGGGCGGGCCGGGCACTGCCGCCCAAGGGTGCGGGGCCGACGGCGTGGGCCGCGGGCGGCGGTGGCCGGCGCGCGGCAGGCGGGGTCGCGGCGAGCGGGTCATCCCAGTTGAGCATGGCAGTTGGTCCTCGGGATCGGCGGTCGTTCTTGGGTCGGCGCAGGCCGCGGCGGGCGCGGCGCGGCGCTCGTCCGGTTGCCGCGTCATTCTAGGCCAAGGTGCGCAGATGTCCAGACCCTATTACAACATCTAGTGGTTTCAGGGGCAGGGAAACCCCGTATGTCGTGCTCACTGGTTCCCAGGGCCAGGGCCAGGCGGGCGCCTGGCCAGCCTGATCAGGGTCGCGAGTCGGTGACCTGGCGGTGCAGTTCCAGGGCCATCGCCTGCCAGCTCAGATGGGTGGCGGTGGCGGCGACGTCACAGGGGTTGGCCAGCGCCTGGCGGATCAGCCCCGCCACCTGTTGCGCCTCGGCGTCCACCGGGAAGAGATAGCCGTTCTTCCCGTGCCGGATGATGTCAGGCGCAAACCCGGTGTCGCTCACCACCGGCAGCAGATTGCACATCATGGCCTCGATCAGCGGGATGGGCCCGCCCTCCAGTGCGCTGGTGGAGAGGAAGACGTCCATGCGGGCGTAGGCGGCGGGATAGTCCGCGTAGGGGATGGTCAGGTACTCGAAATTGCCGCAGGCGAGCAGCGCCGCGAACCCGTCCCACTGCTCCCAGTCCTTGCCGATCAGGATGAAGTGCAGATCCGGCATGGCGCGGACCACCGCCGCCATCAGCTCCGGGTTCTTGCGCGGATAATAGGCCGCGCTCAAGCCCACGACCCCGGTCCCCGGGCGCTGGTGGGGACGGAAGCGCTCGGGATCCGAGGCCCCGACCAGGGTCGCGACCCGCTCGGGCCGCACGCCGCTCGCGATCAGCGACTCACGCGCCCGGCTGTTCATGGTCAGGACGCGGCTCTGATGATTGAGCGCGTAGACGATCTCGGCCGCCCGCACCACGGTCGATTCATGGCTGGGGTGGGTGTATTGGACCAACCGCACGCCGCGCCACACGTTGGGGTCCCGGGCCAGGGCCGCAATCGCCTCGTTCTGATGTACGAAGAAATAGGCCGCGGCGGCGGGTAGGGGCTCGTGGACGGCGGTCGGGTAGTGCAGCCGCGCGCGCCCCGGGTAATGGGCGCAGAGATTCTTGCAGATGGTCTCCATGATCCAGCCGCGGGCGGTCTCCTGGACCACGAACAGCAATTCATCCGTCCGGGGCGGGCGGTTGCGGCGCTGCCGCGCCCAGCCGATCAGACGCACCCGCAGGTAATGACGCAGCCAGCGCAGGTCTTGGAGCATGATGGGGTCCGGTGGCTAGTGGTTAGTGGCTAGTGAGTGCCTTCGGCGTCGCGGTCGCGGTCGTTGTCGTTGTCGTTGTCGTTGTCGTACTCGAGGTTATCGTAG
>NZ_CAIKKU010000152.1 GCF_903828115.1 uncultured Thiodictyon sp. | reverse complement strand
TTGTCGTGTTCGGATTGTTCGATTACGACAACGACAACGACAACGACGCCCGGTCCGCGAGTCGGTGGTCATGGTCGTTGCCTGCACCCATGGCAGAGCACCGAGAAACCCATCGTTTGCGCCGACAGCGGTCCGCGCACCGGTCCGCGCAGCGGACCCTACAACAACACCCGCTCGATGCCGCCGTTCTGGACGTCCTTCAGGAAGGCATCCTGCCACCCCTGGCCCAGCAGGCGGCGGGCCAGTTCCACTACCAGGTAGTCAACCTCAAGCCCAGTCTCATCAGTATATTTCGCGAGGCCCTGTTGGCAGGCGGGACAGGCGGTAAGCAGCTTGACCGCACCGCGCTCGGTCCGATCGCGGCCGGTCAGGGCGCGGATGCCGGCGGTCAACTCCTCCTGTTTGCGCAGGCGCAACTGGTTGGCGATGTCGGGGCGGGCGGTGCCGAGCGTTCCGGCCTCGCCGCAGCAGCGCTCCGACAGGCGCACCCCCTGCCCCATCAGGCTCGCGGCCACTTTGAGCGGGGCATAGGTCTTCATCGGGGTGTGACAGGGGTCGTGGTAGAGGTATTGCACCCCCGCGGCCGGCTTTACCATGAAAGTCGCGCCGGGAGCGCGCTCCAATTCTCCCTCTCCCTTTGGGAGAGGGCGGGGTGAGGGAACGGCCATGGCGACCGCAGCTTTCATCTTTAGCCCCACCCCCTGCTCCATCAGCCACTCGTGGATGTCCAAGAGCCGGCAACCGGGAAAGATCTGGTCAAACTGGTACTTGAGCAATTGATCCATGCAGGTCCCGCAGGACACGACCACGGTGCGAATATCGAGATAATTCAGCGTATTGGCCACCCGATGAAACAGCACCCGGTTGTCCATGGTGATCTGCCGCCCGCGTGCGTCCTGGCCCGCGGCGCGCTGGGGATAGCCGCAACACAGATAACCGGGCGGCAGCACCGTCTGGGCGCCCTGGCGATAGAGCATGGCGAGCGCGGCCAGAGCCACGTCCGAGAACAGGCGTTCGGCCCCGCAGCCGGGGAAATAGAAGACCGGCGGCGCGTCCTCCGGCGTGACCCGCGGGTCGCGCAGGATCGGCACCTGGGTGCGGTCCTCCAGCCGCAGGATGTGGCGAAAGCCTTGCTTGGGCAGGTCCACCCGGATAGGGCGGCTCACCAGGTCCAACAACTGGCCGATCGGGGCCGGTCGGCCGGTGGTGGCGGCGGGGTGGGCGATGCGTGCGCGTGTGAGTCCCAGGGTGCGCGCGGCGGCATGGGCCAGGTTGAGCCCGGCGAAGCCCCATTCGACCAACCCCTTGCGCAGGACCCGGATGGTACGGGGATTGGTGGTATTGAGAAACTGCATGGCCGCCCAGGCACCGGGATTGAAGCGCTTCTGCCCGCGGCTGACCAGGATGCGGCGCATCCGCATGGTCACATCGCCGAAGTCGATGGCGACCGGGCAGGGGTTCAGGCACTTGTGGCAGATGGTGCAGTGGTCCGCCAGGTCGTTCAGCGCGGCGATGTGACGGTGCGACAGCCCGCGGCGGGTCTGCTCCTCATAGAGAAAGGCCTCCAGGATCAGCCCGGCCCCCAGGATCTTATTGCGCGGTGAATAGAGCAGGTTGGCCCGCGGGACATGGGTCATGCACTTGGGCTTGCACTTGCCGCAGCGCAGGCAGTGCTTCACGTCATCATTGACCCCGCCGAGCTCGGTCTCCTCCAGGATGATGGCCTCCTGCTGGACCAACCGCAGTGAGGGCGTATAGGCCCCGTCCATCCCGCTGCCGGGCATCAGCTTGCCGCGGTTGAAACGCTGGTGCGGGTCCACCCGCTCCTTATAGGCGACGAAGGCGGCGAGCTTGGCGGGCTCCAGATAGCGCAGCTTGGTGATGCCGATCCCGTGCTCCCCGGAGATGACCCCGCCCAAGCCGACGGCGAGCGCCATGATCCGCTCGACCACCAGTTCCGCCTCCTGCAGCATGGCGTAATCGGCGGAATGGACCGGGATGTTGGTGTGGACGTTGCCGTCCCCGGCGTGCATGTGCAGGGCGACGAAGAGACGCGCATCCCGGACCTGGGCGTGGCAGGCGGCGAGCCGCTCCCGCACCCCGGCCAGTTCCTGGCCGGCGAAGGTCTCGTCGAGTCGCGCCCCGACCTCGCGCCGGTAAGACTGGCGCAGGTCCCGGCGCAGCATTAGGTCCAGCAGGGTATCGCCGTCGCGCAGCCGCGCCAGGGCCTCGGCATCCAACAGGTCCGGATGCGCAGCGGCCGGCTCGTCCAAGTGGTTCAGCACCCTCTGCCAGCGGGTGCGGGCGCTGGTCACCAGGTCCCGGGCGACGGCGCGCTTGGCGGCCAGGATCGCGGTCTCCTCGGCCGAGTCCTGATAGTCGCCATCCTGGCGACTCTCCGCCAAGTCGCCGTCCAGATAGTCGAGCACCGCGGCCATGATGGCGTCCTTGTTGCGGATGGACTGCTCGATGTTGATGCGCTCGATGCCGCGGCTGTAGTCCGCCAGACGGGGCAGCGGGATCACCACGTCCTCGTTGATCTTGAACGCATTGGTGTGACGGGAGATGGCGGCGGTGCGGGCGCGGTCCAGCCAGAAGCGCTTCTGCGCCTCGGAACTCAGCGCAATGAAGCCCTCGGCATCGCGCGCCCGCGCCAACTCCACCACGCGCGCCGCCGCCCGGTCCACGGCGGCGGCGTCTTCGCTCACCAGATCCGCAAGCAGGACCATCTTCGGCAGTTCCCGGCGATTGGCCTTGGTGGTGTACCCGACCGCCCGGACATAGCGCTCGTCCAGGTGCTCCAGACCCGCCACCTGCACCTCGGCCAGGCCGTCGATGAAGTCCTTGATCTCCACGATGGCCGGCACCGCCAGTTCCAGGTCGGTCCCGAAGAACTCCAGGCAGAGGGTGCGCACCTGGGCCGGCATCCGGTGCAGGATGAAACGGGCGGAGGTGATGAGACCGTCGCACCCCTCCTTCTGCACGCCCGGCAGCCCGCAGAGGAACTTGTCGGTCACGTCCTTGCCCAGGCCCGCCTGACGGAAGGCACTGCCGGGCATGGTCAGGGTCTGCGGCTCACCTCTGGGCGTGGTGCCGTCCGGGGCAAAGCGGGACAGGCGGAAACGCACCTGCGCCTGGTCATGGATCTTGCCCAGATTGTGGTCCAGACGCTCCACCAGGAGCCAGTCCGCGTCCGGTGTCACCATGCGCCAGGAGGCGAGGTTGTCGAGCGCCGTGCCCCACAGGACCGCCCGCTTGCCGCCCGCGTTCATGGCCACGTTGCCGCCGATGCAGGAGGCGTCCTGGGAGGTCGGGTCCACCGCGAAGGCCAGCCCATTGGCGTCGGCCAGGTCCGAGACCCGGCGCGTCACCACCCCGGCGCCGCACTGGACGGTCGCAATCAGCCCCGCCACCCCGGGCAGCGTGATGCGCTCGACCCCGGAGAGTTGCTCCAGCTTCTCGGTGTTGATGACGGCCGTCATGGGGTGCAGGGGCACCGCGGAGCCGGTGTAGCCGGTGCCGCCGCCCCGCGGGATCAGGGTCAGACCGCAGTCGATGCAGGCGCGCACGATGGGCGCGACCTCCGCTTCGCTGTCGGGTGCGATCACGACGAAGGGCAGTTCCACGCGCCAGTCCGTGGCATCGGTGGCGTGGGAGACCCGGGCCAGGCCGCCGAAGTCCAGATTATCCCGGCGGGTGACGCCGGCCAGGGCCCGGCGCAGCCGCGCCCGCGCCTTGTGCTCGGTCGCGAACCAGTCCTTGAAACGCTGCACCGCTGCCCGCGCGGCCGCCAGCAGTTCCGCCGCCCGGGCGTTGTCGTTGAGGCGCAACTCGAACTGGTCGAGCCGGTGGTCCAAGGCGCCGAGCAGGAGTCGGCGCCGCTTGAGGTTCTCCAGCAGGTCGTCCTGGAGATAGGGGTTGCGGGTGATGACCCACATATCCCCCAACACTTCGAACAGCATGCGGGCGGAGCGGCCGGTGCGGCGCGTCCCCCGCAGCGCCTCGATCAGCCGCCAGCGGGGCTCACCCAGGAAGCGGATCGCAATCTCCCGATCGGAGAAGGATGTGTAGTTATAGGGGATCTCGCGGATGCGCGGCAGCGTTTCGGCAGTCATGGGCTTCGGGGTCCGGCGGGGCGGTGTTGCACCGCACAAAATAGCGCAATCACGCGGCCGGGACTATCGCCCCTGATGCCTGCTTCGCAGTATTTGCCGTCTGGTGGGCTAGAATTGATGGCAGCCAGGGGGCAGCCCGCCCCCAGCATCCGCGGCAAACCCACCATGTCACAGTTCAAGAGTCGGTCCCTCGTCCTGTCGTTCGCCCTCCTGTGCGGGCTCCTCTGCGTGGTCGGGGGACCGGCCTGCGGCGCCGAGGCCGCGGATGCCCTGGGCACCGCGGCCATCCAGGCGGCGGCGCTCGACCGGCTCGAGGCCAAGGCCGAACTCGGCGGCACACTGCCCGTCATCGTGCGACTGCGCACCGAGACCCTGCCGGCGATCGAACCGCCAACCGACCTCGGCGGCAACCCGGCGCGCGCCCAGCGCAAGCTCGGCGACCGTGCCCGGCTCGTCGCCCGCGCCCAGGACCGTCTCGCCGCCGCCGTTGCCGGCCACCCCGTGCGCATCAATCGCTACCGCTACCTGCCGCTCGCCGCCATGCAGGCCGACCGCGACACCATCCGCCGCCTGCGCGCCCTGCCGGACGTACTGAGCGTCACCGAAGACCGCCCCCACGCACCCCTGCTCAACACCAGCGTCCCACGCATCGGCGGCAACCTCGCCTACAACCAGGGTTGGACCGGCGCCGGCCAGGCCGTCGCCGTCATCGACACCGGCGTGCAGACCAGCCACCCCTACTTCGCCAACCGTGTGCTCCACGACGCTGAGGCCTGCTACTCCGGCGCCTACATAGGCTACCTCACCACCCTGTGCCCCAACCTCCCGGCGGACTGTCCGGAGGTCCTCGTCGCCAACGGCGGGATTCCAAGCCACACCGCCTGCGGCTCCGGCGCCGGGGTCGAGTGCACCGGACACGGCTCTTGCTATCACGGCACCCACGTCTCCGGAATCGTCCTGAGCGGCGACAGCACCTATCGCGGGGTCGCCCCCGGCGCCAACCTGATCCCGATCCAGGTCTTCGTCATCGAGGGCGGCAATCTGTGGGCCTACGACTCCGACATCATCGCCGGCCTGGAGCACGTCCTGCGCCTCAGTCAGGCGGGGACCCCGATCGCCGCCGTGAACATGAGCCTGGGCGGTGACATCTACACCAGCGCCCGGGAGTGCAACCTCGACTCGGCCCCCACCAAGACCGCCATCGACGCCCTGCGCGCCGCCGGCATCGCCACCGTCGTCGCCGCCGGCAACAGCGGTGTCCGCACCGCCATCTCCACCCCCGGCTGCATCTCCAGTGCGGTGAGCGTCGGCGCCACCGAAGACAGCGACGCCATCGCCTATTTTTCCAACCTGGCCCCGGCGCTCACCGTCTTTGCCCCCGGTTATAGCGTCTTCTCATCGGTTCCGACCAACGCCGTCGGCGGCGCCAGCGGCACCTCCATGGCCGCCCCCCATGTGGCCGGCGCCCTCGCCGTCCTGCGCGAAAAGGCTGCGCAGACGCTGCTCACTCCCAGTGTCGACAACCTGGTCGCGGCCTTGCGCCTGTCCGGCACACCCATCACCGACGGCACCAACACCTACAGCACCCCGCGCATTCAACTTGACCAAGCCCTGTCCTTGGTTACATCGCCCTTGCCGGTAGAGGTAATCATGGACAGCGAAACCGCGGCCGCGGGCGTCACCACCGTCAGCGGTAGCTTCACGAGCGTAGCCGACACCAAGGCCTACGGCGGCAGCGCCCTGCGCGGCGCCACCGGCACCAGTCAAGCCAATACCCTGCGCTTTACACCCACCCTCACGCCCGGCTACTACAACGTCTACGCCTGGTGGCCAGCGCTGAGCGGCAATAGCAGCCAGGCATTAATGAGAGTTGGCGGCGGCACACGCACTGAGCAATATTTTATTAATCAACTGCAGAATGGCGGGCGATGGAATTTGGTCGGCCCCGCCTATCTTGACGCAACCAACCATGTTGAAATCTCTGACGGCGGAGTGCCCCAGGTGACCGCGGACGCCTTGCGGCTCCTGGCGGCAGAGCCGCTTGCAATAACCACGACTGCCTTGGCCGATAGCAGCGTTGGACTCGCCTATAACATAGTCTTAGGGGCCTCCGGCGGTATCCCGCCCTACAGTTGGTCGTTGGCAAGCGGGGCCTTACCGCCGGGGCTGACGCTCGATTCGGCGAGTGGGAATCTCACCGGTACGCCCACCCAGGTGGGTAGCTACAGCTTCACGGTCAAGGCTGGCGATGGGTATACTCAAAGCACGCCTCAGGCATTGTCGATCAACGTCGCCGCCAGTTCTTCGTGGAGCCCGGATATCGTCCTCGACAATGGCGACCCGGGTACTCAAGTGATCACCGGAAAATGGAACGCCTATGGCACTGACCCAGAGCAGAAGTACGGCTCCGATTGGCTCGCAGACGATCGCAATACGACGGGAGACACCTACCGCTTTACCCCGACGATTCTGCACCCCGGACAGTATCGCGTGCTCGCGCGCTGGGTCACCCACCCGAACCGCTCCACGCGAGCACCTTATGACATTCGCCATGCCGGGGGCGTCGACACGGTCGAGACAAACCAACAACTAACCGGCGGGCAGTGGAATGTCTTGGGAGTATATACCTTCGCGGCGGGCACCGGCAATTCTGTCGAGATCTCCGACCGCAACGGCCGTGCGGTGATTGCCGACGCGGTGATGTTTCAATATGTCAGCGAACCACCTGCAACTTTACCCCTAAGCATCAGGAACGTAAGTCTGCAAGCCGGGGAGTTGAGCATTGGATACAGCGCGCAACTGACGGCTAGCGGCGGCGCAGCCCCCTACAATTGGAACCTCGTTACGGGGTCCCTACCCCCCGGGGTTGCCCTCAATGCCGTGAGCGGCCTGATCGAAGGTACGCCGCTCACTCCTGGAACCTTTGTTTTTTCGGTTAGCGTAACAGACGCCTACGGCGCCAGCATCAGCGCGGATTTCAGTATCGTCATCAACTTCACGCCGCCCTCGGACATCATTCTCGACAATGGCGGTATTGGGACTCGAGTGATCGCCGGAAAATGGAATACGTATGCTACCGACCCAGAGCAGAAATACGCTGCGGATTGGTTGGCAGACGATCGTAACACCACGGGCGACATTTACCGGTTTACTCCTACGATTCCGCGCGCCGGACAGTATCGTGTGCTGGCCCGCTGGGTCACACACCCCAACCGCTGCGTCCGGGCGCCCTATGATATCCAGCATTCCGAGGGTATCAACACGGTCGAGGTAAACCAACAGTTGAGCGGCGGCCAGTGGAATGCGTTAGGAGTCTATGTCTTCGCCGCGGGCACCGGAAGTTACGTAGAAATCTCGGATCGCAACGGTCGCGCCGTGATTGCCGATGCGGTGATGTTTCAATACGTCAGCGAACCGCCGCTTGCACTTGGCGATTAGCTTGGTGAGTAACCGGCCTGGACCGCGAGCGACGCCCGTTCGGAGAGTTTCCTTGAACCTGCCGACTGGTGCTGACACCCAACGCCGAATTAAAGGTTCGGTTCAGACTCCCAGCCCAATCCGTCCCCAGAAAGACAGTGAGGCGTAGTTCGGCCAGCGATTCAAGGACTCCCTCCGAACGCGGTCGCTGGCCCGCGCAGCGGACTACGGGCTCGGGGCCAACCCCTCGGGGCCGAAGTGCGGACTGATGATCAGCGGCAGTCATGGCACCCCAACCGCGGGACGGATGACCTTGCGCATCAACACCTCGTCCTGGCCTGCGACGACCAGGTCGGCGATGACGCCGACCAGGTGAAAGCCCTGTTTCTCGTAGAAGCACCGGGCGCCGTTATTGAAGCCGGAGACCAGTAGCCAGAGGTTTGCAGTGCGCCGGTGGTAACGTGACTCGATTAATTCGAGGGCCACGCGCCCCAGGCCCCGGCCCTGGGCCGGCGGGAGCACGGCAAAGAGTTCGATATAGGCCCCGCGCAGCCAGGGGTGGCGCACCACCACCAGCCCTTGCGGCTCACCGTCGCGCGCGGCGAGGTAGCGGATCAGGTCGGGGTGAGTCGACTCAAGGCCCCGCGCCAGGGTCTCGGCCTGGTAGCCCAGGGTCCGCCAGGGGTCCATACCAGTCAGGGTGGCGCCGATGGCCGCAGCCTGTTCCCGTCGCAGGGCCGCCAACGCGAGAAACTCAAGGGGCCCGCCGCTCATCCCCCGGTTCCGCGCCCAAACGATGCGTCATAGCGGCGGTTGTCGCCGGGACGCCCAGGGCCGGACGGGGCATTCGCCCCGTCCGCAACGTTTTCTCCGAACCTGCGGGTTCGTGCTAACGCTCGGCGTCGAATCAAAGGATCGGAACGGGGCGCATGCCTCGTCTCGCCCCGGTCGATCGCCCGTCCCGCCCCGAGTGGGCAAGTATTCGCTGCTGAGCCGCCCGGCGCCGTCACTGCGCAGTAGCGCGGCCAGCCAGTTGTGCCTGGAGCCGGGCGAGTGCCTGCTCCGCCTCCTGCGCTCGCAGCTCGGCCTGCCGACGCGCCTGTGCCTCGGTGTCGGCGCGGTTCGATTCGGCAGCAGCGTGCTCCTCGGCCGCGCGCCAACCGGGCAGCACGAAGGCGGCATAGACCGGATCATCGCGCAGCGTTCCATGTTCGGGCCGGCGGCAGAGGTCGGCCAAGCGGAACTGCAGGCCCGGCAAGACCCGTGAGCGGATCACGCCGTTCTCGGGCGCGATCGGGACATAGACACCCGCCGCCGTGCGGGTGAAGAACGCCTGCTGCTCAGGCGCGCGGTGCAGAATGTAATACTCGGGGACGCCGCCGACGGCATACTCGGCCTTTTTGACCACCGTATCGCGCAAGATGTCGCGGCGCTCCTGATCCGACAGGGCCTCGACGCAGAGGTCGAAAACGCCGTGATAGGACGCGTCCAGCGGCAACAACGGCTGGGGGTTGTCATTGCAGACCACGCCAAAATCGGGCTTGCGGATGACGGTACCGGTCGGCAGCGGCAGCCGAAAGCCCATCTCCAGTGCCACCATCCTGGCGATGGGCCGGGCGGTCAGAAAGTGCTCCAGCAGCAGCATGAACCAGTGGTAAACGAGGAAGGTCTCGTAGTTGGACACCGGCTTTTCCTCCAGACGCCCGTTGTTCCATTCATAGTGGACGTCGGAGTCGAGGTAGTAGTTGAGCCAGTAATCCTCCTCCGAGACGTAGCGACCGGCCGCCGAAGGGGGCGGGACAGGCGCCGGTTCAGGCCGCGTGCGGCGCGGTTCGGCAAGGGCGGTCTGCGACATAGGCGTCTCCGGGGGCAATGGCAGTCATGGGCATAGCCTGGCACCGCACGATGGAAATGCTCGGACCATTGGTCAAAATTACGGCCAACCCGTCGTCGCGGCAGCCCGCCGCGGCCAGGGGGCCGCTCCTACGCCGTAGGAGCGGCCCCCCGGCCGCGACGAGCGCTCGCCGAGGTCTTCATGGTCAAGGCCGGCCTCGATCAGGATTCCGGCCACTTGGGCTTGCCGGGTGCGTAGTCAGGCCATCTTGGCCTGACACCGTCAGGGCTGGAAGCCCTGACCACGCACGCCGCTGACCGGGATTACGATCAAGGCGGTCAAGGCCCGCCCGCCAGCTCAGGCGCCGCCCCTCGCTACGGCTTTTTCTCATCGGCTGCCGGCAGTTGCACGCTGATCCCGGCCGCCTTCAGACGCTCCATCACGGTGACGGCATTCGGGTTGCCGATCTCCGCAAGCTTCGCGGTCTCAGTGGCGATACCTTGGAACTGGTTGCGCAGGTCGACCGCAATCTTGTACTGGGTCTGCTGTGAGTCGTAAAAAGCCGCCAGTTCGCGATAATTATCCGCCAGCGCCACGGTCCGGGTCACGACCTCCAGAAAGATGGCCGCCGCCAGCAGGATCAAGGGCAGGATCAGGGTTTCAGGCTTCATATCGGTTCCGCTCATTCGTGCTTAGTGGCGCCGGCCCTGACCTGTATTCCGGCCATCACGCGGGTGACATCCGTCGCGCCCCGGGGGCGCGTAGGAGCGGCCCCCAGGCCGCGACGGGTCGCCACAAAGGCTGACCGCCGGAGTCATGATCAAGGCCGTCGCGCCTGACTGTTCTCTCTTTCCGGTGTTCCCTCCCGGCTCAGGGCTTGGTCGCACCCGCGCCGTCGCCCGGCGGCGCCTGTCCATCACCGAACGACACACCGTAACGCTCCAACACCGCGCGCAGGTCGATATCGCCGGACTGAGAGGCCAGGGTACCGATGAGTTGGGACAGTTGCACGTTGAGCGGGCTCAACTGAATCCCCTGGTTGATCGTCTGCTGGCGCTCCCGCACCTCCCCGATCAGTTGGGTGTTGCTGCGCGCCGTCACCATGTTCACCACCGCCAACACCACCGAGAGTGCCGCCACCAGCGTCACCGCCAGTAACGGAATATTCCTGTCCTCGCCAAGACCGGGTAGCTTGATTGCCACGAATTGCCTCTCCGTCAGTCAGTATGCCTCAAGCGGTCAGTGTAATAGCCCCTCCCGGGGGCGGCAAGGGCAGCCGCACAGGTCAGCCGCCAAGGCCGGACGGGGCATTCGCCTCCGGGCAGGGCCGGACGGGGCATTCGCCCCGTCCGAAACGTTTTCCTGGACCTGCCGAGCAGCGCCAACACCAAACGTAGCATCAAAAGTTCGGGACGGGGTGGATACTCGGCGCTCGCCGCAGACCGCACCACTGTCCAAAACAAAACCGGACGCGGCCTGTGCCGCGTCCGGTTTTTTGACCGCCTTGCCCGAGCTTGCCGACCGCAGCCCGCCGGTCAGCCGGCAAGATCGATCATGCGCGCTTGGCGGCCTTTCTACGGGCAGAGTACCAGCCCAACAGACCCGCGCTGCCCATCAGCCACAGGATGCCCGGCTCCGGGGTCTCGCTGACAGTTCCGCTGAGGGTGAGAAAGATGTCCGAGGTAGGACCGACATAGTTGTCGATTGCCGCGTTGGTGCCGTTCCAGGTGAACTTGATGGTCTCGCTCCAACTTCCCAGCGCCGCACTCGACAGGGCCACTGTCAAAGCGTGCGACCCCTGACCCGCCAGGCCGGAGAACGGATCAAATCCGGTCAGGATAAAGCCCGAGCCAGCCGTTATGGCAAAGAGGCCACTGAGCAGGTCACTGAAGGCCGCCGGGGCGGTATTGAGCGCACCCAGATTCGCGGTATAGGTCCCGGTGTTCAGGAGAAGGGTTCCGAAGTCCAGGCTATACGCCGCCGAACTGCCGGAGAAGGTCCCGCTGCCCCCGGTCTTCGACATGCCGCCGACGGCGAAGTTGTAGACATCGCCCGCGACATCGACATTGCTGCTGCCCAGCGAGGTGCTGCCCAAACCGGAACTCATGACCTCATCGGAGGACAGGACCACCGTAGCGGTGCCCGACTTTGCACCCGCGGTCGCGGTATCGACACCGACCATCAAACTGGTCGTATCGGGTCCGTCACCGGCGGCCAGTTCGCTGACGGAACCGGTCCCGGTCGCCGCGGGGCTGGTCGACATCGTCGCGCTCAGCGTTTCGGTGTAGTCGCCGGGGGTGGCGGTATTCTCAATCGAGATCGCCGCGAGGTTGGTGCCATTGACATGCTGCGCGGCCACCGTCACCAAATTGCTGACGGTCGCTTCCGCGTAGTCAAACACGTTGCCCGTGATGTCGAAGGTCTGGCCCGTCAACGCGGTCTGGCCCAGGCCGGAACCGTTCACCGCGTCGGAGTTCAGGGTCAGGACCCCGGTACCCGCGATTTGACCGGCGGTGCTGGTGTTGACACCGACAGAGAAATCGCTACCGGAACCGCCGGCAACGAGACCCGCGAACGTACCGCCGGCCCCGGTCGCGTTCGCGTTGACCACCAGACCGCCGCTCAGGGTCTCCGTGTAGGTCGCATCGACTGGCGCCACATTGCTGACCGTCACCGTGGCGGTGTTGTTGCCGCTGACATGCTGCGCCGCGACGGTAACCGTCGCGTGCGTATTGGCCTCCGCCAGGTTGTACACGTCCCCTTCGATCACGAAATTCTGAGTCGTCAACGCGGTTTGGCCCAAGCCGGACCCGTTGACCGCGTCGGACTTCAGCGTCAGGACCCCGGTGCCCGCGATGTGGCCGGCGGTGCTGGTGTTGACACCGACGTCGCTCGCGAAGTTGGTCCCGGGACTACCGGCCGCGATGCCGCTGAAGGTACCGCCGGCCCCGGTCGCGTCCACGTTCACCGCCAGATCGCCGCTCAGCGTCTCAGTGTAGGTCGCGTCAGTCGGGGCTACGTTACTGACTGTGACCGTTGCCAGGTTGACGCCGTTCACATGCTGAGCGTCGATGGTGATCGTACTTTGCGTGTTGGCCTGCGCCAGATCGTAGGCCGCGCCGGTGATGGCGAGTTGCTGCGACTCCCCGAAATTGTCGGAAACCGTGACGGTCTGACCCGACAAGGCCCCAGCCGCCCCGGTACCCGTGAAGGTCACGCCCAGGTTGCCGGTCGCGGTGGTAGGCGCGAGCCCCGTCGCCGCATAGCTGGTCGCTGTCTCGACACTGCTGCCGGAGACGCCGCCGCCGCTCAGGCGCGTGTCGGTGATCGCGGTGCTGTTCGCGGCGCCGCGGATCTTGGTGACAGTTCCGGTGTTGTGTATCGCGTAATTGCCGTTCGCAACGTCGGACGTGTTGCCTGCCAGGCCATTCGCCGTGATGGAACTGGTGGTATGGACATTGAGGTTCAACGCCGTGTCAACGGCGGTCACGGCCCCGCCGTTGACACTCAACCCCTGGTTGGTACGACCAGGAACAGCGGCCATGTCCGCTGAGATAACGGCTCCAAGCCCCGAGACGCCGGCCCGTGCGTTGAAGGTGTTGCCGCTGCCGAAGCCCGTGTTGGTGTAATCGGAGGCGACGACCAGATCGTCGCCTGCCTGGTCCAGCACCAGACTGCCGCCGACGACACCGAGGGTGCCGGTGCTTCGCTGAATGCCGCCGGTGAGTCGCAGCGTGGCCCCGCCCAGAGACAGACCGCCCGTTCCCAAGGCCATAGTGTCATTGAAGATCACCGTACCGGTGCCGGCCGCGAGAGCGACCCCTCCCGCGCCTTCGATCGGGGCCGCCACCGTCAGGGTCCGGCCGGTGCCCGCCACGGTGAAGGTAGCCAGACCATCCAGCTGAAGCTTGGTCCCGTCGAGCGTCTGCGCCGTGTTGTCAACGGTGTTCCGAATCGACGCCCCGGCGGCGCTGGCGGTCAGCAGAGCCCCGAAGTTCTGGGTCGTGAGATTGTTCCCCCGCAGGTAAAAGATCGACCCATCGAGCTTGAGCGAATCTCCAAGGAATGTGTAGCTGGCATTCGTGCTGCGCAAAATCAACCCGGGACCGACCACATAGTCGTTTCCCGCAACGGCGGGGCCGGTGGCAACTTGCCCCGGACCCACCGGCCAGTATGTGGTACCGACCGTTAAGCCGCCGAACGAGGTGCGATTGGCGCCCGAAGTGCCGTCAGACGCCGTCAGGTTAAGCGTGTCTGCAAAGGCGGGCGCCGCTGCCATGACGGCCGCCAGGGCGACCAGGGAGATTGCCCCGAGGCCGGTAGTGTAAGGCCCGCTTCTTGCTTGCGCATGGTTCTTCGTCACTTGATCGTACTCCAGAGTCTAGTTGCGGCCGAAATTCAGTTGGGTTTTCAATTTGCTACGAGGCTTCGGGATGTGGGATCACCGTCAACGGCTGGTTACATTGCCACGGCCAGCCGTGCGTCGGTTGCCTCGTTGCGTCCACCTGGGCACCCTCGCCGGACTTTAATGCAATCGGCGTGCCGTAGATATTTTTTCTTTTCAACTCATCACGCTACCTTCTCGAAACGCCTGGCAGAGCGCACCAACCGAGAGAAAGTGTAAAATTTTCTGACAGTGCAGCGATGATCCCAGGGATAGCATGTTCCGGTCCGGAAGGCGTTTCCCTCGCGGGACCGCTCCGGTCAAGCGCCGACTGCTGAAACACAACCGCGACCGACACTAGACCTTAGCCTAGGGTACGATCCTTCCTTGCGTCAAGCCCAAACCTGCACCGCGACGATCCCCCGACCGGCCGGGTCCGCCCGTCGCTGCGTCTGCCGGCTCCCCGCCAGCCTCATAAATCGACAGGCCCCGGACTGCGTCGGCCAGCCCGGTGACCGCAAGCCCGGGGGACCTATAGGGACCGATCCTCCTCTAAGATCAGGGTCCGGATCGACATCGCATCCCGAGTGGCCTGGCATGGCTTGGACTCCGCGCAGGCGGCGCCGGATCACACCAGCGCAGAGGGTGGCCGCCGCGCCCGCCGGGGCCGACGGACCCCAGACATCTTTCGATCAAGCAATTTGACACACGCGTAAATCGCATCGACGGAAGGACACGGCGTCTTGGTCAGGCGCCCCAGTTCAACGATCACGCCGATCACGCCATCAATCTCCAGGGAACGGGCCGCGAGAAGGTCCTGCAACATGGAGGTCTTGTGTGCACCGACCCCCGCCGCGCCGGTGATTCGCCTTTCAATGGTGTGCCGGAAACTGATCCCAAGCTTCTCCGCAATCACCTGGGTTTCAGCCATCATGCTGGCGACCAATACACGCGTCTGCGGAAAGCAACAGATGTCGAGCATCGTGGCCTGCGTCAGCGCACTGATGGGGTTGAATGACAGGGCGCCCCAGGCCTTCAACCAGATCTCGCTGCGAATGTCCTCCAGAACGAACGATTTGAAGCCGACGGCGTTGAACAGACCCGCGACACGGGCGGCGCGCTCGCTCAACTTGCCGTCAAGTTCGCCGACGGGAAAGCGGTTGCCTTCGATATGCCGAATCCGGCCGGGGCCCGTCACACTCGAGGCCGGATACGCCACGCACCCAATGAGCCGCTCCGCAGGGATATTTCGAGAAATGATACCCTCGGGATCGAGCGACCACAGCCGCGTGTTCTCCAGTGCCCCGCCATGCCGCTCAAAATACCACCAGGGAATCCCATTTTGCACCGTGAGCACCGTCGTGTCCGGGCCATAGATCCCCGGCAGCCCGGGCGCGACGGCGGCGATTTGATGGGCCTTGACCGCCAGGACAATCAGGTCGGTGGTCCCCACCTCCGCAAGTCGATCGGTCACGGCCAGCTTGGTCGTGACCGATTGTGTTCCGTCCGCCATCTGTAAGTGCAGACCGTCTCTAAGTATAGCCTGAAGATGCAGACCCCGGTCAACAACTGTCACCTCCTCCCCGGACCGCGCGAACTTGGCAGCAAGGAGACCGCCAATGGCGCCAGCACCTACAATACATATTTTCATTTCGCCCCTAAGGACCGGTTACGCCGCTATACCTCAGGTGATATCCAGCGACCTTTTGTTCGGCAAGCGACGCGCCGGACTTCCGACATAGACCCCGTCTGCTTCCGTATCGGCAACCACCACCGCACCCGCGCCGATAAAGCTGCGATCAGCAATCGTAATGCCATCGCGCAACACCGCACCCAATCCGATGAAGCAGTGCTCGCCGATTGTCACATTTCCACCCGTCACAACGCCGGTCGCGACAAAGGTGTGGCTGCCGACCCGACTATGATGCCCGATATTTGCTCCGCTGCGTACAATGACATCGTCGCCGAGACGAACGTATGATTGCAGAATTGCTTGTTCAAAAATGATGACGTTCCGGCCAACGGGCAGGTCCGGCCAGACGCAAGCCCGGCTGGAAACCCAACTCGCCAAACGATACCCCATGGCAATTGTCTGGTCACAGCGCTCGTGCCGCAGTCCATTCATCCGCGAATAGCCAACGGCCACCAATATATCGTGGGTCTCGGGTGGACACTGATGTATCAGAGTCTCAAAGGCGACCAGCGGCAATCCTTCGTAGGTTTCAGACCTGGCATACGCCGCGTCAACGGTGAACGCGGCCACGGTGCGCTGCCCGTCATGAGTCACGCAGTGAGCAGCGAGACTTGCAAACGTGCCGCCACCGAAAATGACGAGCGGCCTGCGTTCATTATTCATTCAGCCCCCCCCTACCGCCTGATGTTTAGACCCTGGCCAACGTCTCCTTCCACGCAGCAGCGCGCCGAGCCTGAGGTCCCATTCCGGCGGATCGAAGTGCTCCAAGCCTGCACCAGGATGATATGTCATCTCACCGAACACCGGCCCCTCCACATCATAGAAATCGACGCGCACGAAGGGCTCGTCGCCCGCAAGTCGTTCGGCCAATTGAACCAACTGTTCAAAACAGGCCGGTTTCCCTAACGCACCGCCATACGGTGGGAACTGGTATCGCACCGGAAGCCTGCTGAAGTGGCGATCGAACAGCGCCCGGGAATGTCCGGTGAAGCGGTCAAAGTCGACCTGCACAAGTTCGACCTGACCATGAAAGCAAAAAAACTTATAATCGAGCGGCACTGAACCGTCGCTCGTAGTCAACAGCCGCTCGATCAGGAGCCGCGGCTTGATCCAGCGGTATTGCCATTCGGCGAAATGGACCGAATGATCAATACGCAGCCAGCGCCGCGTTTCCAGATCCGCGGCATTCCAATCGACTACCGTTGCATCCTTTACGATCAGAATGGTGCCAGATCCCTGGTTCGACTTGATGACAAAGCTTTGGGGAAGTCGCGCCCGTGGCGCCTCACGCAAGTCCGTCCCCACCCAGTAAAGCTGGTTGAGGTATTGCGGTCCGATCACGGACGCGACATAGTCCCGCACGGCCACCTTATCCGCGCACTGAGTATACCTGCGTTTACGCCTGAACAATTTTGACTGCTGTAAAAAATCGTTGAAGCCCCGTGGCCGCAGCAGATTCGGATAGACGCCAAAACTGGCGTGATAGCTGCGCAGAATCTTAACGAGATCGGTTGGCCAGAGGATCAGATCCACAATGACCCGCCCGCTCCGGGTTTCAGCAAGCCGAGTCCTTTTCAGACGTAACCCCACGCGCTCCAGGTTACTAATGAAAGAGCCGAAAGCGCTATTGCTGGACATCTGAAATCAACCCGCCACATCTCCGCAAAACCTAAAGGCAACATCCCTCTGCTCCCTGACTACCCAGGAACCGCAAAGACATGCCATCATGCCGCGTCGCCGAAGGCAAGACCCCGGACCTTCAGCGAGACAGGCGCCGGCTTGCCGCCCAATAAAACGCACGCATTCTCTTGGCGGCACTGCGCAACCACCGATGTCGCTGTCTCGCGCGAGCATTCGTGAGGATTGCATCGACACAAGCGTCGCCGATACGCGTAAGCCCCAACTCGTTACAGATGGCGACCACGCTGTTCTCGAGCAGGTCCCGACCGGCCGGAAAGTGGAAGCGGCTCAATGCGAGCTTCAGTATACGCAGATCGGCCCGAAGACGCTCCTCCTTGGACTTTCTCGTGAAAATCCCGCCGGGATGCTCCCGATAAACAGCCACGATCTCATCCAAGCAGTGAAAGCAGGACGGGGTCATGCGCGAACGCGAGACACAATAAAGCATAAAGATGTAGTCGCAGGTCGCTTCATCATTACCGATGACATCCAGATAGTCGACCCACAGTTGCCGCCGGGTCAATCTGGTACAGGCATTCAACCACCAGTCACCGCGCAGAATCTCCCAGGGACCCATCGCCGCAAGTCTCTCCGGGGGGATTGAGGGGACTATGTTGTAAGGCGATGCGCTTGGCTCCCGAATGATGAAGGCCCTGCCACCACATAGTAAACAATCTTCGTCTTGCGCAAGGACACGGACCTGCTTTTCAAGCTTCTCGGGGTTGATCCAGTAATCGTCGCCATCGCAGGTAGCAATAAAGTCGCCACCAGATTTCCGAAATGCGATAGCAAGACGGCATCTTCCCAGTGAGTATTGATTCTCGTTCTGGAACAGCGGTATGAAAAGCGTCGGCCAGCGTCCAACATATTCTTCGATGATAGTGCGCGTACCGTCGGTCGACGCATCATCATGTACTATTACCTCGACCGGAAACGTCGTTTCCTGCATAAGGATGCCGTGAAAACACTCCCGCAGATATTTTTCCTGATTGAAGGTACAGCAAAGGATACTGACCAGTGGGGGCGTACCCGCTGGCCAACGCTGCTCGCCGATCCGACGAGGGTGCGGAAGGCGGTTGGGGACAGCGGTCGCGTGCTCCATGATCGTTTGGCGACTCCAGGTAAATTAAGAAATGGTACAGAAACAAGGATGCCGGGACATTCAACCAAATCGGACCCCATCAGCTCATCACGCCACCGGGTTCACCTCGGCGAGGTGCCACGGTTGCCAGTAGGTCGATGACCGCAGTTGATAAAGTCACGGATGACGTGACAAACCCAAGCGACGGACACCTCATCGACGGCTTGCCCCGTTGGCAGAACGATCACCCGGGCTGAGACTTGCTCGGTGTTAGGAAGGGACCGACCGGCGTCGGGTTGCAGCGTTCGGTATGGCTCCATGCGGTGCACACCAGGCCAAAAATACTTGCGCGCGATGATGCCATGGCTATGCAAGTGGGTTACAAGCCCATCGCGGGAGACGCCGGAAGCCTGTTCGTCGATTTCAACGATAATATACTGATAATTGTTCTTCTCTAACGGGTCATAGGCGATGATTGCGACGCCTGGAATGTCTGCAAGAAAGCGACAATAGCAATCGTAATTCCGACAGTTAGTGGCGACGATAGCATCCACCGCCTCCAGTGAAGTCAAGCCCATGGCGGCGCAAACTTCCGTCATCTTGCCGTTTACCCCCTGATAGATGACATTATCATATCCGGAGAATCCGAAATTGCGCATTAGCCGCAATTTCTCGGCCAGTTCTGCATCGTTCGTGGTGACCGCCCCGCCCTCGAAGCTGTTGAGAAATTTTGTGGCATGAAAACTGAATACCTCGCAGCGCCCAAAACCACCTACCATGCGGCCCCGATAGGAGCAGCCGAAGGCGTGTGCAGCGTCGAATAGCACCTGGAGGTGGTGGTGGGCCGCGATTGTCTCGATCGCCTCCACGTCGCACGCCCGGCCCCATACGTGTACGCCGACGATACCTGTTGTCTTTGGGGTAATCAGTTTTTCCAGCGTCCCTGGTTCAATGTTGTAGGTCGCCGGGTTGATGTCCGCGAACACTGGTCTGATCCCCTGCCATTGCAGCGCATGGACCGTCGCGACGAACGTATAGGCGGGCACGATCACCTCGCCGGCAAACCCAAGCGCGTGGCTGGCGATTTCAAGTGCGACCGTGGCATTGCACATCGCCACACAGTGTCTGACGCCGACATAGTCGGCAATTCTTTGCTCGAATTCCTGGACCAAGGGGCCGTTGTTGGTAAACCAGCGGCGATCAAGCAGATCATTGATGCGTGCCAGCAGTACGCCGCGATCTCCCTGATTCGGGCAGCCGACGAAGAGTGGGCCGCACTGGTTTGTGTCATTCATAGTCGTACTGATGCCGAGATCCCGAAAGCCATTAACCACCTACGCGCGGGCGTAGGATTGTAAAGGCAGATAGCCGTATGTTACCATCATGATCGCCGCTACTGCCTCTATGGCCCGCTGATCCTGTTCCTGCAGTTCGCTGCGGAAGCGACACACTTGCGACGCGGTGATGGGCTCCAGCGTCTTCTTCTTCCACTCAAGCATCGCCTTCGGCTCGAGCTCTGTATCGCGATTAATCCTCCAGAATGCCAACATATCAATAGTAAAAGGTACATTCAACCAAGCGCAGAGGGCGGCGAGTTGTCGCCTGGGGTCGGTGACGAGGTCTTCGTATCGCAGCGTATAGCATCGGTCCGGATCAATCCGGCTGAACCCATGGCGGACGTTGGTGACGTTCGCATTCCAGTCGACGGCGATCATCGTCGCATTGGTTGGGAGGTCAGGCCGAAACGGATTAGACCGATCCAGCGCGGCAGTATCGCGATAGGAGCAAGCCACATCGCGCGGATCCCGCACAATGTGTATGAATTGCGCCAGTGGGTACAGCTTAGCAAGCAAATCGACATGCCCGGTGTAATAGTTATTCTTATCGCCCCACCTGGAAGCGCCCGGCTTGGTTTTCAGGACGTACGCCTCGTAGATCGCTGAGCAGGCGTCAGAGTAGGTTGCAGGTTTGCGCGTCGCGAGATAGGGCATCAACTCCGCGGCGCCGATGTTCCAAGTAGAAAATTTCCTCGTCCCGGCAACGTGGTCGACGAATCGCCGAACAAGTTCGATGTTTGCCCATTGCTCACCTCTCCAGGCGCCGAATTGATTATGCAGCCAACAAATGAAGCCCGCCTCTGGCGGAACGACCAGTGCGGGGTGAGCAGTCAACGCAAGACGCAGAAGCGTAGTGCCGGATCTTGGATTTCCAAGAACAAAAAAAGGCGCGCCTTGAGCAATCATCATCTGCATCTACCGGGGCGCCTCGCAATACGCGAACAAGATGGTTTCTTCTTGGTGAATCGTGAAATGACGTAATGAAAACCTATAACCGAGCCCGAGACTGTCGATCCACTGGGGGATTTCCCAGAAGTCCGCAAGCTTGTGGTAGACGGAGATCGCCAGCTTCGGCTTGAAGCGGCGAATGCTCTGCTCCGCCCCCTTAAGTGCCGAC
The DNA here is from genome assembly GCF_903828115.1 of uncultured Thiodictyon sp. Classification (GTDB taxonomy): domain Bacteria; phylum Pseudomonadota; class Gammaproteobacteria; order Chromatiales; family Chromatiaceae; genus Thiodictyon. Next base: position 3,289 of record NZ_CAIKKU010000152.1, on the reverse strand, counting down.
AACTCCGATCCTTCAATATCCATTTTGATGAAGTCCACACGACTCACTTGCTCGCATCTCATGAGGTCATCGATGCTGAGGGTCTCGATACGGACCGCATTCGGCGATTGCGGGGCGGGCAGGACGCGGGTGGCGGGGCCGGCGCTCTCGATGTACAGATACTCACCGGACGAGGACCACATCGGGTGACGAACGATCTTGATCCGCGCCGCAATCCCGGGATTCAACTCGAGATTACGCTCGAATATGGAAAGATTTTCCGGCAGAAATTCAAACGAGAATACGCGCCCAGTAGGGCCGGCCTTATAGGCCAGATACAGCGCTGTGTCCCCATAGCAACCGCCACCATCGACCACGATGTCGCCAGGGCGCACTTCAATGACTTGACGATCGGTCTGACAGCGATACTGTTGAAGCAGCAGTTGGGCGACCACCCCACTGGGACGAATAAACAAGTCGAAGGGGTAGCCAAATTCCTCGAGCTTCAAGCGATAGATCTTCCAGTTATGAAAAGAAAGATCGCGGACCTCCGCTTCATCAATGGATCGTTCAACGCGGGCAAAGAGCGCCCAGTAGTCAGGGTTATTTAGCGGGAGCTTGACGCGCCGATGGCCAAGGGCCCGGTAAGCAAGAATGAGGGCGAGCAGGCGTTTTGAGACTTCGTCTTCCAGGTGCTCGTAAAGGAATTGAAGATTCTCGCAATTCGGTCGCAGCCAGTCAGTCGCAGACGCGACCTGGTCCATCTTGTAGACCGGCGGTTGGTCAATGATGCGAAATGCCTGCAGAATTCTCTTATAATACCAGCGCAGGCGTCGCCTTAAAGGCAATTTTGGCGCCTGGCGACTTGGTTCAACGATTGGGCCAAAACGGCGATAGTCGTAGTTATCGGTGAAGTCATTGGGGACCGCAGCGCTGACCAGCGCCAAGTATGAGGCCATCAGCGAGTCGCTCATCAGGGAATCCCCATAGTTAAGCCTGGCTGCAACCGGCCGGGATTATGGTCTTGCCGACGACAGCGGGGCGGACGAGCTTTCCCCAATAGGCAGTCGGAGCAAAGACACGAAATGGCCTAAGGCCCTGAACGCGAACCAGCGACTCCCTTGTCTCGCAATCAGACACCGAAATCACGAAGCTGTATTTACCGGCTGCGAGTTCCAAGACACCGAGCGGGACATCAATGGCGATATCGCCAACGGGAAAGCGGGCTAATTCCCCTGCCGGGTCACAGAGCGGCACGCACAGGACGGGCGTCATCGCTTCGTCCATGGCATAGAGAATCACCGACGCTTCACAGTGCGAGCGAGTGACACTGATTGCTAAGCGGACCGCAAGCTCGGTACCGTGCGCGATGCTGGGCTCCTCGTCGGCGAGTACGCCTGCCGCCGCGATCAAGTCGATGGTATTGACGACAGCCTCGCCGGTGCCGGAAGTCTGGATCTCGTGCTTGACCAGACTATAGTACTGGTCAATGCCCTGCGCGGGAGTTGATGTGTCGAGGAGGTTCCGGCCCTTTTCCAGCACGATCACGCGGGTACAAAAAGAAGAGATGGATTGCATGTTGTGCGAGACGAACACCACGGCCGCGTCTTGCGACAGGCGCCGCACGGTATTCAGGCATTTGATGGTGAAGCCGATGTCACCGACCGCCAACACCTCGTCGAGAAACAGGATATCCGGGCTGACCAGGACGGCCGCGACGGCGAAACCCAATCTCACATTCATGCCGGAACTGAAACTCTGCACCGGCATATCGATGAACTCGCCAAGTCCGGCGAAATCGATTATTTCTTCAACTCGGGAGTCGACGAAGCGTTTGGTCAATCCCAGTACCGACGCGTTGACGTAGATATTTTCCCGACCGGTCAGGATAGGGTTAAATCCTGCACCCAGCGCAATCAAGGCACCCACCCTGCCGTGCATCGCGATGCGTCCTTGGTCGGGCTTGATCAGGCCATTCAGCATCCTCAGTAACGTGGTCTTACCTGCCCCGTTGTGCCCGATCAAGCCGAGGCACTCCCCCCGCTTGAGTTCAAAGCTGATGCCCTGTAGAGCCCAGAACTCGTCGGGACGTAACGCGCCTCCACCCCCATGTCGGTGGCCGCGCAATTCCTGGCCGAGGTCCTGCATGCCGTACCACAGGGATTTCTTCAAGCTGCGGCAGAATTTCTTGGAGACGCTGTCGACGCTGATCAGGGTGTCGGCCATAACAACGATCCAGTAGGGGTGTGAAATGGGTACCCAAGACCGGGGTTGACTGCCAGTGAGCCGCTCACGCACTCATCCGCTCAATCAGAATCGGCATTGCCAGGCGATAGGCCACCCAGGCCAGGAGCAGAAGGAAAATTGCCGCGCCGTTGACCACGAGGAAATACTCCAGGTACGCCGGGCTCAGACCGGTGAGCCAATCGCGGGCGGTAAGTATCAGCGGCGTCAGCGGATTGATCTGGAAGAGGGCCGCCGGCCAGCCTTCTTTGGGCATCGGGAAAACGACCGGCGTGAGATACATGAGAAACTGCATCATGAGCGACAGGATGCGCCCGACATCGGTGTAGAGCATCCCGACCGGCGTGATCAGGAGCCCGATCGCGGTGCCGACCAGGATCAGCGACAGGATGCCCAGCGGGAACCATAAGAGCCCGAACCCGGGGTTGATGCCGAACAGGAGCAGCGCGGCGATCAGCAGGGTGACCTTGATCGCGGAATTGAACAGGACCTTGTAGATGCCGGCAAGCAGCAGCGCCTCGCGTGGGAAGTTGAGCTTGGCCAGCATGGCACGGGCGCCGTTGGTCTGCGCCAGCGGGGCGTTCAGGGCGTCCATCAGGATGGACCACAGGATGGTGCCGCTGAAGACGTAGGCCGGGTATGGCAGGGCGGTATCGCCCACCGTGACGATGCCGGCCTGGCTCAGGAAGACCCAGGTGACGGTGTTGGTCAGGGGCATGATGAAGGCCCAGAGGATGCCAAGATAGGCTTGGCGGTACTGGGCGCTGGTGTCGCGGACCGCCAGGCGCCAGGCCAACTCACGGCCGGCGGCGAGGTCGCGGAACATGTCGCGGATCATGACGCCCGGACTGGCGAGCGATGACTCCGGGGTGTAGACGGTGATGCGTGGTTCGGTCATCGACTCGGGGACATGGCTCTCATTTTGTGCCGGCGCGCGACGCGGGCTGGGGTCTTGGTCGGAAGGCTTCTCGCGGTTGCGCGGGCCTGTCTGTGGGTCTTGACCATAAGTCAGACCACGGCGGCCTTGGGGGCAACCCGTCGCGGCCGGGGGGCCGCTCCTACGGTG
>NZ_CAIKKU010000151.1 GCF_903828115.1 uncultured Thiodictyon sp. | reverse complement strand
CGCGCAACTGACCGCGACCGCCTGAGCGGCGGCGCGCGGCGTGCCGGGCCGGCGCGCCGGGGCCGCCAGCAAACCTGTCGGGTTGCCTCCGTGGTCTCCAGGGTCCGCCGTGCGGACCCTCGCCCCGCGATTGCCGGTCGCGGCTGGCACGATGAGCGGGACCGCCTAAAATGGCCAAAGTCGAGTGTGTGTAACTTGTTCTTGACGCGCAACTAAGCCTTAAACGTAGAGCGGCGCCATCCGCCGCCACGCGTGCCCCTGGTGGGCGCGCCCCTGCCATTCGTGCAGGACGTGCCCGATCCCCTTGCCCCATAGCGTCCGGCTCAGGCAGCGGTTGTTGTCGAGGAAGGGGTCCTGGTCGCCGACGACGAGGACGATATCCATACGCCGCAGCGCGGCGAGCCGCCCCGGACACTCCAGGTTGGGGAGGTACTCGATGGGTGTGTGAAAATAGATCAGGTCGTCGCGGTGGCCGCCAAACAGGTCCTGGAAGTGTTCGACGTTCAGTGTGAGGTCATAGCGTCCCGAAAAGGCGGCGACCTTGTGGAACAAATGCGGGTGGCGGAAGGCGATATTGACGGCATGGAAGGCCCCCAGGCTGGCCCCATGGGCGATGGTGCACGGGTGGGGATTCTTGTGTGCCATGAACGGCAGTACCTCGTTGAGCACATAGCCCTCGAACGCCTGGTGGCGACGGATACGCTCCGCGGGGTGAGACCAGGCACAATAGAGCGACTCCCAGTCGATGCTGTCCACGCAATAGAGTTGGAGCTGGCCGGCCTGGATCTTCTGACCCAGGGCCTCAACCAGGCGTAGGTCTTCGTACTCGTGGAAGCGGCCGTCGCGGGTAGGAAATACCAGGACCTTGGCCCCGGCATGGCCGAAGACCAGGAGTTCCATGTCCCGGCCGAGCCGCTCGCTGTACCAACGGTGGTATTCGCGGTCCATGGGAAAAATGCCTCACAGTGATGCGAAGAAGGCCCTTCGTTGTCGTTGTCGCAATCGAGGTTATCGTAGCGCCCCGGATTCTCGTGGCCCCCGAAGTGCATCGCTCTCCGATTACGACAACGACAACGATTGTGTCTAATTTGTTCTTGACTCGTTACTGAGGGCTTGGTCAGTTCGCACTGACGACGAACACGCCCGCGCAGATCAACAGCACCCCCACCGCGCGCATCACGGTCACCTCTTCGCCGATCGCAAAGCCGACCATCAGGGCCAAGACGAAGCCCAGACCTTCCAGCGGGTACGACTTGCTGACATCCCAGCGCGCCAATCCGGCCAGCCACCGGACGGCCCCCAGCGTATAGAACACAAAGCCGATGACGATCGACGGACTCAGAATGACGGCCCCGGCGGTGTGCAGTCCGGCGGGCTGCGCCAGTGCCGTCTTGACCGCGACGCTCGACATGCCGGCCTTGATCAGGAATTGCGCCGTCACTGACAGCAGCACGCAGCCGATGGCGGCAATCAGGGTATTCATTTGTTCACCCCTTGGCTACCGGCGTCGCGACTGGACGCTCGCCGGCGGGCGCGCTATTGCGACCGCCCTGCCGGATCCCGGGGATGTCGGGCAGGCGCCTGGCGATCGGCAACTTCGCAGACGGGGCGCGAATAGTTGCAAGAGGAGTCACCAAGCGAGATTCCAATTGACCGGGGGGAGCCTGACAGGATTATCACGATTATCCGCAGTCTTGATGACACCCTGGTTACCATCGGCGCGGTGCGCGGCGGGATTCCAGAATCTCCCGATAGAACCCCAGCAGCCGCTGCGCGAGCACCGGGGCCGACCAGGACTGGGCATAGGCCCGTGCCTCGCGGGCCAGGGACTCGCGCAGCACCGGGTCGGTGAGGACCTGGGCGCAGCGATCGGCAAAGGCCTGCTCGTCCTCCGGCGCGATCAGGCTGCCGCGACCCTGCGCCAGCACCTCGCGCGTCCCCATGACGGCGGTGGAGACGACCGGGACGCCGAGCGCCATCGCCTCCAGGAGCACCAGGCCCTGGGTCTCGGTGCGGGAGGCAAAGACGAAGGCCGCCCCCGCGCTGTAGCAATCCTCCAGCGGACCGTCCCGGCCCAGGTAGCCGACGAACAGGATGTTGTCGACGAGCCCGAGCTTGCGGGCCTGGTCCGTCAGGGCACGGCGTGCCGGCCCCTCGCCGGCGACCACCAACAGCACTTCGGGGAGGCGCGCCTTCACCAGGACCAGCATTCGGAGCAAAAAGGCGACGTTTTTCTCGAACGCCAGCCGGCCTACATGCACCAGCACCGGGCGCTGCGCGGGGATGCCATAGCGCTGCCGGAAACGGGGGCCGTCCCCGTGACCGAACTGTCCCAACTCGATCCCAGTGGGGATGACCCGCGCCAAGGTGCGCACCCCGTACCCATGCAGCACCTCGAGCATCGCCTGGGAGGGGACCACCAAGGCGTCCACCGCGTTGCACTGGGCGGTGGAGAAGCGGCGGGCCAGGGCGCGCAGCCAGGCGGCCGGGACCAGGGGGACATAATGGTCCAGGTACTGCTCGAAGAAGGTGTGGTAACTCTCCACCGTCGGGATGCCCAGCCGCCGGGCCAGCGCCAGCCCGCTGTAGTGGGCGACGAAAGGGGTATGGATGTGCAACAGATCAAACCCCCGCCGCGCCAGGTCCGGCCGCCGCCGCCGCAACGCGCCCACCCGCAGGATGCGGTCCTCCGGGTCCAGCGGCAGGTAGCGCGACGGGATGCGGATGACCTCGAACGGCTCGGAGGCGGCGGGTCCATAGTCCGGGGCCAGCAGGGTCACCGCGCACCCCTGGGCGACGAGTTCCCGGGCAAAGGTCTGGATCGAGGTGGAGACCCCGTTGACCCGCGGGAAATACACGTCCGAGATCATCAACACACGCATCAAAGTCACCCGCGGCTCGCAGAAAAAATCCCGTCATGGTAGCGACCGGGTCCCGCCCGCGCCGTGAACGAATGATGACAGAAGCGCCGCAGGTCACGCCGGGCGTGCGACTTCACGCCATCTTCATCATTCCTCCATGATGCGGCAACAGAGATTGCCGACCATGGGCCGAACTCATCGTCGAGGATCCTACCGCGATGTCCGAGATCACGCGCATCAACCCCCTGCGGTATCGCAGCATCTTCATCTCCGATGTCCACCTGGGATTTCGTGGTTGCCAGGCCGGGTATCTGCTGGATTTTCTCCAGTCCACCCACTGCAAGCACCTCTATCTGGTGGGGGACATCGTGGACCTGTGGGAGATGCGCCACGGGGTCTATTGGCCCGAGGCCCATAACGCGGTCGTACGGGCGGTGCTGGAGCAGGCCCGCACCGACACCCAGGTCATCTTCTGCCCCGGTAACCACGACGAACCCCTGCGCGCCCACCTGGGGGCCGACTTCGGCAACGTCCTGATCCGCGACGAGGTGGTCCACGAGACCGCAGACGGTCGGCGGTTCCTGGTGCTGCACGGGGATCGCTTCGACAGCGTGGTCCAGTGCGGTCCCTGGCTGGCCCGCCTGGGGTCCCGCGTCTATGGTCACCTGCTGACCCTAAACGGGTTGGTGAACCGGGTGCGCCGCCACTTCGGGCTGCGCTACTGGTCGCTCGCCGGCTATCTCAAGCACAAGGTCAAGAACGCGGTGAGCTATATCGGCAGTTTCGAGCAGGCGGTGGCGGCCGAGGCGCGGCTGCATGGGGTGGACGGCATGATCTGCGGCCACATCCACCACGCCGAGGTGCGGGAACTGGACGGGACCCTTTACTGCAACTGCGGTGACTGGGTGGAGAGTTGCACCGCGCTGGTGGAGCACCACGACGGCCGGCTGGAACTGCTGCGCTGGACCGATGCCGTCCCCGAGAGCCTCAGCGGGCCGCTGCCCGCGCTGGCCTTGGCCAGGGCAGGTTGAGCGAGCGCGCGGCGCAACATCACGGTCGCGCGCCGGTCAACATAGGGTTATGGTCGGCCCCTAGCCTCGCGGGCCTGTCACCACGAACCTGCTCGGCCTGCCCTATGCCCAGCGCCGCCAGGTCCAGGCGCAGCGCCACCGCGGCGTGGCGGGCTTCATCCGCGAGGCGGTCGACTGCGGTGGCATCGGCACTTGAACCTCACCCCCCTCCCCGCTCGGTTCGTCAGCCCTGGTTCGGGCCAAGGCGCAGTTTACGTAGCCAACTGATCGACATTGCCATCAGGGGCTAACGGCACGATGCCGCGACTCGTGCGGATCATCACGTTCCCTATCCTGTCCTATGTTGTCACGTGACACTTAGGTGCGATACTCGCAATCCCCATTAGAGTACATCTACCACTCACCCCACCGCTCGCTAGCCGCAACCCCCCATCCATCAGCGCTCGCGGCGCGACTGAACCATCGTGCATTACGCGACCCTATCCTTGTGGGTCCGCGGAGACTGGGCGGCGATGAGCTTCCGGTCTGGGACTCCACCTGGCGACTGGGGCAAGCCGCCCGGTGCAACACCTTTTGGAGGATATTTTCTTAAAAAGAAAATCCGATATTTTTATATATATATCATATATTTGACGATTCTTTTTGGCCAGCGGTCAAGTTGACCGCTGAAGCCTTCCGCGGATGGCAGCACGCAGAATCTGTGACTGCACCCCTTCTGCCAAGGGGTCTTGTTTTCGGATACGCGCCACCATTTGCTCCAACAAGTCACTGTCGCCAGGACCAAGTATGACCTGATCCGAGCACTCCGGCACAAACGCACTCTCTCCATGCCCCACTGTCGTAAGACAGGGGTCATCCGCGTTCAACGCTTCCAATGCCTCCCTCACCCACCGGCTCTTACCCTTACCCCCGTACGCCTTCGCCGCAGTCCGAAGGGACTCTCGCATGGCGCTGGTCATTCGCACGGTTGTCTTCAAAAACGTTGCTCCATCTCGGCCAGAAATGCCTTCCATGCCTTACCTACAGCTCGATAATCAGACCATTCCAGCTGCGGGAGCCGCTCCTCACCCAGCACGATCTGCATAATTTCTCGAACGACTCCCACGTTCGTTGTCGCGCCAAGAGTCACCTTCATCATGGGGCGTCCACGCGTGCGCTCCGCGGGCGGATTACGGATCTTCTCTGCCTCCGCGACCGCTCGCTCCCAGTTCAAGCCCTTCGCAAGCAACGACAGGACCACCCCGCGTTGCACGTCATCGCGGATGGCAGACGCCGATGCCGCAACCAATAAGTCTCGAATGATCCCAGCCAGGACCGCTTCGCGAACATCTTCTGGACCACGCGCCACCTGTAGATACCGCCGCGCGCTCCGCTCAGCAATCCCCACGAGGCTAGCCAGTCGTTCGCCGGTCGTATCCCCTTCTTCTGCAAGTTCTTCAAGAACGCCCAAAACGTTCCGTAACCGTCCCGCCAGGTCGAGATCATCGCGATGAAGATTTTCGACAAGTTGCAACGTACGCACACGCGCTGGTCTTTGATCTGATATCCACGCCGGGATGTTCTTGATCTCCGCCAAACGAGCCGCCCAATAACGACGCTCTCCATAAGCAATCCGATACAGATTCCCGTGTCGGAACACCCGGATCGGCTGGAGAACGCCACTCTCAAGCATGGAATCGGCAAGATCCCGAAGACGCAACAGCACCTTGATTCGCGCAGATGGAGATTCTGAGACCCTTGCCGCAGCCACCGCCACCGGGTCCAAGAGCCATCCAAACTCGTCTTCTGTAATGCGCAATTGCCTGGGGTTATCACTATCAGGTTCGATCCTCTCCACCTCCAAGGCATCCACATGCATAACCCCAGCCTCGACATTGCCCCGTCGTACTGTCTCGCTGATCGCATCAGTGATCGCAGACCCACCGAATCGGAAGCGCTTGGGAGGGGTAGTCATAGTCCGGCCCCCCCTTCACTTAGCGATCTTGCGACGTACTCGCACATCGCGATCGCCTCCAAGCGCGCGGGGTCCTTTTCCGCTAAATCAAATACGCTCTTGGGTCGCGCCTGGGCATGGTCGGACTCTGCAAATGCAATTCGCTGGTGGAGGATGACCGGAGATAGCAGGCTCGCGACCGCTGTATCTTTGCGAAGCGAATCCAGTAGACCTTCGTGCAACGCCACCCCCTTTCTGAAGAGATTCGGCTGGATTGCTGCGATTCTCAACGGTGGTCGGCTAGTATCGCGGCTATGCATTTCTTGCCTCCAGAGTTGTAACATGCCAAATAACCCTTCAATTGGCTGCGGCTCGAGCGTCGTTGGGATGATTGCGTGAGTGGCGGCGCGCATCGCGCTGATCGTCAACGGACCTTTAGCCGGTGCAGTATCAATCAAGGCCAAATCGTAGGCGTCGCGCACATCTGCGAGGGCGAGGAACTCGTACAGACGATTGTGGACCTGCTCACGCACATCGCCGACCCGGACAAGTTCAACTTGACGCAGCCGTGGACCATGGCCCGGCAATACCTCTAACCCTTCAATGCGCGTCGGATAAGGATAGACCTCGCCTTGAAAATAGACGTCGGCGCTCGAACTGCGCCCCGACCACCCTCCATCATCACCCTCCTGAAACAGCGGATGAAGGGGCGGCAAAACACCGTCCGGATCCGCCTGGTCATATTCCATCTCCAGGAACCGACGGGAGAGGTTGCACTGAGCGTCCAGATCGATCGCCAACACCCGCCGCCCCTTGCGCGAGAAATACTCGGCCAGGACCCGCGTAAGCGTCGTCTTACCTACGCCACCTTTATTCTGCACCACTGCTATCACCTGCACCAAACACCTCCAAAAAGCAATACCGTAGTGTCTGGAGCTAAAATAACACTGTATTGCTTTCCCCGCCAGGGTCCTTTATGCTCTCGCCAAGGTACTCGGTTCGCTTCGTGCGACTATGTCATGAGTTTGCTGGTTTTTCCGCTCGCGGACACCGATGAGACACCTTTGGCGGCATCACCTAACATTGAGGCCCCGCGTACATGCTTGCAGATCCAAGCACCCTCGCTGAGAGTGACGAGCATTCCGGTTCGAGTCTCGCGGAAACGATGTCGCGTTTGGAACGTCGGCTCGCACAGCGGGCCCCTCAGAATTTCCCCAAAAGATGTCAGCCGACGATTGCTGAAACACGTATCCTCCAACTACCGATCTGGCCCGAGCAGCGACGTGGGGTCCCCAACGACTTGGTTCGCGGAGCGCTGTTCACGGTCGGAAACGTCCGCATCAAGCGCAATTTTCTCAAGAACAGCTTAATCGCTACGCTGTCGGGTCTGGAGATCCGTTACACCGGGGAAGAACTCCGGCAAGACGATCAAGACGTCTTCCTGCAAATTGTCCATCTCGCCCGCTTGGTGCCACTAGGCGCCCCAGTTACTTTCACGGCGCACGCGATGCTCCAGAGTCTCAAGTGGCACCCGAACGTCCGCTCCTATACTCGCCTGCGCGACACGATCACAAGGCTCAAGGCCACGGGGCTGGAAGTTAGAGGTGACCAACGAGGGTATTCCGGATCCCTGATCAGAGATTTCTCTTGGAAGGACGACTCCACGGGCAACAACTCAAGGGTCTGGGGCGTCCGCCTGGAACCAGAGATCGCAGCACTTTTCAACCATGTCGCTTACAGCCAGATCGAGTGGGAACAGAGACTTGCCCTAGGCCACCTGGCCAAGTGGCTGCACTCCTTCTACCATACGCACCGGCGACCCGTGGCTATTAGGGTCGATACAATTCGCCGGTTATGCGGATCCGCCACGAAGGACCTGTCAAAATTCCGACAACTGCTGCGCGATGCCCTCCAGGAACTTCGGGCAGTCACATTTCTAACCGACTACGCGATTGATCCAGAGAGAGATCTCGTCCGCGTGGTCCGCTCGACATCAACCGAGTAGGCGCCACCGATCCCGTTGTTCCGGTTGCCAGGTTCAGGGGGCCGAAAGGGCAAGGCATTCGTGCTGTGAGGTAGACCCTCAGCTCCCCGCGGTGCACTCCCCGGCGCCCACCCTTGAACGACATCTCGCCCGCGCGCGAGGTTTTTCCTGAGTTCGTGCGGCAACATAGCCTTTCTTCGCCGCAGGCTCTCCCTAACCCTAAGGTCTCGTTGCTCCGCAGATCCTTAGATCCTTGCGCTGGTGCATAGACTGCAACAGCCGCTCCTTTGGCCTACCCCACTGCACGACCAACCTGCGGGAAGCAGGCGGCCGGCTGGTGGCCGAACCTTCTCCCGCGGACCACGGCAAGGCGCGGTTCCCGGCGTGCCGCACGCTTCATCGTACGACTTACCGAGCATGGATTATTAAAACCTTTTCAGTATGTTATCGCGTCAAACGCGGATGTACGCAAAAGCGCTTGACGTAAACTAACTTGCCCTCGTGCGCCGTCTCGAAAAATCCTCCTGTTCGCAAGGCTCACCGATCCGCGCTCGTGCAACGAGGTAGCACAAGCCGCCCAATTTTCGTGCGACAAGGCTCGTCTCGTCCTACTCCAGGTCCGGGAGCCGAGTTGTCGACATCGTGCATCGAAGTAGGAAGTTCCCACGCCACCCACTCCCCAAGATCCTCCTACCCACGATCTCCCACCTCGTGCAATGAGGTAGCTGATACGCAGTTACTCCCGGTGCGCCGAAACCGCAAGCGTCATTCCGCTACCACGCCAATCGAGGTCTGCAAGTGCTTACTCGTCTTCGAGGGTCGTGTTTGCTGCTCCCCGATTCCCCACACCGTCCACGCGCCGCCAACGCCCTAGGACTCAGTTCTCCGGCACCCAACACTCGTGCAATGAAGTCGCTGATTCGTGCAACGGAGTAGCCCCATACGTGCAACGAGGTAGGTGATTTCGTGCAAAGAGGTAGATGTTTTCGTGCTTTGAGGTAGACGAAAGTCAATTTCTTACATATTTGTTATTATATTACATTATGTTACAGCGTCATGGCCGAACCCTAATCTTTATCTTAATCTTCTTCTTAATCGTTCTTTAAGAAAGCTTTCTAACTTGTGTTGCCCCCCCCGGGAGTTTCCGTGTTAGCCAAGTCCTGACTGGACATCGGTTAACTTCAAACACCAGCCTCAGATCAGGGAGACGGTGCGGTGGTCGGCCTGTCGCGCGCTTGGCTCACGCGCTGACAGCGTCGCTGCGAGGCGGGCGAACTGCCGGTGTCGTGCCGGCGTCAGAGCAGACCCTCGCCAGCATGGTCTTCAAATTCCGCGCTGCGGCGCACGTAGATCATCACGGTTTTCGGGTCCTTGTGGCGGGAGACCTCCATCATCTTGAACAGACTCGCCGTGGCCAGCGCCGCCGAAGTCAT
>NZ_CAIKKU010000150.1 GCF_903828115.1 uncultured Thiodictyon sp. | reverse complement strand
GGACGGCACGGTGCTGCGTCGACGCCAAGTCACACCTGAACTGCGGTGGGGGCCAGTGTGTAAGGCTTTTTGCGAAAGCGCACTGCGCCACCCCACCTCGCCGGCCTTGGTCGCTTGCGCGGACGCGGCGATACAGTCGATTAAGTTATCGGATGCGGCCGATACCGGCATGCACCGTCGAAGCCTGCTCGGGCGCGTATGCATGGTGCTGACCTCGGCGCTGGTGCTCGACGAACTCGACAGAGGACTTACGCCCGAGCAACGGTCACTCGCCAAAACGGATCGCGATTGCGTGGCGGACTATTTGAACGATTATGGCCACGGCAAGAAGCCCTGTGGCCCGGCGGCGGTCCTGTTTTCCGAAACAGAATGATGGGGAAGCGCAGGGCTCAAGCTTTCGCGAAATCGCTATCGTGATGCCGGCTCGAGTCATGTGAGCATGGTCTGGCAATGCCTTTGGCTGGCCCTATTAAGGGTACTGACCCGAATGGCGCTAAGTTAAGGACGAGACCTCATGAGAACAGTGGCTTGCGCGGCCGGTCGGCTGGCCGAAACGCTCCAGTACCAGGTAAAACCCGGAGGAATCTGGCGGACTGTCGCTGATTCTCCAGGAACTGGGGGCTGAGCTTGCACGCAAGTTGCTGATATCATTAATCGCTCTCTTAACTTAGCGCCATTCGGTACTGACCCCTTTACCCTCTCTGACCCCTTTACCCTGACCCCTTTACCCGCCTTTACCCGAGGCATAAGTCAAGACCTGACCACGCGCCCCGGGCGACCTTTTCCGATTGCCTGGCGCTGGTGCGCCGCACCATCTGGGCTGAGGGGAATTACGTCAACTCGCTCGCGGATCAGGATCAGGTGGTAATTCCCCGCCCCGCCTGGGAGCGCGTGCTCGCGCAACTGGCCGCGACCGCCTGAGCAGCGTCGCGCGGCGTGCCGAGCCGCCGCGCCGGGGCCGCGTAGGGCATCGGACGGGTTGGCTCCGTGGTCCCCCAGGGTCCGCCGTGCGGACCCTGGCCCCGCGATTGCCGGTCGCGGCTGGCACGATGATCGGAGTCGCCTAAAATGGCCACAGTCGAGGGATACTGACCCCCTTTAGTCCCTCTTTTCTGTCTCTCTTGCTCGAGCGGAAACCGCGGCTGGCCCCAGGTTTCCGATCTTGCGCGGTTTTGCGCAAGAGGCCGGATGGTAGTCGACGCCGACCCTTGTCCTCCGCGGTTTCTTTGCCGCTTGCCAGTACCATCACGAAGGTCAGCTGCGGCTTCCCGTTGACATGCAGCCGGAAATCTGCTGAGGTATGCTAGGATTTCCAAGATAGCGGCTGGTTGGGCCGCAGCATTTTCATTCCTTATCTCCAGGATTATGGCATGGACTCCGTCTATATTGAAACATCAATCGTAAGTCACGCGACTGCCTGGACCAGCAGCGATCCGGCTATTGCCCTACTGCAGAACCAGGCAAAGCAATGGCTTGCGGATGAAGCACCGAATTATACTTTGGTTACGTCACAATTCGTCATCGACGAGGCATCACTCGGGGATCCTGACGCAGCCAAACGTCGACTGGCGCTGCTTACCGATATTCCCGTACTGCTTCCGGATGCCCGTGTCGAACAACTCGCTGACGAGATCATTGCGCGATCATTGATGCCCGAGAAGGCCCGCTTGGATGCCTTGCACGTAGCCTCCGCGGCAGTCGGCGGAGTGGAATACCTGCTGACGCAGAACTGTCGACATATTGCCAACGCCCATATCCTGCCGCGCGTGTATGACTTGCTGGAAGAACTCGGATTCCCGCGGTTATTGATCTGCACACCCGCCGAATTCCTGGGAGACCCGAACAATGGCGCTTAACCCGATACTCGAAGAGATCTATGCGGCACGCGACGAGATTCTTGCGGACTGCAAAGGGGACGTCCATGCCTATGTTCAAGGTGCTCGTGAACGAGCGCTGGCGTCGGGACGCCCAATTGCCGCGCCGAAGCAACGCGCAAGGAGAACCCCCAGAGAAGGCGTGAAGGGTCACGGGCCAACTTAATGTCGATGCTTCCAGTCACGACAAAATACCCGAGCCTGACCCACTCAAGGCCATCAGCAGGGGCGGCAGGAAACAGCTTGCGCAAGAGGCGTCGCAGGTTCCATATTGCCGACATACCTCTGCTACAATGTATTCGACCCTGCCCCCTTATTGCCGGCGGCGGGGGTCGATGCATGTTAGCCTTGCCAAGGATTGCCAAACCGCGGAGCGCCGACCATGGCCACCATGAACATCTCCCTGCCGGAAGACTTGCGCGACTTCGTGAATCGAAAGGTCGCCGCGCAGCGCTACTCCAGCACGAGCGAGTATCTCGGCGAGCTCATTCGGCGCGAGCGCGATATTGAAATGCTGCGCGAGAAGTTGTTGGCAGGACGCGACTCCGGACCAGCGGAACCGATTGACGACGCCTGGCTTGCCAGATTGCGGGCGCGAGCCGCCGGCGAGATCGCCGGATGACCGGCAAGCCCCTGGTTCTCCGACCGC
>NZ_CAIKKU010000149.1 GCF_903828115.1 uncultured Thiodictyon sp. | reverse complement strand
GCGATACGCTTTGGGGTTCGAGAGACTCCGGAGGCGCTACGATAACCTCGATTACGACAACGACAACGACAACGACAACGAAGCGGGCGGCGAGTGAGGACCTGGATTGCGCTGTGCTCCATCCAGGCTACCGACCCTATGTCCGTGCGTTTCCCCCGCGCCTATTGGAGGGTGGCAAGCCAATCGGCGATGCTCTTGAATTCATCGTCCGGTACGCTCGCCATCAGGGGCCGCATGGCCGCGGACAGGCCGTTGGTGCGGGTACCGTCGCGAATCGCCTTCATCTGTTCCAAGAGGTAGGGGGCGTTCTGGCCGGCGAGCTTGGGATAGATCGGCAGGATCGTCGTCTTTGCGTCCGGCCCATGGCAGGCATGGCAGGCGCGCGACTTGTAGAGTTCACCCCCATCCGCGGCGTACAGGGCCCCGGTGACCCCCAGTGCCAGGCCGGCGCCGGCCGCCGCGCACCGGGCCAGTCTCTTGATTGCTCTCATTGCTCCTCCGAATCTTCTTGGTTGTCGGTCCCGGGGGTACCCCCGGTGGCGCGTGGGTGGCGACCGATCACGCGGCGCCGATCCGCAGTCCAGCTTCCAAAGCAATGTTGATGCCATTGATTCGGGGCTTGGCCTTTCCGATCTGTAGCAAGCGGCGAGCCTGTCCTTGCCCCAGCGGTGCGACACACTGTCACGGCGAGGCTGTCCCATCCGCAGACAGGGTGCCCGCGTCGGGTCCGCTGCGCGGAACTGCAACCTCGCTGCCATCAACCTAAAATCCACAGATGAACACAGATGAACACAGATGTCCTTCAAATTGTCATGGGCTTATCGCTGCTGTCACAATCACCCGCAAGGTGAACCCCCGAACAAGCGTAAGCCAATGAATAATCTGTGTTCATCTGTGTTCATCTGTGGAGAAATGCTCTTTCTGGGAGCACGGCCGGCACCAGGCCCTAACGCGCCGGATTGATCCCATAGCGTTTCATCCGCCGATACAGTGTATTACGGCTGAGCCCCAGGTTCTTGGCTACCAGGCTGACGTTCCAGTGCAGGCCCTCGAGCATTCGCAGCAGGGCGTCGCGCTCGGCCACCCCCAGGGCGTTGAAGGTCTCCTCGGGGGCGTCCGCGGCCTCGTCGGTCAGGGGTGGGCGCCCGATTTCATCCGGCAGGTCGGCCACGGTGATCCGGTTGTCGTCGCACAGGGCGGTGACGGTGCGCAGGACGTTGCGCAATTGACGCAGGTTGCCGGGCCAGGGGTAGTTGAGCAGGAGGTCCATGGCCGCGGGTTCCCACTCCAGCGTGACGCCGGGGCCGGCCTGGTCCTGGGCAACCTTGATGACCAGTTCGCGCCGGTCACCGCGCTCGCGCAGCGGGGGGATGGTGAGCGAGATGCCGTGGATGCGGTAATAGAGGTCCTCGCGGAACTGGCCCTGGGCAATCAGGGCGCGGATGTCGCGATGGGTGGCGCTGATGAGCTGGATGGAGACGGGGATGGGCCGGTCGCCGCCCAAGGGGACCACCATGCGGTCCTCCAGTACGCGCAGCAGGCGCGCCTGGAGCTGCACCGGCATGTCGCCGATCTCGTCCAGGAACAGGGTGCCGCCGTCGGCCTGGAGAATCTTGCCGCGGCTGCCCTCCCGGTTGGCCCCGGTGAAGGCCCCGGCCTTGTAGCCGAACAGTTCGCTCTCGATCAGTGACTCGGGCAGCGAGGCGCAGTTGAGCGCCACGAATGGCTTGTCCCGGCGCGGGCTCGCCTGGTGGATGGCGCGGGCGAAGACGTCCTTGCCCACCCCGGTCTCGCCGAACAGCACGCAGGGGATGTCGCGGTCCAGCACCTTCTTGATGGTCGCGACGTTGCGCTCCATGCGCGGGTCGCCGAAGTGCAGTGCCTCGAAGGGGCCGATCACGGCCGGGGTGGTGCGCGCCTCGCCGACCAGGTGGGGGCGGATCACCGGGGCGGGCTCGGGGCGGCCGCTGTGCTCGGGGGGCTGGACCTTGGCGAAGAAGCGCCGCTCCGAGCGGGTCTCGTGGATGGGGAAGGCGGCGCCGCCCTGGGCGTGGGCGCGCTTGAGCAGCGTGCCGATCGAGCTGGTGAAGAGGTCGTGGAGGAAGCGCCCGACGATCTGTTCCGGGCCCTTCAATTCCAGTTGGAAGATGGCGCTGCGGTTGACCGCCAGGACGCGCCCGTCCGGGCTGAAGGCGATCAGCCCCTCGCCCAGGGTGCCGATGAACTCGACCCGGCTGTGACAGCGGAAGATGTACGCATCGCCCATGCCGCAGAAAAACACTCGGTTCTCAATGACCTGGGCTGCCATGTTGAGCAGCACCATGGTGTGCTGCTGGGCCAGGGTCGCCTCGCTGGAGGCGTCCAAGATGGCGAGCACCTCGCCGTTAGGGTCGAAGATGGGCGCGGCGGCGCAGGTCAGTCCGGCGTTGCGCTCGAAGAAATGGGAACCCTGGTGGACGACCAGGGGCTTCTTCTCGACCAGGCAGGTGCCCATGCCGTTGGTCCCCTGGATCGCCTCGCTCCAGACCGCCCCGGTCTGGATGCCGACCCGCGCCGCGGTGTCGGTGAAGATGGGGTCTCCGATATAGTTGAGCAGGACCCCGTCCCGGTCGGCCAGCATGATGGCGTGACCGGAGCCGGCCAATTGCTGATAGAGGTTGGTCATCTCCGGGCGGGCGATCTCCAGCAGGCGCGAGCAGCGCTCCTGCCGGTCCTTCAGGTCCCCGCGGGGGATGACGACCGGCGCGGGGGCGTCCCCCGGGTCGAGTCCATGGTCGCCCGCGCAGCGCTGCCAGGAGGCCAGCGTCACCCGGTCCAGCGAGGAGCGCATGAGCTCGTTGCCGGCGAGCACGGCGTGCACGCGCGCCCGGTGATCGGACACGACGAGCTTGAGGGGAACGGTCACCAAGGTATTGTCCTCCAGTGGTGATGGAGCCGCACCGGCGGCCTTGCGACGGCGGCGGTGGCGCTAGGCTGATTCCACCGTCGCCCAGGGGCGCGGGGGTCTTATCATTCTTTATGCGTTTGACCGCGGACAGTACGACAGGCGGGGCCCGGGCACAAGTCGGTGCCGGTCGCGGGCGTGCGGCGGCACCGGCTCAGTGCCGCGCGAGCGTCTCGCGGACCTGCTCCGCCAGCCGGGCGGCGGCGCGCGCGGTCGCCGGCTCGGTCTGCCCCTTGGCCTCCACCACCAGGTCGCGCACGACCATCCCGGTGCTGGTGTCGACCAGGCGCGCCATCAGGTAGGCAAACAAAAAACTCGGCTTGTGCAGGCGTCCGACCAGGACCAGGTCGGCCCCCCGGGTGCGCCCCAGGGCCGCCGCGGCCTCGGGGTGGTCGTAGAGATACCCGACCCCGACGTTGGCCTGGGCCTGGGCCGCGGCGTCGATCGACACCAGCCGGTCGCTCCCCTGGGCCTTGAGCGCCTGCTCCACCAAGGGCCGCAGCGAGGCGGTGCGTGCCAACTCCTCGGGGGTGCCCGGCAGCAGGGTCAGGTCATTCAACTCGAAGTCGAGCACCGCAATGGCGGGGGCCGCGGCCTGCGCGGGCGCCGGGTCCGCCCCGGCCGGCGCTACCCAGAGGAGCCACAGCGCGGTGCAGATCAGGGCCAGGGCCGTCGTTCTATTGCCGCGGGGTTTTTTGGTTCGCATGGCCGGTTGTGCTCCGTTGTGAACTGCGCCCGCTGGGCCTTGATCAGCGCTCCGGTCGGCGCTGCGCATTTGGAGTCCAAGGCTTCAGCCTTGGCCGACCGATCCAAGGCTAACGGCCAGTGCCTCGTCTGGCCAAAACCATGACCGAAGCCGGTCAAGGCCTTGATCATGGTTGCGCCCAGCGCGCACGGTCCGCCCCGCGGACCCGACGGGATGGCGCCGCGGGCCTCGATCATAATCCCGGCCACTGGGAGCGCCGCACCCCAGTGCGGCGCGATCTCGCTAGCGACCGCTGCGTTGCGTGCTGCGGACAGGCCGGGCCGCACTGGGGTGCGGCGCTCCCAGTCGGTCGGCCTGAAGGCCG
>NZ_CAIKKU010000148.1 GCF_903828115.1 uncultured Thiodictyon sp. | reverse complement strand
GGCGCGGCCTCGCGAGCGACCGCAGCGTTGCGTGCTGCGGATAGGCTGCGCCGCACTGGGGTGCGGCGCTCCCGGTGGCCGGAAATATGATCAAGGCCATGCCGATGACTATTCCGACCTGGATGTGTTTGTCGAGGTTGAACGTCTGGATAAGCACTTGAAGGGCATGATTCTGGACAGTGCCTGGGACATCGGTTTCAGTAATCTCATGGTGATTGCCCCCCTGATTTTCACCCGGGACGAGTTGGAGAACACACCGTTGCGTTCATCGCCGATCGTCAAGGTCATTTTCGCGGAAGGGGCTCAGGTTTGACGGCAATGCCGTGAAGTGAAGCCTTGCCGGCGCCTACGCGCAAGCAGGGGAGCATGAGCGGGTGCTGCGCGTCCAATAACCAGACGGGACGCGGAGCGCCTGCGCTGCATTCCCACGCTGGAGCGTGGGAACGAGAGACCGATTGGGCGTCCACCAAGACCTACCGCACTGCATCGTCACGAGGTCCTTATGAAAGCAATCGTCATGGCATCGCTTCTGGCATTGACAACCTCCGTGGCAACCTACGCCGGGGACGATGTCTGCTTTGGGCGGGTAACCGGCATCGGCGACCGCTACAATCCGGCCAAGGGTTCGGGATTCCTGGCACTGCGGGCCGGACCCACCCCCTCGGCCACGCAGTTGGGCGAACTGTTCCAGGGGGATCGCGTCGTCGTACTCAAGCGGCGCGGCGGCTGGCTCAATATCATTGCGGACAATCAGGAGCGCGGCTGGGTCTCATCCAAGTACATCAGCAGCTCCTGCAAATGAATGCCGAACACCGGTCGGCCCTGAGGAACGCCAGGGCACCATGGCCCGGGGTGGTGGCGATCGTGCTGGCGGTCCTCGGCGGGCTGCACGGCAATGCCTGCGCTCAGGCCCCGCAACCCACCGCGGCGCGTTCCGGCGAGGTGCGCGATACCGTCATCATCGACAGCCGGACCTCGCTGGAGTCCGAGCGCCAACAGGCGCTCGCCCGCGGCTTTCCGCGGGCAATTGTGAACCGCCAATCGCTCGTCGAGGTCAGCTATGTCTCGTTCGACGGGAAACTCCATCAGGGACAAATTTTGGTCGACAGTCGCCTGGCGGGCGACCTGAAGGTCATTTTTCGGAAAATTCGCGAAGACGGTTTCCCCATCGGTTCGGTCATCCCGATCTCCCGCTTCGGGTGGGACGATGCGAGGAGCATGGAACGCAATAACAGCTCCGGATTCAATTATCGCAAGATCAAGGGCACGGACACCTGGTCGAATCATGCCTTTGGTCAGGCCGTCGATATCAACACGGTCCAGAACCCCTATGTGCAAGGACGCCATGTTTCCCCGCAAGGCGCCCGCTATGATCCCGCGGCGCCGGGTACCTTTTCCAGCGGCTCGCCCGTGGTCAAGCTATTCAAGGAATTGGGATGGAGTTGGGGTGGGGATTGGCAAGGCAAGAAGGACTATCAGCATTTCGAGAAAGTCCTGCGCTAGCGCAAGTCGTTCGGGTCGACCCCGAGCGCCCTTAGTCGCTGCGCAAGCTGCTCGGCGCGCTGGTGCTCCCGCTCGGCGCGTTGGTCGGCCTGCTCGGCGCGCAATCGCTCCTGCTCGGCTTGCCGTGCCAACTCGACCGGACTGCGGAAGGGACGGCCCGCCGGGTCGAAGATCTCCAGGGTTTCCGGGCGCACGGCAAAGCGAATGCCGAGCCGCGGGCTCGTCCAGCCGTTCAGGTGGGACATCTGGCGCAGGCTGCCCCCTTGGCGCAGCCAGACCTCCAGCCGATTGTGCTCGGGGTCGTAGACATAGTATTCCTCGACCCATAGGTGTCGTACGGTGCTCCGTCGCTCTCCGGGTAGGGGTCATCCGGGTCGATACGTAACAAGGGATTCATGGCACTGGCTCCGGGCCGGGTTTCCCTTACCCGAGTTGAATGAGCGCCGGATCGCGGAGTCGGTCTCGGTGGGCCTGTCCATGCCGTGCGCGGTGACGCCGGGTGAACACAACATCTTGTTGAATGCGGCCCACCGCGAGTACGCTGCCGCCGTGGTTGTTGGTGTCCCGCAGCCTTTGCGTCTGGAGCGGCGACTGGTCAAGGGCTGAGGGAACTTCGTAGCCGATGCGTTGACCCTGCGCGCTGCCTTCGTCGCCGAGAAACTGTCAGAATAGGATCCCTGACCTTTCGCGGCAGGTATCAAGAAAATGCTAAACTGACCCTATCCTGACGCTGCGAGGTGGGTGTTCTGACGCCAGGTTAGGGCATACCCCAGCGAGACGACAGGCCCGGATGGCAGCGGAAATCGTGGGGTTCAGCCACTACCTACGTTTTCCGTTCCGTTGCGCCCGAAGCCGTGTGATGGTTATCAAGGTCATCAGCTGGGCAGGCTGGTGGGAAATAGCTCGCGTAAGAAACGTGGTAAGTCCCCTATGTGCCTATTTCCGTTTTACGTTTCCCGGGGCGGACGTAACATTGTGATTCGTTGAACACCCGTGCAGGCGTACCCGCCGATCGGGTAACCCGTAAAGGAAACGCTAGGCCCGATCAGCGGTTGGGCGGCCAACCCTCTCGACCTGCGCTCCTCTTCAAATTTGACCTGAGGACCGACCTCCCATGCACTCGGAACTGGATACCGTCGCCTTCGCCGTCAACCCCGAACCCCGCTGCGCC
The DNA here is from genome assembly GCF_903828115.1 of uncultured Thiodictyon sp. GTDB lineage: Bacteria > Pseudomonadota > Gammaproteobacteria > Chromatiales > Chromatiaceae > Thiodictyon. The sequence continues at coordinate 3,237 of NZ_CAIKKU010000148.1, read as the reverse complement.
TGCCTGCTGCTGCTGGACTGCTCCGGCTCCATGGATGGCGAGCGTATCGAGGCATTGAACGCGGGCCTGCAAGTCTTTCAGGAAGCCCTGCGCGCGGACGAACTCGCCGCCAAGCGTGTGGAGACCGGCATCCTCACCTTCGGCGGCAACATCCAAACCGTCCAAGACTTTGTCACCGCCGCCCAGTTCGAGGCCCCGACGCTGGCCGTGTCCGGCGACACCCCTATGGGCGCGGCGGTCGAGCAAGGATTGGACATGATCGAGGCCCGCAAGCGTACCTAATAACGACAACGGCATCGCCTACTACCGCCCGTGGCTCTTCCTGATTACCGACGGCGCACCCACCGACACCTGGGAGGCCGCCGCGCGCCGCGCAGCCGCAGCCGACCGTGACAAAAAGGTCGCCTTCTTTAACGTCGGCGTGAGCGGTGCCGATCTTGGCGTCTTGGCCAAATTCTCCCCGCGCACCCCCAATCAACTCAAGGGCGGTCAGTTCCAGGAGATGTTCGTCTGGCTCTCACGCAGCATCCAGGCCGTCGCTCACTCCCAGGTGGGGGATCAGGTCGCACTAGATCCGGCCAAGGACTGGGTGGTCTGACATGACCTGGCACCACAGTGGCCTGTCGGTGCGCGGCTCAGGCCACGCCAGGACCGGGACGCCCTGTCAAGACGCCCAGAGCATCCTCGCCACCGACACCCTCCTGATCTTGGCCGTCGCCGACGGCGCTGGTGCCGCAGAGCACGCCGCGCTGGCAGCGGAGTTGGCGACGGCACGCGCCTTGTGCTGGTTCCAAGAGGCGCGCCCGCTTCCCGCCGGCGCCGCCGCCTGGGAGGCGGAGTTGCGTGATCTGCTGGTCGACCTGCACCTGTCACTCATGGCTGAAGCCGAGCGGTTGGGCTGCCCCGCTTGCGATCTCGCTTGCACCTTCCTTTTGGCCCTGGTGACCCCGGACGCGCTCGTCGGCATCCAAGTCGGCGATGGAGCTATCGTCTATCGCCGCCCGCCGGGGGACGCCACCGGGGACCTCGCCCTGCTGACCGCCCCTCACCAAGGCGAATACCTCAACGAGACAGTCTTCCTGATCTCGGACACCTACCTGCAAGACGCCCAGTTCGCCTACCGGGAAGGCGCCCCGGACGGCATTGTGGTCTTCTCCGACGGCATGCAAATGCTGGCCCTGGAAATGAAGGCTCGGCCGCCGGTCCCGCACGCCCCTTTCTTCGATCCGCTCTTTAACTTCGTCCGGGGCCAGCCGGACGCAGATCAGCGAGAAGGCCAGCTCCGCGCCTTCTTGGAGTCTGAGCGGGTCTGCGCCAAGACCGACGACGACAAGACCCTGGTGATCGCGGTGCGTGCCGACCGGTCCCGATCGGGGTCGTCCGCCTAAACGAGCTGCCGGGCCAGCGCCCCCGCGGCACGGCACCGCCACCGGATGGTCCCCATGCCGCCCACCGCCTATACCCTCGTCAACACCAGGCAAACCATCGCCTTGGGCCTCGAGTTGGCCCGCGGGGGGAAGGCGCCGTGTATGAGGTGCTCTGCCGCGGAGACTTGGTCGTGAAGCTCTACCATTCCGGCAAGGCCCCGCCCCCCGGCAAGCTGGAACGGATGTTGGAGAACCCGCCAGACGACCCGACCGCGGCCCAGGGGCACTGCTCCATCGCCTGGCCATGCGACCTGCTGCACGACGGCCAGGGGCAGATCGTCGGGTACGCGATGCCCAGGATCAGCGGCGGCGTGCCACTGCACGGGCTCTATAACCTACAAAGCCGCAGCCAGAAGGCCCCCGGCTTCCACTGGCGTTACCTTCATGTCGCTGCTCATAACCTTGCCTCCGCGGTAGCGGCCATTCATGCCAAGGGCTACTGCGTATTCCACGCAAACTGGACAGCCGTTCCACCGCAAACTGGACACCTGTTCCGCCGCAAACTGGACGGCTGTTCCAGGTCAAACTGGACCGTCGGAGCGAAGCGCCGCGCGGGGATGATGCTGTTTACGCTGTGATGGGTCCCGCCGTCAACGGTAGATGTCAATGCGCGGTGGCGCGTGCCGGTGCTGGTTGGGGTCGGACGGGTGCCATCCGGCGGCCGTCGCAACGTTGAAAAAGTTGATTGTTGTTGCGCCGCAGGCGTCCTCAGCCAGCGCTGTGGCCCGCGCGGCGCAGTGTGGGCAAAGGGTGAATGAGTGGGGGCAAGCCGGGGACAACGCCGGGCGCCGACCTGGCCGACCCGCAGACGCCAAGCGGCGTTGTCCCCGGCTTGTCCCCACGCTCGCTCGTTGGCCCGACCTCCCCTAAATCGTGCAGTTGCGGTGGAGTGCAGTGGCCGGTGGGCACCGGGGTCGACCAAGAGTGTTACACGCGGGCGCCGGCCGGGCAACCGGACGCCACGCAAGTCCGCTCGTATGACATCGACCGGGACCGGCCCGTCACCCCACCAAGGTAAACAGCGACCACAGCCCCAGCGCCAGGGTCAGCACCCCGACCCCCGCACGCAGCCAGGTCTGCGGCAGGTGATGCACGCCGAGCGTCGCCCAGGGCACCGCGAGCAGTGCGCCGCCGGCCAGGGGCAGGGCCAGGGTCCAGTCCGGTGCGCCCTTCACCGCGACGTAGCCCATCAGCACGACCAGGCAGGTGAGCGCCTCCGCAATGGAGGTAATGGCCACCGCCTGGCGGGCGGGCAGTCCGCAGACGATCTGCCCGGAGGTGACCAGGGGGCCATAGCCGCCGCCACTCATCCCCTTGCTGAAGGCCGCCATCAGGGCGATGGCGAGGATGCCCCAGCCGCGGAAGCAGGCCGGTTGCCGGGCCTTGGCGAGGGTCAGCAGGCCCAGGACGAGGACGACCGCGACACTCCCGAACGCGAACCACCGGCCCCCGAACTGGATCCCGAACAGCACCGCGGCCACGGCGCCGACCGTGCTCAGGGCCGCCAACAGGATCAGGGTGCGGCGGGCGCGCCGGTCGCGGATCAGGTCGATATTGCCGTCGTGCTGATGCAGGAGGCCGGCGGCCAGGCCGGTCAGGAGTTCGCAGAAGAGCACCGCCGGGACGATGTCCAGGGGCTCGAATCCAATGATAAGCAGCAGCGGCGCCATCAGAGGGTATAGACAAAATTAAGTCGTTGTCGTCATGCGTCGTAGAAGGATCCGCGCCTCAGTGAGCCAGACCCAGGCTTCGGACACGCACAGCAGGCGATCATGGTGCATGATCAAACGGCGTGCGCGCTCGTTCCAGG